>JANNPJ010000069.1:0-1607 GCA_031400005.1 Kineosporiaceae bacterium | reverse complement strand
GGATCCGTGGCCCGGGCCTGGGCTGAGTGCCCGGATGGACCCTCCGTGTGTCTCGATTAGGCTTTTCGCGATGGCTAGGCCGATGCCCGAACCGCTGCCGTCGGAACGGGTGCGGGCGGTGTCTACCCGGTAAAAGCGATCAAAGACGAAGGGCAGGTGTTCGGCCCCGATTCCGTCGCCGGTATCGGTGACCGAGAGTTCAATGTCGCCGCCGTTGGACTGGGCGGCCACGGTGATGGATCCACCGGTGGCCGTGTGACGCAGCGCGTTATCCAGCAGGTTGGTCAGGACCTGACCGATCCGGTCAGGGTCGATGTCCACGGGGGGTATTGAGCCAGCGATCGCGAGGCTGAGAGTCACGTCTTTGGCAGCGATCCGATCGGAGAACGATGCGGCTGCGGTTCGTACGAGATCCGCGGTCTCCGTCCGTTTGACCTGGAGGGAGGGTTGGTGCTCATCGGCGAGTGAGACAGCTGCCATGTCGTCGGTGAGGCGGGCCAGTCGTGCCGCCTGGGCTTTGAGAATGCTCCTGGTCTCGGCGTCCAGGGTCGCGATGCCGTCCTCCAGGCCCTCGACATACGCTGCGATGGTGGCCACCGGTGTGCGCAGTTCATGAGTCACATCGGCGAGCAGTCGGCGGCGGCTCTCTTCTGTTCGCTGCAGCCTCATCGCCATGTGATTGAACGCCGCGATCAGCTCATCGAATTCGCTGCCGAGTCCATCGGCACTGACCCGGACGCCGTAGCGGCCTCCCGCGACCTCGGCGGCGGCGATCGCCAGCGGACGGGTGGAGCGCCGTAGCCGCAGGCTCAGGACGTAGCTGGCGACGAGGCAGGCCAGCAGGGCCGCCGGAACGGCGAACGCAATACCGATGGCATTGGCGGACCAGAAGGCAGCGTCGGCCGCCTCCACGACCGGGGTGGAGACGGTAGGAAGCGCTTCATGCAGGTGATCATGAAAGAGACCGGGAGCAAGAATGACCCCGAAAGCAGCAGCCGCGGCCCCGCCGGTGAGCGCCACGAAGACCATGGCCAGGAGGAAACGCATGGCCAGGCTCGTCCGGGGGATCGCCATCACGTTCCTTCTCCCATCCCGTAACCGACCCCCCGCACGGTACGGATGAATTTCGGGTCCGCGGCGTCCTCTCCCAGGCGCCGACGCAGGTTACGGACATGGACATCGACAAGGTGCTCGTCACTCACGTAATTCGGTCCCCACACCGCCTCGATCAGGTCACGGCGGCTGAAAGCATGCGCCGGCCGGGCAGCCAGCGCGGCCAGCAGGGAAAACTCGATACGTGTCACCTCGATCGGAACACCGTCCAGGCGTATCTCACGCCTGTCGAGATCGATCAGCAGGCGGCCGAACACCAGCGGTGACATGGAGCCTGGCGCACCCGTCCCCCGGCGAGGTCGCCGCAGCATCGCCTGGGCGCGAGCGAGCAGTTCTCGAGGGCTGAACGGCTTGGTCAGATAGTCGTCAGCCCCGATCGACAATCCGGCGAGTTTGTCCCGCTCGTCGGTGCGAGCGGTCAACATGATCACGTAGCAGTCGGAGAACGTCCGCAATTCCCGACAGACGGTCGTGCCGTCCATCCCGGGCAACCC
>JANNPJ010000040.1:0-1888 GCA_031400005.1 Kineosporiaceae bacterium | reverse complement strand
GGCGACAGCCATCAGCGTCAATGCCACCGGCGCGACCACCGTCCGGGGCACCGACACCTTCACCTACGACCAGGCCAACCGCCTCAAGACCGCCACCGTGGCGGGCACGACTGAGACCTCGACCTATGACGGCGACGGGGTGCGCTTCACTCGCCAGGTCGGGACCGGCCCGGTCATCCGGCAGGTGACCGATCCGACGGCCTCACTGCCGGTGACCATCGACGACGGCAGCCGCAAATACGTCTGGGGCCTGGGCCTCGCCTACGCCGTATCAGGCACGAGCATCGAGGTCCAGCATGCCGACCGCCTGAACTCCATCCGCGCGGTGACCGACATCACAGGCGCCGTCATCGCCACCTACCGGACCGACGAGTTCGGCATCCCGACCGCCTCCACCGGAAGCGCCGGCTCGCCGTTCCGCTACACCGGCGAGCCGCTCGACGCCAGTGGCCTCACCTACCTGCGCGCGCGCCACTACGATCCATCCATCGGGCGGTTCATGAGTCGCGACCCGTTCGCCGGCTTCAGCGCATCCCCGCTCAGCCTCAACCGCTACGGCTATGTCCACAACAACCCGGCGACCATGTCGGATCCGAGCGGCCTCGCGGCCCCGGGCGGCGGCGGGATGGCCGGAGCCGGTCCGAAGGGCACGTCGAAGTCGAAGGTGCTCTCCGGAGTTGCCGGCTTCTGTGGCACCGCTGGCGGAGGGGTGCCTGGCCATTACGAGCAGTACGCGTTCTGCCTGGTAATGGATCTGAATGGCCAGTTCGCGTTTGCCTGGAGCGGCGCATCGGGGTACGGCACGGGCGTGGACGTTACCCTCGGAGGAGTGTTTCTAGGGTCAAACGCCCCGTCCGTATTCGACCTATCCGGAGCAGGAACGACCATTGGCGGTTCTGCCGGTTCCTCAAGGGTGTCTGGCGGTCTTGATGTCGTGTCCGGGACGGGCGCGAACGGGCAGCCGACGATCACCGTTCAAGTCGGGGCGCAGGGGAGCGTCCAGATTTCAGTGATACCGGTCGCTGGTCCGTACGAGTTCCACGTGATCCAAGGGACCACTCAGGTCCAGTCCATTGATCCGATCGGCTTCATTCAAGGCGCCTTGGTCGACTTCCTGGCTGGGTCGACATCTGGCGGGCCCTTCTAACAAACGGAGTGGCGTGTGATTGCATTCGCGTGGTTGATTGCCATGGTTCTGGTCGGCTACATCGTCGAGCGGTGGGCGAGTTCGGCGACCACTCGCTTCTTACGACTGGCGATCGATCGAGGCTTGCTTAAGCCCGATCACAAGTCTCATCGGAAGGCCGACTCACTGACCGGGTTCCTCATCCTCACCGGTGAGTCGTTCGGTCGCGTTCGCGCACTGATCACACCCTCGGTCCACGAGGAGGTAGAGGCGGCTCGCAAAGCTGCGATGTTAAGGTGGTTCCTTGCACCGGTCGTGTTAATCGCCACCGCCGTCACAACGTGGTCTGGCCTGATTGCCCTCAATCGTTGACCACCCGGTGAGACGTTTCGACAGCCGCGCGGTGTGAGACCCGCAGGAGACGTCCTTCGCGGTCCCGAACTACCCGCCAGAGGAGATGCCGCTCGGTGGCAAGGCGCCGCGAGTTTCGGCGTCGGCCGCCGCGGCCGCACCCTCATCGACGGTCGTCCCGTCGAGCGCCAGCACAAGATCACCGGTATCGGCGGTCAGTTCTACCAGCTCGCTGGACGACACGACCCCATCGCCGACCGCCTCGGGTTCGTCATCGAGCCGACTGATCGCAAAGCTGACCGCCGGCGGGATCGAGGCTGAGATGGAGATCTCGGCGATCCGGTAGGGCGAGCCCTTCTTGCGCAGGGCCTTGTTGGTCATCTCCTGGAGCGCTGTCGCCTTGATGATGAC
>JANNPJ010000816.1:0-1916 GCA_031400005.1 Kineosporiaceae bacterium | reverse complement strand
CACAGGTGGCAGCAGCACGAATGACGATGACCAGCCGGGTGCCGGTAGCAGCGGGACGGGCGGCACGGACCCGGGGGGTGAGAACGGGAGCGGTGCCGGAACGAATAAAGAAACCGAACCCATAGTGATCTCCTGCTCGGTGGCCCCCGAGGGAGGCACGTACCAGTCCGGACCGGATGCATCATCGGTCGTCGGTCGAAAGGTGAAGTGGGTCAATGACTCGCCCGAAAGCATGAGCCTCGACATCAGCCCGGACCCGCCAAGCTGGGACTCAGCCTCCACTATGAGCATTCCGCCGGGCGAGAGTCACCAATTCACCTTTACCGAGGTCGGCACTCATGACTACACCTGCGTCTATTCACAGAACAAGATAAGCGGGACCGTAGCGATCAAGACCAAGTGAGTACCACCCGGCGTTAGCCGCGATGGGACCAGCAATGGAATGGAGAACGCGTAAGCCTTGGGACCGACAAATAATGCCACTCCGTCAATGAGAGAGAGCCATATCATGAAACGACATCTCATCCTCACCGTCATGCTCAGCGTATTCCTCGCCGCCCTGGCAGCGACCCCGGCCACCGCGAAGACCTTGTCGACGGTGAGCGCGGCGCCCTTGCCCCAGGTGCAGCGAACCGCACAGCTTCCCACGCAGTACCAGACGACGACGACCCGGACTCGAACTGCGTCCTGCCCCGCGGGCACTTGGGTCATCGGCGGAGGTGCCCACATTTCCGGCGGCCAGGGGCGCGTAGCGCTGACAATCCTTGCTCCGACCTTTTCACGAACGGGCAGCAACTACTTCTTCGCCGCCGCGATCCGCACCGACCCGACTTTCACCGGCAGTTGGAGTCTTCAGCCCTACGCCATCTGCGCCGCTTTGCCAAACCCGAACCAGATCGATCTCATCATCACGTCGTCCACGTCATCGCCGGCCACCGCATCGTCGGCCACCTTCCAACACGCGGAGGCGGTCTGTCCGGCCGGCAAGCGCGCCATCAGCGCCGGCGCCCAGATCGTGCCCGTCGGGGCGCAAACAGGAGCCGTAGCGCTCCAGTTGGTCCGTACGTCCGGGCCGCGTGACATCGGCCGGGCAACCGCTCGTGAGGCCGGCGGCAACACTGGAACGTGGTACGTCCAGTCCCACGTCATGTGCGGGCCAGTCGGTCTCGTGGGTAGCAACGAGCCCATCGGCACACTCGGTTCCACCGCGGACGCGGGTGTTGCCTGCCCGGCCGGCACGCGGGCCCACGGCGCCGGCGGGGGTGGGTCGATCACCGACTCGGGCCTGACATTCCTGGACGGAGTGATTCCCTCGTCGGCGCTCACTTACGTGTCCATCTCCATGACAACACCACCTGCCGCCGGCATGGTCGCCCAGGCCGTGTGCATCTGATCGTACGGACCACGTGCCGGCCCCCGCGCTCGACCGTAGGCAGAACTGCCTACGGTCCAGGGTCGCCCCTGCTTATCAATTCTGGTCATGACACGCGGGGCCCGGATCGCCACTCTGAGCTTGTCCGGGGAATCCGGCATCCGAAACTCTGCCGAAGGTGGTCGTGAAATGACTGACGCAACCGCACGCATTCGCCTCTCGTCGGTGCACTGCATCGATGAGGGTGACGGGCCCGGAAGTGCCGAGCCTTACCTCTGGACCGTCTTTTTCCGTATTGACGGGCACCACGTATCGGTGACGTCTCAGTTCAAGCTCACCGGCCGCTCGGTGGTTGTGGGGACGCCCGGAAACCAGGGCGACCTCCCCAACCATGATGTGGACGACGGAGAGATCGTCACCGTCCCCGTGGCCCTGGGTTCTTTCAGCACCCGGATGCGGCCCATCCCGCTGCAGAGCCCTTTCGGTTCGGTGCACGAGGTCAGCGGAGTGCTAGGAATGATCGCCGTACTGATGGAGGAGGACA
>JANNPJ010000207.1:0-24826 GCA_031400005.1 Kineosporiaceae bacterium | reverse complement strand
GGCTCGCAATCGGCTCCAGGAGCCAGTTCTGGATAGGGAAAGTCTAAGATTTATCCACGCTCGAAGAGCGCGATCGACTCGACGTGCGCGGTGTGCGGGAACATGTTTACCACCCCCGCCGCGGCCAAAGTGAACCCTTTCGCGTTGACGAGAAAGCCCGCATCGCGCGCGAGCGTGGCCGGATCGCAGGATACATAGACGATCCGGCGCGGCCAGGCTTCGGGTAGCGCCCTGATCACGTCGATCGCGCCGTCGCGCGGCGGATCCAGCAGAATTTTGTCGAACGGCCCCCAGGCGGCGAGCATCGTCGCATCCGTCTTGTACAGATCCGCGGACTCGAACGTCGCGCGCTCTGCCAGAGCGTTGGCGCGGGCGTTGCCGCGGGCCCGCCCGACCAGTTCCTCGCTGCCCTCGACTCCGAACACTGTCGCACCGCTGGCCGCAATCGCCAGCGAGAAATTGCCCACGCCGCAGAACAGATCGGCGATGCGCTCGCCGGGCAGCGGCTCGAGCATGCGCACCGCGCGACGCACGAGGATACGGTTGATGGAGTGGTTCACCTGGGTAAAGTCGGTTGGCCGGAATGCGATGCGCACGCCGAATTCGGGCAATGTGTAGTCGAGCTCCGGCATCGAGAGCGGATGAAACGGCGCCGCGGTCGCCGGACCCTTGGGCTGCAGCCACAGCCAGACGCCCTCGCGCACGGCAAAAGCGCGCAGCTTGTCCGCGTCGCCGACGGTTACGGGGTCGAGATTGCGCACCACGAGCACATCCACGCGGGCGCCCACGGCGATTTCGATTTGCGGCAGGCGTTCACGCATGTCCAGCGTTTCGATCAGACCGCGCAGCAACGGAATCAGGCGCGATATGCGCGGCGGCAGGTTCTCGCATTGCCGCATGTCGGCGACGTGGCTGGATTTCTTTTCGTGAAAACCCACCAGTGCGCCGCCTCTTTGCACCACGTAACGGGCCGTCATGCGGGCTCGTTGTCGGTAGCCCCACTCCTCTCCATAGACGATCGGCAGCAGCGTCTCGGCGCCAACCTTGCCGATGCGCTGCAGGTTGTCCTCGAGCCAGCGCTGCTTGGCCGCCATCTGTGTACGCAGGTCCGCGTGCTGGGTCGCACAACCGCCGCACACGCCGAAATTCGGGCAGCGCGGAACGCGTCGGCCGGCACTCTCACGCAGCACTTCGACAGTGCTCGCCTGATCGTAGGAATTGCCGCGACGCAAGATCCGGGCTGTAACCCGTTCTCCGGGCAGCGCGCCTTCGACGAAGACGACCTTGCCAAGATTTCGCGCCACGCCGCGTCCCTCCGAATCGAGGGACTCGATGTCAAGACTCAGCAGTTGCGGGGGCGTCACTCGCGTAGCAGCGGGTCGTTCCAGCGCGACAGGAACTCCTGCCAGTGCGGCAGTCCGAGTTTGTCCAGCGCGCTTCGCAACAGGACGCATTCGCGCTTGTAGTGCTCCAGCGTGACTGCGCCGCGCAGCAACTGGAAGCGCAGGAACAGCAGGTAGGTGTTCGCCGTGTCCGCCTCGCAGTAGCTGCGGATACGCTGGATGCCGCCCGCGCGGAATTCGTCCCACACTGCCGAGCCATGCAGGCCGATCTTTCCCGGCAGACCGGCCAGCTGCGCGACGTCATCGAGCGGGCTGTTGTTGCGCGGCTGGTACATTGCCAGCACGTCCATCAAGTCGAGATGGCGGGTGTGGTAACGGCTGGTGTAATTGTTCCAGCGGAAATCGCGATCCTCGTCGCCGGCCTCCCAGAAGCGCGCGGCAGTGACTCCGTGCAGCAGCGCGCGGTAGTTCAGCACCGGCAGATCGAAGCCTCCGCCGTTCCAGGACACCAGTTGCGGCGTGTAGCGTTCGATCCCGTCGTAGAAGCGCTGGATCAGCGCGCGTTCAGGATCCTCGATTCGACCGAGCGACCAGATGCGGATGCTCTCGCCGTCGCGCAATACGCATGCGATCGCGACCACTTGCTGCAAGTGCGGTTGCAGGAAATCGCCGCCGGTGGCGGCGCGGCGCTTTTGCAACGCGACTTCGGCAACTTCGTCGTCGGGCAGCGATTCCGGCAGCTCGTACAGGCGGCGGATACCCGCGCAGTCGGGCACCGTCTCGATGTCGAAGGCGAGGATCGGCGCCAAGCTAATCCGGAAAGACGCCGGTCGTGAGATAGCGGTCGCCGCGGTCGCAGACGATGGTGACGATGGTGGCGTTCCTCAGCTCCGCGGCCACGCGCAGCGCCACGCACAAGGCGCCGCCGGAAGAAACACCGGCAAAGATGCCTTCTTCCCTGGCGAGGCGGCGCGTCATCTCTTCGGCATCCGCCTGCCCCACATATTCCAGTCGATCGACTCGCGCCTTGTCGTAGATCTTCGGCAGGTAGGCCTCCGGCCACTTGCGGATGCCGGCGATCTGCGACGGCGATGGGCCGGGCCGGTGCGGTGGTCTGCGTCTCCGGCCGGACGGCGGCCTACCGGCGCTCGGTGGTGATGCCTGTCCTGCAGCACCTGGAGCACGAGTTCTTCCTCGGTCGACGGTGCATCGCCGGTGACGACGGCCGGCTGACCTGGCTGGTCCTCGCCTCCGGTCACAAGACGACGTTCCAGAGCACCGCCAAGGCTCTGTCGATGTTCCCGACCGGGTTCCGGGCCTTCGTCAAGCAGCGGGTGCGCTGGAGCCGGAATTCCTACCGGACCTATCTGACGGCGCTCTGGAAGGGCTGGCTCTGGCGAGTGCCGTTCGTGTCCCAGGTGACCGTGCTGCAAATCCTGCTTACCCCGGTGACGATGGGGGCCACCCTGGGCTACCTGTTCCTTTCCCGGATGGACTACACCTGGGTCGGCGCCGGGTTGGCCGCGTTATGGATCTGCACCGGCCGATTGATTCGCAGCGCCTCGCACATCATCCGCAAACCGGGTGACCTCTTTCTGCTGCCGCTGGTCGTGCTCGTGGTCATCTTCATCTCACTACCGATCAAGGCCTATGCGTTCGTGACCATGAACAAGCAAGGCTGGCTGACCCGGAACGCGGACCAGATCGGCGCGGACGGCCAGGACTCCGCCAGCCTGAAGGGAGCAGTTAGTGCCCGTTGAGCCCACGCCACCAGGTCAGCGTGGTCCCGCGCCGCGGCGCGGCCGGAGGCTTCGCTCCTCGATCGGCGTCGTCACCCTTCTGATTGCGGCACTGGCGTTTTCCCTCCCGGGAGCGTCAGCAGCAGCTCCCCGCGCCGAGGAACCCAACTTCAACGCGGCGTTCGAAACGTCTGTCGAGAACGCCGAACGCCAAGCCCAACTGGTCCAGGGTGAGGACGAGCGGCTGATCGACGTCCGGGTCGCCGGCTCGGCCCGGCAGATCACCTACCCGCTGCGGCCGTACCGGGTTCGCTCGTCCGGCTTCTACACCTTGGTCCTGCCGGCTCGGCGGGCCGTCTACACCATGGACGATCTGCGTGAACTGGCTCCGCAGACCTTTCTCAAGCAACGCGACGGCACCTACCTGCTCCGCGAGCACATTCTCGTGGACGCCGGAGCCACCCTGGCGATCGCTCCGACCAAACCGACGACGATCCGGATGTCCAGCGGCGCGGCCGGCTTCATCTCGATCGTCACCCGGGGCGGCCGGCTTCGACTGCTCGGTTCGGCCGCTGCCCCGCTGACCTTCATCAGCTGGGACGAGACCGCGGCGAAACAGGACACCAACGTCAACGACGGGCGCGCCTATATCCTCGCGATGGGGCAGCTGGTCGTGAAGCATTCCACCTTCCAGAACATGGGGTTCTGGAGCGGGCGCACCGGTGGGCTGGCGCTGGCCGGCTCCGCAGCGCCCAGCGCCGGGCTCGACCTCGGGTCGGAGGAGACCAAGGTCACCTCTGGGTCGTCCACGGACAGCCGAGAGGCCGAGATCCTGCCCTCGGGCAATCTGCCTGCCGGGGAGAATACGATCGAGACGGTCGTCGGTGAGGTGTCGGACACAAAGATCACCGGAAATGCCTTCGGGCTGTTCGTGACCGGCGCTTCCGGGACCAAGATCCGCAACGTCACCATCTCCGGCAGCCTGATCGATGGCCTGGTGCTCCATCGCAGCGTGCGGTCTGCACAGGTTGAACAGGTCAGGGTGGAGAAGTCCGGCGCGGACGGGATCGTGATCACCAGAGGTGTCGAGGCGTCCCTGCTCACCCAGGTCACCTCTACCGGCAATGGCCGGGACGGCGTCGTGATCACCGGCACCCCGCTGGCCAAGGGGCCGTCCCCGAGCGGATCGTCGATCCGGCAGTTCGGCAACAATGTCCTGACCGCCAGCCTGATCGAGGACAACGGCCGGACCGCCGTCCGGATCGCCGGTGGCACCCAGGTCAGGTTGCTGGGCAATCGGATTCGTGGCGGCCTGCAAGGCGTACTGATCTCGGCCGGTGCCGCGGACATCGTCATCGACGCCAACATCGTCACGAATGTGAACGGCAGCGGCATCCAGATCCGGGACTCCAACGGGATCGAGGTCTCAGGTAACTCGGTGCGACGGGCCCGGACCGGCGTCCACGTCACCAACTCGCAAGCGGATATCCAGGACAACACCCTGGCGGGAGCCAGCTTGCACGCCGTTTCCCTGATCGGCGGCGTCACCGGCACGAAGATCGCCTCGAATGCGCTCAGTGGCCGCGGCTCGTCTGCCATCGATCTGGCCCGGATGGAAGGTGACGACGAGCCCGAACTGGAGGGAAATGACACCTCCGGCTGGGACCGGGTGATCACCCAGGACGGCTTCATCAGCAGGATCAGCCAGCCATTGACGGTGATCTGGCTGCTGATCGCCTTGCTCCTGGTCACCGGCCAGGTTCGGGTGCACCGGCGGCGCCACGTCAAGGCCCTTCCGTACCTCGACGGGCCCGCAAAGTCGCAGAGTATCGCGGCGATCGAGGCAGACCAGGCGGCCGCCCTCGGCTGGACGTCCGAACCCGCGTGGGCACCGTCGATCACCGCAAGCCCTCGGTCGATCACCCACAGCCCGCACATCCGGCAATCGGTCACCCTGCCGCGCGGCATCGAGGTGCATGACGTTCGGGTGAAGCTGGACCCGACCCCGGGCGCCGGGAGGCAAGGAACCCAGCTGGCCGGCCGGTCGCCCGGCGAGTCAACCCGCAAGCATCCACCTACGGCCGAGGAGAACGCCGCCTGGTTACGCCAGGTGCGCAAACCATGAGCGAATCACCAAGCATGACGGACCAGATTCGAGCGCGCCTCGGCACGAAGGGGATCGCGCTGGTGGCCGCCGGGCTGTTAGTACTCACCTTCGGCGCTGGCTGGACGGTCGGTTCCGCCACGTCGGACAATGTCACGGTGGTGGTGGCCGGGTCGACGCCCTCGACCGCCCCAACAGTGGCTGGCGTGCCACCGGCTGAACTGCCACCGACTGGACTGCCATCGCTGCCGGATGATCTGGCAACCGACGAAATACCCACCGCCGAATCGACGCCCGCGGGTGCCGAGCCCACCACGGCCTCGGTTCCGGCTGCGGCCAAATTGCCCGCCGGGACGGTGCCGAAGGCACCGATCGACGAGTTCACCTGCCCCGCAGCGACGATCAAGGTCACCAACGCCAACGAGTTGACGTCCGCGCTCGGCAACGCCCAGCCCGGTGCCGTCATTCAGCTCGGCGACGGGGTGTACCAGGGCGAGTTCAAGACCAGCCTGCGCGGAACCGCGAAAGCCCCGATCTACCTCTGCGGTGGCCGTGCCGCCGTGCTGCAAGGCGAGGGCTACAAGGACGGTTACGTGCTGCATTTCGAGAATGCGGCCCATTGGCGGGTGAGTGGTTTCACGGTGCGCAGCGGCCAGAAGGGCGTGATGGTAGATACCGGCACCGGGATCGGCCTGCAGGGCCTGCTGGTCACCGACATCGGTGACGAGGCTGTGCACCTGAGAAACCACAGCAGCGACAACGTCGTTCGTGGTCTGACGATTCGCAACACCGGGAATCGACGGGAAAAGTTCGGCGAGGGCGTCTACGTCGGGACCGCGGTCAGCAACTGGCCGACGATCACGGGCGGAAAACCGGACAACAGCGATCGGAATTTCGTTCTGAACAACGTGATTTCCGAGAACACGTCCGAAGCGATCGACATCAAGGAAGGGACGTCGAACGGGGTCGTCGCCGGCAACACCTTCGACGGTGCGAAAATGACCGACGCCGACTCCTGGGTCGACGTCAAAGGCAACGGCTACCTGATCGCCGGGAACAGCGGCCGAACCTCGTCGGAAGACGGCTTCCAGACCCACGTTGTGGTGCCGGGCTGGGGGGATGCGAACCTGTTCATCCGAAACGTGGCAGATCTGGCCGGCGGATCAGGGGTGGGCTACTACCTGCACGAGCAACGAGCGAACAAGGTCAGTTGTGCTAACAAGGCCACCGGCGCCGATGGTGGTCTCACCAATTTCCCCTGTACCGGCTGAGATAGCGACCCACAGCCCTCGAACGGAGCATTCGATGATCAGCCAGAATCCGATCCCTGCGGACGACGCCTCGGCCACGTCAGCCGGGCCGACGCCCGTCGATCAGCCCAGCCGGCTCCCCCGGCTCACGGTGATCGGAACGGGTTACCTCGGTGCCACCCATGCCGCCTGCATGGCGTCGCTCGGATATCAGGTGCTCGGCGTCGACGTCGACGAGCGCAAGCTAGCCATCCTGTCCGCAGGCGGGGTGCCATTCTTCGAGCCCGGCCTTCCCGAACTGGTACGGAAGGGAGTCGAGTCCGGCAACCTCCGGTTCACCTCCTCTTACCAGGAGGCCGCCGAGTTCGGCGACGTCCACTTCATCTGTGTCGGTACTCCGCAGATGAAGGGATCGCAGGCGGCGGACATGGCGTATGTGGACGCCTCGATCGACAGTTTGGCACCGTACCTCGACCGCAAGGTGCTGGTGGTCGGGAAGTCCACGGTTCCGGTCGGGACGGCGGAACGGCTCACCGAGCGGGTCCGTGCGCTGGCCCCGGCCGGTGACCAGGTCGAGCTGGCCTGGAATCCGGAGTTCCTGCGGGAGGGCTTCGCGATCGAGGACACCCTTCATCCGGACCGGATGGTGTTCGGCGTCAGCTCCGCCTGGGCGGAACAGCAGTTGCGCGCGGCCTTCGAACCGGTGCTGGCGACGGGCGTGCCGACCGTGGTCACCGACCTGGCCACCGCTCAGCTGGTAAAGGCCGCCGCGAACTCGTTCCTGGCCACCAAGATCTCCTTCATCAACGCGATGGCCGAGATCTGCGAGCGCACCGGGGCCGACGTCACCGACCTGGCTCTTTCGCTGTCCTACGACGACCGGATCGGCGGCAAGTTCCTGAAACCGGGGCTGGGCTTCGGTGGTGGCTGCCTGCCCAAGGATATTCGGGCCTTCGCCTACCGGGCGGCCGAACTTGGCGTCGGTAAGTCGGTCTCGTTCCTGCAGAGCGTCGACGAGATCAACAACCGGCGACGCGAGCGGACCGTGGACCTGGCCGAGGAACTGGTCGGCGGTCGGATGGCCGGGCTGCGGGTGGCCTGCTTCGGCGCAGCCTTCAAGCCGAACTCCGATGACATCCGTGATGCGCCAGGGCTCGACGTCGCGTATCGGCTGTACCGGCTGGGTGCCGAGGTGACGGTGTACGACCCGCAGGCAATGGCGAACGCCAAGCTGG
Organism: Kineosporiaceae bacterium; assembly: GCA_031400005.1. GTDB lineage: Bacteria > Actinomycetota > Actinomycetes > Actinomycetales > Kineosporiaceae > JANNPJ01. The sequence continues at coordinate 17,155 of JANNPJ010000207.1, read as the reverse complement.
TCAGGCCCGAGCTCAACTTCGCCGAAAGTGCTTTCGAGGCAGCCGTGGACGCCGACCTGGTGGTCCTCGCCACCGAGTGGAACGAGTTCCGCGAAATCGAGCCGGCAGTGCTCGGGAAGATCGTCGCTCAGCGGCGGATCCTGGACGGGCGGCACGCCCTCGACCGGGATGCCTGGACCGCGGCCGGCTGGGAGTACCGCGCCCTAGGACGCCGCCATTAGCCGGTCTGACCGGCCGCCCGCGCGGTGGAAGACCTGCTTCCTCCGGTCGGCCGTTGCCGGGTTCGCCCTGGTGCTGGCTACCGGTTGTGCGCCTCCGTCCGGGCCGGTCGGTGCCCCGCCGGCCAGCACCGAGACACCGATCGGCGCCACCGAGCAACTGCCCGGTGCCACGCGGGCACCGGACGATCAGTCGGAGGCCACCACCACGACCGCCGTGTCGGTGACGCCGAAGACCGATCCCTTCACCTGCCCGCAGCAGACCGTGACCGCGCTCAACGGCGACGATCTCCGGGCCGCGCTGCGCAGCGCCAAACCTGGGGACGTGATCTATCTCGAGCGCGGTATCTACCCTGGTCGTTTCACGATTGAGGCCAAGGGCAAAGCCAAGCGTCCGATCTACCTGTGCGGCCCGGCCGAAGCGGTTCTTGACGGGCGCAACCAGAGCAATGGTTATGTGCTGCATTTGGACGGCGCCACGCACTGGCGACTGAGCGGCTTCACCGTGCGCAACGGGCTCAAGGGGATCATGATGGACGCCGGTAAGCACAACGTGCTGCAGAACCTGAAGGTGGAGGATACCGGCGATGAGGCGGTGCACCTGCGCAAGCACAGCACCGACAACGTGGTTCAGGGTTTGACGATCCGCAAGACCGGCAAGGTCCACCCGAAGTACGGCGAGGGCCTGTACGTCGGGACCGCGGAGAGCAACTGGTGCGACATCAGCAAGTGCAAGCCGGATCGCAGCGATCGAAACCAGCTACTCCGCAACAAAATGTCACTCACCACCGCCGAGGCAATCGATATCAAGGAAGGCACCTCCCGAGGGGTGATCGGCGACAACCTTTTCGACGGCCACGGCTTGACCGGAGAGGCCGATTCCTGGGTCGACGTCAAGGGCAACAATTGGCAGATCTGGGGCAATCGCGGAAAGTACACGCCGGAGGACGGTTTCCAGACCCATGTCATTCTGCCCGGCTGGGGTGACAAGAACGTGTTCCGCAGCAACACGGCCGTCCTGGACGGCGGGTCCGGCGTGGGCTTCTACGTCCACAAGCGGCTGAAGAACGTGGTCGATTGCAACAACACGGCCAGCGGGGCCCCCGGTGGGCTGTCGAACATTCCCTGCCGGGAAGCCCGGTAGGCGAACTGTCAAACATTGCCTGCCGGGAAGCCCGGTAGTGAAGTGCCTGTCGGTTTCGACCCAGCCACCGACTCTGCTGGCCAATTCCGCCGTCGCAAGGAAACTCAACCTGCCGCCGATCAGATCCTGTCGGCTAATCCCGCGAACCCCGATGTGGACGGCGGAATCGCTGCTGTGCCCCTCAAAAACCGGTGATCGGGGCAAATTCTTACCTCGATCACCGGTCTTTCCGGGGCACAGCAACCAGCAATCCTCCCTTTTGGGTCACCGTGGGCAATCGTGCAGGGGCGCCTCCCGCCCCGGGCCCTGGTGGGAGCACGGCAACGCTAGGGGTGTCGATCCAAGGGCTTTCGCCATCAAGGTCTGATCGGCGGCGGGGTTGGCGCCCGCTGGAGCGATGCGGCGTCACTGCGGGGCGAGGCTCCAGCGAGGCTCCCGCTGGCCACCAAAAACAGCACGCTCATCTTGTTTTCGGGTTGCTACCGGGAGTAGCGGCTGAGCATGACGGGAGCAGCGACAGCACGGATGAGGCACCAGCCCCATCCAACCGCACCGCCAACCTTCGGTGGCACAGCATTGCGACGTTGCTCCAACGCACTGTGAGGAAGTCAGGCTCAGGCCGGGGTCCACAACGAGAGCGAGAACAGTTCGTCCGGATCGGTCCACCACCCGCCAGGAGCAAATCCGGCGGCGGAGAACTCGGCTTCCAGTCGTGATCTGGTGAACTTGGCCGAGATCTCGGTGCGAATCTCTTCCCCGGCAGCCAATTCCAGCTCCACGTCGAGTTCGGCGATCCGCACTCGCAGCGCCCGGACCGCCCGCAGTCGCATCTCGATCCATTCGTTCTGCGGATCCCAGACCGCCCGGTGCTCGAAATCGTTCCGGTCGAAATCGGCTACCAGCCGCCGATTCAGCACCTCGAGGACGTTCAGGTTGAACGCGGCGGTCACCCCCGCGGAATCGTCATAGGCCGGGATCAGGACCTCTGGCGACTTCACCAGATCCGCTCCGAGCAGGAAGGAATCACCCGCTGACAGCCCGGCTCGCAGCGTGGCAAGGAAGGTCCGGCGCTGCTCCGGCGCCAAATTGCCGATGGTGCCACCGAGGAACGCCACCAGTCGGCCGCCACCCTCCGAAGCTCTGGACCCCGCCACCGAACCCTCGGAATCCGCCGAGCGCTCGGACGCCGCCGTAGGTTTACCCAAGACCGTTGGCAGCTGCTTCTCGAAGTCCGCCCGGACGGCCTGCACGCTCATGTCCGGAAAGTCGGCAGCTACCGCCGCGCAGGCATCTCGCAGCGCGGCCTCGCTGACGTCGAGCGCGACGTACGCCGACCCGGTGGCCGGCAACGCCCGCAGCAGCAGCCGGGTCTTCTCCGACGAACCGGATCCAAGTTCCACCAGCACCCGGCATCGGGACAGCTCGACCACCTCCGCCGCCGACCGCTCCAGGATCGCCCGCTCGGCCCGGGTCGGGTAATACTCCGGCAGTCGGGTGATCTCCTCGAACAGGGCGCTGCCGGTCTTGTCATAAAACCACTTGGGTGGCAGCCATTTCCGGGGCGAAAGCAAACCGTCAAGGACGTCGGAACGCAGGCTCGCATCGGTGAAGTCGACGGGCAGATGGTCGATATAGCTATAGCCGCTCAAGAGTCACCCTGGTTTCTTCTGAAGTGTCTATGCCAGTGCCAGCGCTCGTGTTCGCGCTCGTGCTCGTGCTCGCGCTCGTTTCGGAATGTGTGTTGCTGCCAGTACTCGCCCTGGTGCTCGCGGGAGTGGCAGTTGCGGTCAGCAGGTAGCCGTCCGGGACGTCGTGCCAGCCTGGTAGATCGTCATGCGGTTCGGACGCCACCAGCACCCCGCCGCCCTGCTCTCGCCAGGACAGGCTCGCTCCCCACGTGGTGGCGGCGATCGTCGAGCCATCGGTAGCCAGCAGGTTGATCCGTCCGCCGCAGGCCTTGGCCGCCCGCCGGACGACGTCCGCCAGGGCCTCACCCAGCGGCATTCGCTGTTCCAGCCGGTCCAGAGTCAGTTCCCAGAGCACCGCGCTGTCCGTCGGCGCTTCCATCCGCAGCAGTCGCTCGGCAGCTAGTTCCTTCACCAACTCACCGCCGGAGTCCGGCCAGCCGGCCAGGGCACCGTTGTGACTGAACAGCCAACGCCCGGCACGAAACGGCGCAGCCGCCGCCCGACCGTGCGCCATCCCCTCGGTGGCCGAGCGAACCGCGGCCAGTAGTGCAGTCGTTCGAACCGTCCGGGCCAAGTCGGCGAACGTCTCGTCACCCCAGACTGGGCCGACTCCGCGATGCCGGGCCGGTTGCGGATCGTCGTCCACATACCAGCCGAGCCCGAACCCATCGACGTTCATGATCCCGTGGACCTGTCGGCGGGGCGCCCAGGCCTGTCGGACCAAGGAGAACGGCGGATCGGTAAGCAGTTCACCTGCTCGCAGCCGCGGGCCGACATAGGCCAGGTGCCGGCACATCAGCCAACCACCCGGGTCACCGAGGCGCCTGGTCGCGGGCACAACGGAAACCGCTGAAGATCTGCCGCCGGATCGGATAATCCCAGTTCCGGAACGTGCCGCGGACGGCCGCCGGATCCGAGCCGAATGATCCGCCACGTAGCACCGGGTAGTCGCCGCCGAAGAACACCTCGGAGTACTCCCGGTAGGGCCAGGCCCGGAATCCGGGGTACGGATGCAGCCAGGTGGAGGTCCATTCCCAGACATCACCGATCAACTGCCGGGCACCGGACGCCGAGGCGCCGTCCGGGTAGGCACCCGCGGCGGCGGGTCGCAGATGACGCTGGCCGAGGTTGGCCCGAGACGGGCTCGGTTCGTCGTCCCCCCACGGATAGCGCCGAGAGCGACCGGTGGCCGGGTCATGCCGGGCCGCCTTCTCCCACTCCGCTTCCGTCGGTAGCCGACGACCGGCCCAGCGCGCGTAGGCATCGGCCTCGTACCAGCAGACGTGCACGACGGGTTCAGATTCCGAAACCGGCTCGGTCCGGCCAAAAACCCGCCGCAGCCAGCCAGATTCGGTTCCAGGGGCACGGGTCCAGAACAGTGGCGCGGTCAGCCCGGCCTGCTGCCGGTGTTGCCAGCCGGCCGGCGACCACCAGCGTTCGTCGTCGTAACCACCGGCCTCGATGAAGTCGATGAACGCTGCGTTCGTCACCGGCGTGGTGTCGATCCAGAACGCCGGGACGTCGACGATGTGTGCCGGGCGCTCATTATCCAGCGCCCAGGGCTCGGTGGAGGTACCCATCGTGAACGGACCGCCCGGGACCAGCACCTCGGTAGGCAGTTGCGCCGCGTCGGCCGGGGCCGGCGGGGGAGGCGGCGCAGCCAGCACCGGTTCACCGGCGCGCAACTGGTGGGTGGCGAGCATCGTCTCGTCGTGCTGCTGCTCGTGCTGGACGATCATGCCGAAGGCGAAGCCCCGCTCCACCAGCGGTCGCCCGCTCAGCGGAGTGCGCTCCAGCAGGTCCAGCACCCGGCCGCGGACGTCACTGACGTACTGCCGGGAAGGCCCCGGTTCCAGGAGCGGCAGGGCGGGGCGGTTGCTGCGGGCGTGCTGGAACGCGTCGTACAACCGGTCCACCGTTTCCGGCAACAGCGGGTCCCGGCCGCCGACGTCGCGCAACAGCCAGAGTTCTTCCTGGTTGCCGATGTGGGCCAGGTCCCAGACCAGCGGCGACATCAGCGGCGAGTGCTGGGCTAGCAGATCGGCGTCGTCCACGGCGTCGGTGAGCAGCCGGGTTCGGCGCCGAGCGCGTTCCAGGTCATCGGCAAGCCGGACCCGCACCTGCTCGTCGTCCAGCAATTCGGGGTTCAGCAGCTCGGAGCTCCGTAACTCGGAGTTCAGTAGCTCGGGGCTCAGAGGCTCGGGGCTCAGTGGCTCGATGGTCCGGTCCGGCGCGGCGCTCGGCTCGGGGTTCAGCATGGTCGTACCTCCACGGCGGTGGGGTCGGTCGGATCAACGGGACGACGGTCCAGGTAGTCGGCGGTCAGTTCGGCGAGGGGCCGGGCCGAGGGGCCGGACCGCTCCAAGGCCTCGGCCGCGACGTCCAACACCCGTCGGGCGGCCCGGCGGATCTCCGGGTCGGCCAGACCGAGCCGGGCCGCTTCCGGCCACCGGCCGGCCAGCGGCTCGCACGCGGCCAGCGCGGCATCCGCCGCGAGGTCGTCGTCCACAATCGAGTGGATGACAGCAGCGGGCACCCGCCACCACTTGCCCGGCTGGGCGTCCAGATACCTCACCTCGAGGTGCCCGCGGGCCCGGACCGGGGGAAACACCGTGGTCAGGTGGTAGCGCAGGTCCTCCAGCCCTGGTGGCGGCACGTCCGGGACGGCTCGTCGGCCCTCCCGGATCCAGCGGCGGAAACTCAGCCCGGTCGGCGCCGTCCAGGGCCGATCCGGCCGCCGAATCATCGCCAGTGGGGCATCAAGCACCCAGCGGGTCCACGCATCCGGCAGCGATTCGCCGGGCAGGATCTGCGGAGATCGGCAACGGGCCGGGTCGAGCGTCAGCCAGATCCCCTGCCGCAGGTTGGCCCCACTACCCCAGGGCGGCCGCCCGACCGAGTGTCTGCCGGACGTAGCGAAGGCCGCCACCAGCGCGGGCGCCATCGCCTGCAGCAGGTCCCAGCGCCGTCGAACGTCGTCCGGGCTCCGACCGATCCGACCCGCCTCCACGTTGACCTGCACCGAAGCGGTCGAGCGCATCATCGCCCGACCGGCCGGACCCCAGCGGTCCAGGTATTTCTCCAACGCGACGTAGCGCGGCCCCTGCAGGTGCCGGGCCGGCGGCGGGAGTGGATCGATTCCGGCCCCCACCAGGCGGGCTCCGTGATCGGCCAGGGTTTCGGTGAGGACCGCCAGGTCACGCTCCAGCACCGAGATCGCCGTGTGGAGGTCGTCAGCGGGGCGGGAGCTGAGCTCTACCTGCCCGCCGGGTTCAACGGTGAAACGGCTGTCCAACGGCCGATGGTCGAGGTCGTCGAACAGCTTCTGCAATCGTTCCGGATCGAGGTGTCGAGCTGCCGGACTGGCTTCGTGAACCAGGAACTCCAGTTCGATCCCGACTCGGCCGGGTGGCCCGTGCTTGAAGCAGGTCTTCGGGAGCCAGCCTTCGGCCGCAGCCTCGGTGATCGGCTGCCCGTCCACCAGGCCGGCCAGGTCGGCGACGTCATCTTCAATAGACATGTCCGACATCTTGCGTCGGGGGTACGACATTTTCCACCGGGATCAGCTCACCAGCCGGTAAACACCCCACCGCCGGACCGGTCGCCGCCGGGACGTGTCAGCATTGGGACACCGCACCGGCGCGGATGGCAGGACGTAGATCAGGCAAGATCGAGCAGGGGGTCACGGTGGCACGCTTCGGATTCGGCCAGGCCCGAGAACGCGATCCCCGGCTTCCACCTGGCCAGTACGACACCGGTTCCGGTTTTCCGGTACTGACCGCCGAGGTCAGCCCGAAGCTGACCGCCGACGACTGGACGTTCCGAGTGGACGGCCTGGTCGACACGGCGAAGACCTGGGACTGGCAGAGCGCGCACAAACTGCCGGAATCCAGCTACCAGGGTGACATCCACTGCGTCACGACCTGGTCAAAGCTGGGGACGTCGTTCAGCGGCGTCTCGATCGACACCATCCTGGCCGAGACCGGGGTGCGATCGGAAGCCACCCACGTGGTCGCCTGGAGCCACACCGGCTACACCACGAACCTGCCGCTGTCCGAGGTGACCGGGGGCAAAGCCTGGATCGTCTGGGAGCACGAGGGCGAGCCGCTGCCCCCGGAGCACGGTGGACCGGTCCGGATGCTGGTGCCGCATCTGTACTTCTGGAAGAGCGCGAAGTGGATCGGTGGGCTGCGCCTGCTGGACCACGATGAGCCTGGCTTCTGGGAGGTCCGTGGGTATCACGCCCTCGGCGACCCATGGAAAGAGCAGCGGTACGACGGTGACGAGTAACTCCCCCGATCGACCCAATCAGCCCGACCTGCCACCGCTGCCGACCCTGGCGGGTTCGTTGCCACCGCTGCCACCCCTTCGCGGCGACCTGCCGCCGCTGCCGACTCTCGGCCCGGTCAGTCGGCGGCCACCGACCAGTGGTGCCCGACGGAGCTGGCAGCAGGCCCGGGTGGTGGAGATCCGCGACGAAACGAGCAACGCTCGCACCTTTCGACTGGCCCTGCCGCCCGGCACCGACCGCCATGTTCCCGGCCAGCACTACGACGTCCGGTTGACCGCGCCGGACGGCTCCCAAGCGCAACGCTCGTACAGCATCGCCTCGGCACCCGAGTTCGGGCCGGGCGGAGACTCCAGCCTGCAGCGCCGGGTGCACGTCGAGCTGACCGTGGAGCGGATCGCCGACGGTGACGTCTCCCCGTACCTGCACGACGTCGTCCAGGTGGGCGACGAGGTGGAGGTCCGGGGGCCGTTCGGCGGCTGGTTCATCTGGCGTGGTGACACCCCTGCCCTGCTGGTCGGGGGCGGTTCCGGGGTGGTGCCGTTGATGGCGATGCGACGGCACTGGCAAGCGACCGGCCGACCGGTGCCGCTGAACCTGGTGGTGTCCGTCCGAACCCCGCAGGACCTCTACTACCCGGGCGAGTACGGCGACGAGACCACCGTGGTCTACAGCCGCAAGGCGCCTGCCGACGCGCTGCGCCCGGCAGGTCGGCTGTCGGCGGCGGTGCTCGAACCGCTAATCGACTCGCTGCCGGCGATCGGAACGGTCGCCTACGTCTGCGGATCCGCCGGGTTCGCCGAGCACGCCTCACAGCTGCTGGTGACCCTCGGCGTCGACCGCTCCGCCGTCCGAGTAGAACGCTTCGGTCCCTCCTAAACCCTGCTGGCCGATTCCCGTCTGCGGCGAAGGTGCCCTCCATTTTTGCCGCGATCATGCACGGTTGCCCGGGTGCTGCGTCGAAATGGTCGCGCATTTTGACCCAGTTAGGGGGTCAAAACGCGCGACGAAGTCGAGGAAAACGGGCACACCGGCGCTGACGTGACCCACGCGCATCGGACCTGTCACTTGTGCATGATCACGAGGGCTTTGAGCTCCGCCAATGAGCCAGCTCGGTCCCTCCCAGGGTCAGGGTTGGGGGGTGACGAGGCCGATCTTGTAGGCCAGGACGACGGCCTGGACTCGATCACGTAGCTGCAGCTTGTGCAGAATCCGGTGCACATGAGTCTTCACCGTGGCCTCGGTGACCACGAGTTCGCCGGCGATCTCGGCATTGCTCAGCCCCCGGGCCACCAACTCAAGGACGCCGCGCTCCCGCTCGGTCAGGGTGCTCAGCCGGGCCTCCCGCGCTGCCCGGAGACCGGCCTCCGACGCGGCCATGCCACCCACCCCGGTCACACCACCCATCCTGCCCACGCCACCCATCCCGGCTACCTCGCCTACCCCGGCCAGTTGTGGCGCGAACCGTTCCAGTAGCCGACGGGTGGTGCTCGGTGCGACGATCGCGTCGCCGCTGGCGACCGCGCGGATCCCGTACAGCAGCTCCGCCGAGGGCACGTCCTTGAGCAGGAAGCCACTGGCCCCGGCCGCGATGGCCGCGTAGACGTACTCGTCCAGGTCGAACGTGGTGAGGATCAGCACCCGGATGGACGGCGCCCGGGCAAGCAAACGCGCCGTCGCCTGGACACCATCCAGCCTGGGCATCCGCACGTCCATCAGGACGACGTCGACCGGGACCTCGGCCAGCACCTCGAGGGCGGCCAGCCCGTCGGCGGCCTCGGCCACCACCTCCAGATCCGGCTGCGCGTCAAGGACCATCCGGAAACCGGTCCGCAACAGTTCCTGATCGTCCACCAACGCGACCCTGATCAACTCAACCTCCCGCAATCGTGCTCAAGCACCCGGACCCCAGGGTATCCATAGCCAAGAAAGCAGTGCGCAATGAAACCGCGATCACCGCAGAAATGCTTAAATCAGCTGCAGATCAAGCGGTTTCCCGTTCTTTAAGTGGCAATGGAAGCACCGCCCGCACCGCGAAGCCACCACCCGGGACCGAGCCGAGCTCCACCCGTCCATCGAAAAGCGCCACTCGCTCGCGAATCCCGATCAGACCATGCCCGGTGCCCGAACTCGGGGCCGCACCCGAACCCATCCCGTCGTCCCGGATCTCAACCAGCAGTTCCGCCGGTGCGTCCGGCTGCCGGAGCGCCCGGACGGTGACCCGCGCCCGGGCGGCCGGACCGGCGTGCTTGAGGACATTCGTCAGCCCTTCCTGAACGATGCGAAAGGCGGCCAACTGCAAGCTTTCCGGCAATGTCACAAGCGTTTCCGGTTCGGAATCCAGGACGACGGACAACTCGCTGCGACCGAAACCGTCCACCAGTGCGGGCAAGTCAGCCAATCCCGGCTGTGGTGCGACGCCGTCCTGGTCACCGGCCCGCAGCACACCGAGCAAGCGGCGCAACTCGATCAGGGTCGAGCGGCCGGTCTGCGCGATCGTCGCGACGGCGGCCCGGGCCTGCTCCGGACGGTCGTCGATCGCCCACCCCGCGCCCTCGGCCTGGACCACCATCACACTCACATGGTGCGCGACCACATCATGTAGTTCCCGGGCGATCCGGGTGCGCTCCAGCAACGCGGCAGCCTCCGCGGCGGTGTCTCGCTCGCGTTCCAGCCGCTCGGCTCTTTCCTCCAGAGCTTGCAGATACCCTTGCCGCAAGCCAACATTCGTACCGATCAGGTAAACTACGCTGACCAGCCCGGCGTGCAGTGCAGCGTTGCCCAACCCGCTGAACGGCTGTCGCAGCGGGGCAATCGCGATCACCGCGAGAGCGGCCCCGAGCGCGGTTCGGGCCGCCTGCCGGGTGTCGTACCGGGCCACCGTGTACAGCGCGATCAACACTGACACCTGCGCGAGATTGAACGGCGCCGCGACCGCCCACTGCAGCACCCCGATCCCGAGGATCACCGCGAGCACCAGTCGCGGGGCCCGCCGCCGCCAGCCGAGGACCAGCGGCGGCAGACCGTTGAGCACCAGCATCAGCGGCAGGCCGACCAGATCGCCGATGTAGAACATTGAGCCGAACGAGCAGAAGAGCGCGAATCCGGCCACGACGGCGTCCACCCGGCCCGGATGTTCCCGGTTGATCCGGGCTAGCTGTGCCTCGAGGCGCATGCTCCGAGGGTAGGTGCTGTTCATCGGCCCAGTCAGCTGCCGCAGTCAGGCATCGCGACGGAGGAACGTGGTGACAGCGAGCGCGAGCATGGCCAGCATGACGGCGAGGAAGATCAGCGCCCCGACAGCGGGCGGTGGTCCGGCGGCAACCGGCTCGGCCCTCAGAACCTGACCGACCACGTAGAACGGCAGCCAGAGCTCCGCGTCGTCCTTCATCTGCCCGACCACCATGCCACCCAGCGGCTCGATCACGGCGGGCACGGCGATCAGCATCGCGATCGCTGCGGGCAAGGTCCGAATCAAGGCGCCCAGAGCCATCCCCAGCCAGCCGCAGCCAAGCCCGAAGAGCACCGAACCGAGGGCCATCCGCGGAATCGGCGCCTCATCCAGGTACCCGGACAGCTCACCGCCGGTCGCCAGCACCCCAGCCACCCAGGCCAGGACGATCGCGGCAACTGCCACCGCGGCAAGGAACCCGCTGTACACCAGCAGCCGGGCGGCAGCCAGCGTGCCTCGACGGGGGACGACGGCGAGCAGCGGGCGGATCGTGCCGTACCGGTAATCATGTCCCCAGGCCAAAACGCCGAGCAGACCGAGCAGGACCGGGGTGGGTGCGGGCTGTCCGGGGTTCAGCACGCCGGCGGCCAGATCGAGGGTGACGTCGTCCCGGCCGTCGATCGCTACCGCCAGCCCGAGCCCGCCGGAAGCGACCAGACAAAGCAGCGCCATCAGCCAACTGCTGCGGATTGTCCGCAGCCGGGTCCACTCCATCGAGACGGCCCGGCTGAACGGCGATCCACGCCGGACCGGGAGCGCAGCAACGACGTGCTCGCGCTGCGGAACGTTTTGCTGGCTCATGCGCTGAACTCCTCGGCCTCGTGGGTGACGGCCAGGAAGGCCTCTTCCAAGCTGGCCCGACCACTGCGCCGGACGAACTCCTGCACGCTTCCCTGCGCGACCAGCCGGCCCCGGCCAATCACAATCAGGTCGTCCGCGAGTTCCTCCATCTCCAGAAGCTGATGGCTGGACACCAGGATCGTCCTGCCTTCGGCGGCGAAACCACGCAACCGGGTACGCAGCCAGCGCACGCCCTGAGGGTCGAGACCGTTGCCGGGCTCGTCCAGGATGATGGTTTCCGGGTCGCCGAGCAGTGCCGTGGCCAGACCGAGACGCTGGCCCATCCCGAGCGAGAACGTGCCGGGACGTCGGTCTGCCGCGGCGGCCAGCCCGACCAGCTCCAGGACGTCGTCCACCCTGCTCGCGGCGATCCCGCCACCGGCGGCGAGCATCCGCAGGTGGTTTCGCGCGGTCCGGCCGGGATGGAAGTCCCGGGCTTCCAGGACGGCGCCGACCTGCCGGATCGGATCGGGAAGTTCGCTGAACCGGCGGCCGTCGAAGCGGGCCTGGCCGGTGCCGCGGTCGAGTTCGAGCAGCAGCCGCAAAGTGGTCGACTTACCGGCGCCGTTGGGCCCGAGGAAGCCGGTGACCACGCCCGGGCGGACGTCGAAACTGAGGTCGTCGACGGCCATCCGGCCGCCGTACCGTTTGCTGAGGTTTCTGCATTCGATCATGCGATCGAGCTTGCCAACGATTCTCCGGCAGGTCGTCAGCCCGCAGATCGGTCTTCCGCATACACCCCAGGATTGACTGGTGAGCTGCACAATCGCGGGCACTGGGCTCGCTCGTGCGACACTACTGAGCAGATCGAATCGAGCGCTGGGCAGGAACGTGTGATCTGATCGGCTCATGTTCCCCTCCCACCCGGACGAGCCGCACCAGGTCGATCTGCATGGTCGGCTGAACTGGCTGCGGGCTGGAGTGCTCGGCGCGAACGATGGGATTGTCTCGACTGCCGGCCTGGTGGTCGGGGTGGCCGGCGCCACCACCGACCGCGGACCGATCCTCACCGCGGGGCTGGCCGGGATGGTTGCCGGTGCGGTTTCGATGGCGCTCGGTGAGTACGTCTCGGTGAGCAGCCAGCGGGATTCCGAGCGTGCTCTGCTGGCGAAGGAGCGCCTCGAACTGGCCGAAGACCCGGAGGCGGAGTTCCAGGAACTAGCCGAACTCTATGTCGCAAAAGGACTTTCGGCGTCCACCGCCCGGCGTGTTGCGCAGGAGCTGACCGCGAACGACGCCTTCGCCGCCCACGCCGACATCGAATTGGGGATCAACCCGAACGAGCTGACCAATCCCTGGCAGGCAGCAATCTCGTCGGCGATCTCGTTCACCGTGGGTGCCACCCTGCCGGTGCTGGCGGTCGTGCTGCTGCCGGCCGCCACCCGGGTGCCGGTGACCTTCGTGGTGGTGCTGGTCGCGTTAGCGCTGACCGGCGGGGTCAGCGCCACGCTGGGCGGCTCCAAACGACGGGTCTCCGTCCGGCGGATCGTGTTCGGCGGCGCGCTAGCCATGATCGCCACCTACGCCGTCGGCCTCCTCCTCGGCTAGAGGTGTACCGCCGAGGAGGATCCAAGCCTTGGGGAAAGCCTTCCCCGCGCCTTTATCGCGATGAATCCTCCCGGGCGGTACGCGGTTCGCAGGACGGTCAGCGCAGGCGAAGTAGGGCGGCAGAGGTGATGTCCGGGGTCAGCGGAACCAGCTCCCGAGTCCAGTTCACCAACACCACCTGGTCCTCGACAGGCGGGCGACTGACGGCGCAGATCCAGGCGATGACGTCCGCCGCCGGTAGCTCGGTGGGTGCGGTGATCCCGATTCCGTCCCCGCCGCGATGCACCGCCAGTTCACACCGCCGCCGCTCACCAGTCGGTAGGTACACGTAGCGTTCGATGATGTCGGCGACCTGCCCCTGCGCCGGCAGGCTTTCGGCGTCGGCCCAGATCTGGGGAGCGAGCTCGGCCAGCAGCGAACCGTCGAACCGGAACCGGCTCGTGGTCGGGACCGCTATCAGCAGCTCCAGCGCCATCAGGGAGCCAGCACAACGTAGCCAGGGATGGCGAGCCGGTTCATCCGTTCTTCCAGAGTCTGAGCGACAAGCGGGTGGTTGGTGGTCACCTCCAGTGCGCGAAACGGGCTGGCCGGGTAGTAAACCACCGTCGCGAACTCGATCAACCGCCGGTCGATCTCCAGATAAGCCTTGTGCCGGATCGACTCCGGCAAGGTGTCCGGCAGGTACCAGGATGCCCCGCGACCGTCGTAGAACGCGGTGTCGGCGACCATGCCGTACGCCGCGTTCTGCCCGTCTGACCACTTCTCCGGCCGGAGCGAAATCAGCCGCTCAGCCAAACCGTAGATCCGCCCCCGGTATTCGGCCTCAGGTCCGCCACTTCGGACGGCACTACCGCGCTCATTCCGGATGGTGTCTTCGGCGTCACCCGGGCAGGCGCGGGACGAGTCCAGAATGAGATCGTCCAGGGTGGCCAGAAACAGTCGCTCGTCGTCAGCGGACAGCGCGTAGAGCTGCCGACCGTCGGCGAGCTTGACCGGCGGAAGGTCGGCAGAGCCGCGGGTCCCTACCGTGTGGATGACGATCGGTTCGGTCGGGAGCTCAGCCGCGACCCGGGCAGCGGCGCGCCGGTCCGGGATGAACGTCAGCGGGCTGGCGACGAACTGCTGGACGGCACTGCGGACCTGACGTCCGCTCGGCGGCCGGGCCAAGATCCCGCCGGAAACCAACCCCAGCACCGCCCCGAAACCCTCGACCACCGATTCGACCGGGCTACTCAGGAAAAGGTAGGAGCGAATCCGCAGCAGCGGTCGGTCACCGGATGGCGCGCGGACGGCGAACCAAACCGATCGGCCAGCGATGGCCGGCAAATCCAGCGGGCCCGCGGAAAGAATCAGCAGCGCAATGAATCCCATGCCCAGAACAAGGTATTGCCAAATAGCCAGCGACGCCCACCAGGGACCAAGCGCAACCAAAGCGCCGGCCAGCCAGGCGATCGGCGCCGGCGAAGAACCCACGGACGACACCGCACCGGACCCCACGCCGTCACCCATTCCCGCTGCCCAGTGCGGGCCGAGCCAGCACCCGGCCACCAACAGCAGGACCAGCCCGGCCACCCCAACCACCCGGGTGAACCGGCGCGTCACCGAGGTGTCCGGTCCGGCCGCACGCGCGATCGCCTCGGCCCGAATGGTTCGGACCATCACCCCGGCCGCGCAAGCGCGAGCCACCGCCGTCCACCGAGAATCCCGATCGGCCGCGTGATCCGGCTCGGGTTCGACCACCCCGGACCGCCAATGCGGACGCCGACCTCGATGACGACGAGAGCTGACACGGGCAAAACTGAGCAGCACCACCACCAGATCTCGGACGGCGTAGGCGATCGCCGCGGCACTCGTCGCGATCAACCACACCGCCGCCGTGACCGGCAGCGCCGTCCGGGTCCCCGCCCAACGGGTCAGTCGCCCGGCCCAATGATCGGCCGCAGACGTCGGCGGGAACGGATACGGCAGCGGGTCGTCCGCCTCGTCAGCGGCGTTGCGCAGTCGCCCGGCATCCACCAGCAGAGCCACCAGGAACAGGAGAAGCAAGAGCCAACCGAGCCCGAACCCCTGGTTCCCGAGCCGCCAGCCGAACCGCAGCAGCCAGGCCATTGTGGGGTCGGCCGCGGTCAACCAGCGGTCTCCGACCGCCACCGTGGCGTTCCAGCCGGCCTGCACGCTCACCGTCAGCCACCAGCCACCCAGCGGTGCCAGCACCCCCAGCGATCGCCAGGCGATCCGACCGAGCGGGCTCAGCAGTAGCTTGCCGCCGTGCCGCCAGGCCGCCACCGCGAGCCCGATCGTCACCCCGAACAACGCCATCAGCACCGGTCGCCCGGCAAACCCGGCGTCCGGCACCGCTGCGCCACCGCTCAGCGGGCCCAGACCAAAGTCGGCGTGGCCGCCGTCCAACCGGGCCAGATTCTCGACGGCTTGGAACGACAACCCGGCGACCAGCCCGGCCAGAAGCCAGTCGGTCACCGAGAAACCGCGAATCCGGGTCGGTGCCAGGACCACCAGAAGGAGCAACGGCACCATGATCAACGACGGTTCGGACGCGGCCGCGAGCGCCGTTCGGGCGCCCAGATCGTCGACCTCGACCTGACTCGTTCCTAAGGCTGGGTTCCGGGTGATCAGGCCGACCATCACCGACCAGACCAGGCCGATCGAGAAGAGCCCGGCCAGCGATTGCCAGGACAGCGTTTTGGTCCGGGCCAGGAAGAACCAGAGCACCAGCAGGTAGCCGATCCCGAGGAGGCTACCCAACCCAGGCCGCAGTTCGGGCAGGCTCAGATAAACCAGACCGAGCCAGGCCACCGCAGCCCAGCCGAGGACCGTCCGGCCCCGCTTCAGCGCCGCCGCACGCTTCCCGGCGCCCCCAGAATTCGGCCGGAGCGCAGCCGCAGGGTCCGCCATCGGCCTCGAACGAGCTCGCATCGAGCCAGTTGCGTCGGGGGGCGGGGCCGCAGGTACCGGTCCGGGAGTAGCCGTGGGGACGGCGGGCGGACGGCGCATGGTGCCCATCGTGGGACAACGCTCCTGTCATCGGTGGAGAGAACCGACACGGACGATTCTGGCGTATCGGTAGCCGCAGCGATACCTGCTGTATGGGTGGATCCGTTCTCGCCCGCGCCTCCGGCTGCCAGTTCACGAACGGCGGTGGTCACCGACCCCAGGGGTGCGGCCCTCAACCCTGGGGTGCTGCCCTGATTCGGGCGGACCCGGATCTTCCTAGGTTCAGTGGTGTACCTCAGCCGAGCGGGAGGCCGAACCATGCAGACGATGTTGGACGCCGAGACCCAGACCACCGAAGATCTGGTGCTTCGTGCCCGTCAGGGCGACAACCGGGCCTACGAAGAATTGGTCGAACGTCATCAACGTCAGGTCTGGGCGGCGGTGCGGGGGTTCCGGCTCAGCGACGCCGACGCTCACGACGCCGTCCAGATGACCTGGCTACGTCTGGTCGAGAACCTCGACCGGCTGAACGAGCCGAGCCGACTGGGCGCCTGGCTGACCACCACCGCCAAGCGCGAGTGCCTGCGGCTGATCCGCCGCCGCAACCGCGAGGTCGGCACCCCGGAGGACTTCTTCGACGCGGTGCCGGACGAGCGTCAGCCCGGCCCGGAGCAACTGGTCACTCAGGAGGCGATGGCCGCGGTGCTCTGGGACCTGGTCGGCGAACTGCCGGTCCGGGCCCAGGACCTGCTGAAGGCGGTGACCTCCACCGAACGGCCCGCCTACGCGGACATCTCGAAGGCCACCGGAATGGCAGTCGGAAGCATCGGCCCGACGAGAGGCCGCTACCTCAGCCGGCTACGCAAGCTGATCGAGGACTCCGGGTTGGACGCCGCGGCGTTCCACTGATCGTCAAGCCTGCAGCTCGCGAGGTGCCGGGTATCACCAACAGGGGCCGTCAGCTGGGTTGCCGGGTCGGAGGGCTGGCCCGGCGACTCAGCTGGCGGCCTCGGTGAATACCGATAGTTCCGCCCGCGAGTGCAGGTTCGTCTTCCGGTAGATGTTGCTCAGGTGGTACTCGATCGTCTTTTGACTGAGGAACAGGGCGGCTGCTGCCTCCTGGTTGCTCGCACCACGACCCACCACCAGCGCCACCTGCAGTTCCTGCGGGGTCAACAGGGCCACCATCCCGGTCCCCCGGGTCGTCGTCTCCCCGGTCGCGGCCAGTTCGGCTCGAGCCCGGGC
>JANNPJ010000757.1:0-1715 GCA_031400005.1 Kineosporiaceae bacterium | reverse complement strand
TCAGCGAGCAACAGGTCAGGCCAAAAGCTAATCATAATTGCGGTTTGAGAACTTCGGATGTTCGTCACTGCACCGATGATGTGATGCCGGGTGCGAGTGCGAAGAGAGCGAGTCCTGGGCCGATGTGCGACCGGGCGGCGGCGTCAGATGCTGGGCGAAACATCTTCGCTCAGAAGGTCTTCGGTCAAGACCCGGATTGCGTCCGGGTCGAAAGTGGCCACCGTAAGGAGGGTGCGGTACCACGCTCCGCTGCCGGTCGCCTCGACCAGCAGTCGGCCGGCGTCGTCCGCGGCCCCGGCAGCGATCAGGACCTCGGCCAGCGACTCGAGGCCCCAGGCTCGGGAGTCGGGATCGGTGTCCGCTGCGGCGAACGGCTGGGCTCGCCCGACAATCCGCCGTGCCCCGGCCAAGTCACCCGCTTCGACCATCGTCCGCGCCAGGCGGTCCAGATCCAAGGTCGGTTCGCGTACGTCGCTGACCGCGAGAGCGGTCAGCTCCGCCTGCTCAAAATCTCCGGTGTCGATCATCGTCTCCACCAGACACCCCAGGGCCAAGCTTCGAGTGGCCGGATGCTCGATGGTGGTGCACGTTTGTTCGGCATCCTGGAACACTTGCCGGGCTCCGGTTCGGTCACCGGCGGCAGCCATGGCGCCGGCCAGATCGCCCAGCGCATGGGAGCGCGGGGACGGCGACGCAATGGCGAAAGCGGTCGACCTGGCCCGCTCGAAGTCACCGGTCTCGGCCATCAGGCTCACCAGCTCCTCTTGCGCTGTACTGCGGGTGTCCGCAGCGGTGATCGTGGCGGCCAGACGCAGCCCTCGGTCGACGTCACCCGAGGCTCTCAGGGCCCTTACCAGCCATAGCAGCGCCGATTCGCGAGGTATTTGCTTGGTGATGCTGGGAATGAGTTGTTCAGCCCGGTCGAACTGGCCGGTATGAGCCAAGGCGCTCACCTGGATGATTCGTGGTTCTGTGGGGGTCTGTGAGCGTTTAGGTTTGTGGTCAGACGCTGCTTGTGGTGGCGGGTTGGGCATGCTGGAGGTCCCGAGGACGCTCGGGGTGGGCGCCGGGTTCCATCGGCCGGTCGGTGGTGGGGGTTGTCGGGGTGGTGGAGGTGGTTCAGGCGGGGTGCAGGGCGTGCAGGCGTTGGTAGGCGGTGGTCAGGGCCCGGGCCCAGGCCCAGCCGGGTGGGATTTTGAGGATGCTTGTGAACATGAACGCAGGAAGCGAGGCAGGCAAGGATGACGGTCTTGTGGACTGTGGTGCTGCATGGGAGATGGAGGTGGGCCCTCCGGAGTCGTCTTTCGGGAGATGGCTTCAAACCGCCGCGAGGGGCATTGGCTGAAGACCGTTGTCTTGAACGTCGTCGGAAAAGGCGCGGCAGTGATCGCGTCAGGTGCGGACCGGGAAGATGAGCGATGAACGTAAGTTCTCTGCCGTTGACGTGTCGAAACAAAATTAGGTGGCATCAGAACCGGGGTTGGCATCCGATCCCGGGATGAATCTGGGAGACATCCGTTTACTGCCCAGGTGGTGTCCGGCATACAGGCAGCATGAGCCCGGTCCAGGCTCTTGTGTGGAACATGTGAAGGCGCGACCGAAACTACTGGTCAGTGCCCGAGAAGTCAGGGGTACATGCTGGTGAGAGGGAGAATCCCAAGCGGCGGAATCCGTGAGGGACTGAGTACCGTTGCGGAAGCGCTGGCGGACTCGCC
>JANNPJ010000196.1:0-2693 GCA_031400005.1 Kineosporiaceae bacterium | reverse complement strand
CATTGCGCATCCGGAGCCTTCGGCGCGTTCATCTCGTTGCCTCTTGCGTTCGGTGCTAGTCAACGGGCCTAAGCAAGCTGTTGCCTGAAAGCCACGGGCAGGAACTGCGCAAGTTCGCACTCATTTTTCTTCGTGCCCTGGTGCGCATTCCGAAGATCTCGCCGCTATAGACTCAAGGTCAGCATAAGCTGGCACCGTCCCCTCGCACCAAGGTGAGTGTCATGAACAAGCATGTCCTTCCACAAACCCTCTACATTCCCGTTGAACAGGTTGCCGCCCGATTCAGCGTCTCTGTCGATACGATCTGGCGCTGGTGCCGAAAGGGCGTGTTTCCCAAGCCCTATCATCCAGGAGGAAATTCGGCGCGATGGAAGCTTTCCGAAGTTGTAGAGTATGAGTGCTCGATGAGGGTGGGCCTGCTCGTCGTGTGGGATTTCGATCTATCGGAATTCTTCCAAACCTCCGTGCTCGCGGCATGAATAGAGCCAGCATCCTGCACGCAGGAATAGACACACCGGCTTTAGCCACATAGCGAACCGTGTTCCCAAGCTCGTCCAGCGTGCTTCGAAGCAAAGCCGGCACAGTAAAAGCAGCGACTGCCAGCGAGCCTCCCTGCAGCTGCCGTGTGATGCTACCCGGGCAGAACGGTTTCCTGCTCCTTCACGGAGAACTCGCCGGTTCCACCTGTGCTGCATATCCCTGTCGCTCTCACTATTGGCTCGTGAAGAAACGACCAACCTTTTCAGACATCACCGAATGGCCGAAGCCCGATTAGGCTCCCAGACCGCCGGAACGGGACGTATGGAGTGAGATGAAGCGTCACAAACTGGATGTAGCGACGCAGGCGGCCCAGAGAGCGGCCGTTTGACATCAATTCACTCCGTTTGGTTGTCAGACCTGCAGCAGGGTCTTGATGGCGCGGCGTTCGTCCATCGCCGAGTAGCCGTCGGCAGCCCGTTCGAGGGGCAGGTCGAGGTCGAAGACCTTGCCCGGGTTGATCGTGCCGTCGCCAATCAGGCGCATCAGTTCCGGCAGGAAGCGGCGCACCGGTGCCGGGCCGCCGTGCAGGTGCACCAGGGACCAGAACATCTCCATGCCGGGCAGGCCACGTCGTGGCCAACCCCGACGAACCCGACGTGCCCGTTGGGGCGGGTCGAGTGGATCGCCTGCATCATCGACTCCTGCGTGCCCACCGCCTCGACCACCGAGTGCGCGCCGAGGCCGCCGGTCATCTCCTTGATCTTGGCTACGCCTTCGTCGCCGCGTTCGGTGACGAGGTCGGTGGCACCGAACTCGAGGGCAAGCTTCTGCCGGGACTCGTGCCGGCTGATCGCGATGATGCGCTCCGCGCCGAGCTGCTTGGCTGCGAGGACGGCGAGCAGACCGACCGCGCCGTCGCCGACGACCGCGACGGTCTTGCCCGGGCCCGCCCCGGCGGCGACGGCAGCGAACCAGCCGGGGCCCAGCACGTCGGAGGCGGCCAGGTAGCTGGGGATCAGGTCGGCGGGGGGCACCTCGGGGGTGGCGACCAGGGTGCCGTCGGCCAGCGGCACCCGCAGGTACTGCGCCTGGGATCCGAACATCCCCATCGGCACCCGGTGGACACAGGCGGACTGGTAGCCGTCCCGGCAGATCTCACACGTGTTGTCGGACGCCCAGAACGACCCGACCACGAACTGGCCCGGCCTGAGGCCGGTGACGTCGGTGCCGACTTCCTCGACGATGCCGACGTACTCGTGGCCCATCGGCGTCGGCCCTTCCAGCTTCTCGATCCCGCGGTAGGGCCACAGGTCCGAACCGCACACGCAGGCGGCCGAGACCCGAATAATCGCGTCGGTGGGCGCCTCGATCCGGGGGTCTGGGCGGTCCTCGACCCGGACATCACCGGGGGCGTGCATGACGACACCACGCATGGTTTTTCCCTCTCTGACGATGAGTGATCGCGGCGCAGGGCCACGCTATCCAGGTAACCGGCTTTCTTCGCGGGCAGACAGTCCCTGGTGAAAGGTGCACTGCTAGTACATCGCTAACGCCGGGCCGGCACGCGTACGGTCAACGTCTGAAGATGCGGTCGTGCGGCGCACCTGACGACGCGGACCGGCCCCCGCTCACTGAACCCGAGGAGCACTCCTTGCAGATCACCCGCAGCGCCACCGACGGTTCCACCGCCACCGCCAAAGGGCCCGCCGAGTGGTTCACCGGCGACGTCTACATCGATCCCGTCGCCGCGTCACCGGCACCCTCCCGGGTGCAGGCGAACCTGGTCCACTTCATGCCCGGCGCACGCACGGCCTGGCACAGTCACCCTCTCGGTCAAACCCTCTTCGTCACTGAAGGGATCGGGCTGTGCCAGCGTCGCGGAGGACCCGTCGAGGTCATCCGTCCCGGGGATCGCGTGTACATCGAGCCCGACGAGGAGCACTGGCACGGCGCCACTCCCGGCCGGCTGATGGTGCACCTCGCGCTCAACGAGGTCGACGACAAGCACGTCGCCGCCCACTGGGGCGAGCACGTCACAGATGAGGAGTACAACGACACCGGTACGCCGACGAGCCAGTAGCCAACAGACCCTGTTTTCCTCTCCGGGAACTCACTGAATGGCAGATACCCGTGGTCGAGTGGTGCACGGTGCAGGTGACTTCGCTCCCGTAGGCCGGTGAAACCATGATCAAATCGGCTGATTTACCGGCACC
>JANNPJ010000750.1:0-2263 GCA_031400005.1 Kineosporiaceae bacterium | reverse complement strand
ATCAACGTGGGCCGTACGCTGGCAGAGAAGGTGTGGGACGCGCACGTCGTGCGTCGGGGTACTGATGATGAGCCGGATCTGCTCTATATCGACCTCCATCTGATCCACGAGGTAACCAGTCCACAGGCTTTCGACGGGCTCCGGTCGGCCGGCCGGCCGCTGCGCCGACCCGACCTGACGATCGCAACCGAGGACCACAACACCCCGACGCAGAACATCGACCGGCCGATCGCTGACCCGGTGAGCCGCACCCAGATCGAGACGTTGCGCCGGAACTGCGCCGAGTTCGGCGTCCGACTGCACTCGCTCGGAGACGTCGAGCAGGGCATCGTGCATGTCGTCGGTCCGCAACTCGGGTTGAGTCAGCCCGGCTTGACGGTGGTCTGCGGCGACTCGCACACCTCCACCCACGGCGCTTTCGGCGCCCTGGCGTTCGGGATCGGCACCAGCGAGGTGGAGCACGTGATGGCCACCCAGACGCTGCCGCTGAAACAGTTCAAGACGATGGCGATCACGATCGATGGTGAACTACCCGAAGGGTCAACGTCCAAAGACATCATCCTGGCGGTCATCGCGAAGATCGGGACCGGTGGTGGCCAGGGCTACGTCCTGGAATATCGCGGCGAGGCGATCCGGGCGCTGTCGATGGAATCTCGGATGACGATCTGCAACATGTCCATCGAAGCGGGTGCCCGGGCCGGGATGATTGCCCCGGATGACACCACCTTCGAGTACCTGAAGGGCCGCCCGCACGCTCCGGAAGGCCCTGATGGCACTGATTGGGACGAAGCAGTCCGTTACTGGCGCACCCTGGCGACCGACGCCGATGCCAGTTTCGACACCGAGGTCGTGCTCAACGCCGCCGATCTGGAGCCGTTCGTCACCTGGGGGACCAATCCCGGTCAGGGCTCGCCGCTCTCGGCGACCGTGCCGGATCCGGCCGACTACCCGGACGCCGACGACCGCCGGGCGGCCGAGCGGGCACTGGAGTACATGGACCTTGAAGCCGGGACGCCGCTGCGCGAGATCGCCGTCGACACGGTCTTCATCGGCTCCTGCACCAACGGCCGGATCGAGGACCTGCGGGCGGCGGCTGCCGTGGTCGAGGGCCGACACAAGGCCGACTCGGTGCGGGTGCTGGTGGTTCCCGGCTCCGCCCGAGTCCGGCTGCAGGCGGAGTCCGAGGGCCTGGACAAGGTGTTCACCGAGTTCGGCGCCGAATGGCGCAACGCCGGCTGCTCGATGTGCCTGGGGATGAACCCGGACCAGTTGGCGCCGGGGGAGCGCAGCGCCTCCACGTCCAACCGGAATTTCGAAGGCCGGCAGGGCAAGGGCGGTCGTACGCACCTGGTCTCACCCTTGGTCGCCGCCGCCACCGCCGTCCGGGGAACCCTCTCGTCCCCGTCCGACCTGGAAGCCCAGCCCCAGTCGCTCTAGGCCTGACAAGTCCCTGTGATTCGCAGGGTGGCCACCTGTGAATCACCAAGGTGAGCCACCAACCCACCCGTAACACCCCCGAAACTGGACGTGGTGAGCGAGTACGGCGGCGTCCGTTGTCTGGACTGAGGAGACGCAGCCCCATCGAAGATGCGGGACGGTCGACGAGGGAAGACACGGGTTAAGCCGCCGCACGAGCGAACAAGTTCAACACAGTTAGGAGTTTCTCGTGGACAAGTTCAGTACACACACCGGGGTCGGAGTCCCGCTTCGCCGGTCCAATGTGGACACCGACCAGATCATCCCCGCGGTCTATCTGAAGCGGGTGACCCGGACCGGATTCGAGGACGGGCTGTTCTCGGCCTGGCGTAACGACCCGGCGTTCATCCTCAACCACCCCCCGTACGACAAGGGTTCGGTTCTGGTTGCCGGGCCCGACTTCGGCACCGGATCTTCCCGCGAGCATGCCGTCTGGGCGCTCAACGACTACGGCTTCCGGGTGGTGCTCTCGTCGCGGTTCGCGGACATTTTCCGGGGAAACGCTGGCAAGCAAGGGCTGCTCGCCGCGGCCGTCGTCCAAACGGACATCGAGCGGATCTGGGTGGTGCTGGAAAGCCGCCCGGGGACCGAAGTGACGGTCGATCTGACGACTCGAACGGTGTCCTGCGGCGACCTCACGGTGCCCTTCGAGGTCGACGACTACACCCGCTGGCGGCTCCTGGAGGGTCTCGACGACATCGGACTGACCCTCCGACACGTCGATCAGGTGGGTGATTTCGAGAACATGCGGCCAAATTGGTTGCCGACCACTCTGCCGGCTCGCTGA
>JANNPJ010000745.1:0-9941 GCA_031400005.1 Kineosporiaceae bacterium | reverse complement strand
TCAGCGAGCGCCTCCGAGCACAGCCGGGGGCGATCGCTGCCGACCCGGTAGTTCCCTCGTCGTTTCCCCTCGCCAAGTGGGAGTGACCAGCTCATCTCCCGGTGCCGGACGGGAGGACGGCGGCCGCGTGGTGGCCGTGCTCACCGCCGACTCAGGCAGTGGCGGCGGGCCTTCAAACTCGGCCACGATGGCGTCGAACTCGGCCGCCAGCAGCCCTTCGTCCGCGCAGACCAGGTCAATGAACTGGTCGCTGGTCACCGTCCATCGCGGGCTCCCCACGGCAGCGGGGCTTGCGGTTGATGACGTCGTCACCATGGGGATCACCGTCCCGGCTGGATTAGGCGTTAATGACCTGGCGATCGTTGCGGGACTGATGAATCTCGATCTTGCGCGGCTTAGCCTGCTCGGCAACCGGGATCCGCAGCGTGAGGACGCCGGCGCCGTAGCTGGCCTGAATCTGACCGGTGTCGAGGTTGTCGCCGAGGAACAGCTGCCGGCTGAACACGCCACGCGGCCGCTCGGCCGCGATCAGCTCCTGATCACCGTTCAGCGCTGGGCGCTCGGCTCGCACGGTCAAGACATTGCGTTCCACATCCAGATCGACGGAGTCGGGCTGCACGCCGGGCAGATCGAACTCCACAACGAACTCGTCACCGTCCCGCCAGGCGTCCATCGGCATCACGGACGGGCGTGCCGTCGTGCCTACGGACCCCCACAACTGCTGGGTCAGCCGGTCAAGTTCACGGAACGGATCGGTACGCATCAGCATCGGTTCCACCTCCACAGACAGTCAATATTTCGATGCCATCCGTAGCCTCAGCCTCCACCGATCTGTGTTGGCCGAGATAGATTTTTTATAGCACTCGCGGCAGAGAGATGCAACCCCCAGACGCATGTCAGAAATCCACCCGGAGGAGCTCCCCCTCGGCGGTGACGACGATCGCCCGGTAACCGCCGAGCCGAACCTCAGGTATCTCCGAAAGCCACCTAGCACAGCCATCTCCGTAGGCGAAGGCGGCAGTGGCGAACACATCGGCCCACATCAGGGAAGGCCCGTAAACCGTGACCGATCCCCGCCTGGCCACCGGCTCACCGCTGAAGGGGTTGCGAATGTGGGCTCCCCGGGCGGCATTTCCGGAGGTGGCGATCCCGCCAGCCACCAGCGGCACGGTTGTCACGACGCTGGTTCGGTCGGCCGGGTCCTCGATACCTACCATCCATGGCGGGCTCTGCGGTGTTCCACAATGGACGGCGACATCCCCACCCGCGTTCACCGCGACGTCCATCGGCGGCAATCCACGCCGCTCCAAGGCCTCGACGATGGCGGTAGTGGCTCGCCCCACGGCCCATCCCTTGACCAACCCGCTGGGATCAATTCGGCGTGTGCCCGAACCGTCGTCGAGCAGGTGATTGAACCAGCCAGCGGTCCGCTCCCGGGCAATGGCACACAACTGCAGGACCTGAGCAACCTCCGGTGGACACTGATCCACGTCCACTTCACCGCGGCGCAGCCGCTTGATCGCGCTGTCCGAGCGCCAGGTGCTGAAGACCTCGTCCGCCTCGCGAAGAACCGCCACCCCCACCTGGATCGCGGCCGCGACGTTCGGCTCCCGCGCGTCCTCACCGCGCACGTGCACGCTCACCGGCAGGCCCATCACCTGCTCGACGACGGACCGTCGCGGCGCAACCCGCACAGCGCTGTCCGTCGCACTTGGCGGAGTCACTGGAAGGCCTTGTCAATCGCGGACTGTAGAGACTTGGTGTAGCCCTGCGAGGTGCTGGTGGCACCGCTGATCAGATCGATCTTGGCGCTCTGGACTTCTACTGCCTGCGTACCGAGGGCCGGCACGGCGCGGCCGCTCAAGGAGACGCTCTTAGGGCTGGATTTCGGATAGGCGATCGCTTGCGACTTGGTGATCTTCCCCTTCTTCACCGTGATCTGCACCCGGACGTCGCCGTACTCGGTGCCGACGTTGGCGCCGGTGAAGGTGCCGGA
Source organism: Kineosporiaceae bacterium (assembly GCA_031400005.1). GTDB lineage: Bacteria > Actinomycetota > Actinomycetes > Actinomycetales > Kineosporiaceae > JANNPJ01. Next base: position 7,945 of record JANNPJ010000745.1, on the reverse strand, counting down.
GGGCTTGGCCGGGGACGAGTCGCCGGGGACCGCCGCCACTCCGGCCTTGGAGCCGTCCGCAGCCGGAGCGTCCTCATCCACCGGCGCATCCGTCGACGGTGCAAGCGCGTCGCTGGCCGCGGCCCGATTGGTGCTGGTGTGGTAGCTGAACAGCAGGACAAGCCCACTGATGGTGCTCATTGCGGCGAAAACGATCCGGCGCATCCCATTCCTCGCTCTCCCGACCCCCGCGAGGGGATCCTGTGGCGGCACTTGGAATGGAGTACGGATCTACCAGCTAAATCGTTCGAGATGAATTTGAGCAGCTGGAACTCCTGCTGCCAGCGCCGCATCGCGGGCGGCGTCCATCCAGGCCGAGGCACCGCAGATGTAGACGTCCTGGTCTGCCACATCCGGGACCAACTGCAGCAGCGCCTCGCGGTCCCCCAGACCGACGGCCGACTCCGGAAGCCAACTCGGTTTGTCACCCGAGGCCCTCGAGCCGAAGACATAGAACACCCGGACGCCGCGGTGGCTGGCCAGGTAGTCGATCTCACCCTGGAAGACGATCTCGCTCTCGTCGCGGACCCGGTAGATCAGGGTGACCTCGTCGCGCTCGTAGTCGAGTTCCTCCAGCAGCGCCCGGATCGGGGTAATCCCGATTCCCGAGGCGAACATCGTGATCTTCGCTTGGGTTCGCACGTCACCGGTGAGCCGCCCGTAGGGGCCTTCGATCAGGACGCGAGTGCCCGGCTGGAGCGCGGCCATCCGGCCGCTGCCGTCCCCGAGGTCCTTGATCGTGATCCTCAGCCGGTTGCGGGCGGGGGCCGCCGACAGCGAGAACGGGTTGGCCCGCGTCCAGCCAGGCCCATCGCGGAACCGCCAGGTGAAGAACTGCCCGGCCCGGATCGGAAGCCGGTGCAGGCCCCGGCCACGCAGGTGCACGGACAGCACCCCGGGCGCCTCGGGAACCACCCGCTCCACCACCAGTTTGTGCCGCCAGGAGCGCCAGGCGGGGCGGATGATCCGATAGACGATCACCGCACCGGCCGCTGCCGCGTACAGACTCCACCAATAGATCTGCGCCGCTGGGGAAGCGATGAAATCCGCCCCGGTCCAGATCTCATGGGGGATCGAGACGCCCACCCCCAGGTAGGCGTACAGGTGCAGCAGGTGCCAGGACTCGTACCGCAGCCGGGCTCTGGCCATCCGGATCGAGGTGACGACGACCATCAGCAGCAGGACCGCCCCGACCAGGGCGAGCAGCATGCCCGGGTAGTTCAGCACCAGATCTACCGCTGTCCCGACGATCCCGACGTCCGTCCCGGCGGCGTAACCCAGGATGATCAGGACAATGTGCGCGATCATCAGGTTGAACGAGGTGAAACCGACCAGCCGGTGGCGGCGGACCAGCTCGTCCTGGCCGTAGGCCCGTTCGATCATCGGCACCCGGGCCATCAGCACGACCTGGATCAGCAGCAGATCGGCGGCGATCAAGCCGGTCAGCCGGCCGATCCCGGTGAGCGGCTCGGTCCGCAAGCCCTGCACCCCGCCGTTGAGAAGCCAGAGCGCGAGGACGACGAGCACGCTGGCCCAGGTCGCCGCTCCCACGGCATCGCGCCACCAGCGAGGTGTCCGTCGGACCACCTCGGACGGCCTTGACGCGACAGTGATCGGACGGACGGCGGGAGGGACGACGGGCCGGGCACTCGCTGGCGGGCTCACAGTTCCGTCTCCTCAGGTATTCCGGCACCTCAGCTGAGGGGCCACAGTAAAGCTTGGCCATCAACTCGGCCATCGTGATCCGAGAAAACCTGCCCTGCTTTTCTGTGAATTCCCTGTGCGCCCGCTGCTGGAACCCGGGGAAGAGTTACCGGATGTCGTAAGCCAGGTTGGGCCGCAGCCAGCGTTCGACCTCGTCAACCGGCATCTGACGGCGCCGAGCATAGTCTTCGACCTGATCTTTACCGATCCGCCCGACCGTGAAGTACTTGGCCGCCGGGTTGGCGAAGATCAGACCGCTGACGCTCGCCGCTGGGGTCATCGCGAACGACTCGGTCAGGCCCAGGTCGAGCTGTTTGGCGTCCAGCAGATCGAACAGGTCCTGCTTCTCGGTGTGGTCCGGGCTGGCCGGGTAACCGAGCGCCGGCCGGATGCCACGGAACCGTTCGGCGTGCAGATCCTCCAGCAGTGGATCGGCGTCAGGTTCGAACCACGCGCGCCGGGCCTCCAGGTGGATGTACTCGGCGAACGCCTCGGCCATCCGGTCGGCCAGGGCCTTCACCATGATCGCCCGGTAGTCGTCGTTGTCCGCCTCGTACTTCGCCGCCAGCTTCTCGGCGCCATGGATGGCCACCGCAAACCCACCGAGATGATCGCCGGCCGGGGCGATGTAGTCGGCCAGCGAGCGGTTCGGCCGACCGGTCGGCTTGGTGGTCTGCTGCCGCAGCATCGGCAGCAGCAGGCCACCCGCGCTGTCCTCGCCGTCCTCAATAAGGATGTCGTCACCCTCGGCGCGCGCCGGCCAGAAACCATAGGCGCCGCGCGCATGGAAAGAGCCCTCGGCGATGATCTGATCGAGCAGCGTGTTCGCGTCGTCGAACAGCTCGCGAGCCACCGGCTGCTCGAGGATCTTCGGGTACTTGCCTTTCAGTTCCCAGGCCAGGAATAGGAACTGCCAGTCGATCATCGCGCGCAGGGCGGCGAGATCCGGTTGCAGGACACGGACGCCGAGGAAGTCGGGGATCGGCAGTTCCTCGAACGACACCTTCTCGGCGTTCGCCCGCGCGTCCTCAATCGTCAGCAGCGGGCGCTGCTGACGATTCGCGTGCTGCTCACGCAGCTGATCCTGATCGGCCCGGTTGCTCAGGCCCAGCGCCGCGGCCCGGTCGGCGTCGAGCAGATCCGCAACGACGCCGACCACCCGGGAGGCATCGAGCACGTGCACCGTCGTCCCGTCATACGCCGGCGCCACCCGCACCGCGGTGTGCTGACGGGACGTCGTGGCGCCCCCGATCAGCAGCGGCAGCTTCATCCCGCGCCGCTTCATCTCCGCAGCCACTGTGACCATCTCGTCCAGGGACGGCGTGATCAGGCCGGACAGCCCGATCGCATCGGCGTCCTCGGCGATCGCGGTGTCCAGGATCTTGGCGGCCGGAACCATCACGCCGAGGTCGATCACCTCGTAGTTGTTGCAGCCCAGGACGACGCCGACGATGTTCTTGCCGATGTCGTGCACGTCGCCTTTGACCGTGGCCATCACGACCTTGCCCTGGCCGCGCTCGGCGTGGGCGCGCCCTTCGGCCCGGGCCAGCTCCTTCTCCGCCTCCATGAACGGCTCCAGGTAAGCAACCGAGCGCTTCATCACCCGGGCGCTCTTGACCACCTGCGGCAGGAACATCTTGCCGGCGCCGAACAAATCGCCGACCACCTTCATGCCGTCCATCAGCGGGCCCTCGATCACCTCGAGCGGGCGGGCCTTGAGCTGCCGGGCCTCCTCGGTGTCGGCCTCGATGAAGTCGACGACGCCGTGCACCAGCGAGTACGACAGCCGCTGCTCCACCGGAGCATCCCGCCAAGCCAGGTCGACGACCCGGCGGGTTCCGGCCGCGCTGCTCACCGTCTCGGCGAAGGTGACCAGCCGCTCGGTGGCGTCCTCCCGCCGGTCGAAAATCACGTCCTCGACCAGTTCCAGCAGCTCCGCCGGGATGTCCGCGTAGACCGCGAGCTGCCCGGCGTTCACGATGCCCATGTCCAGCCCGGCGGTGACCGCGTGGAACAGGAACGCCGAGTGCATCGCCTCCCGGACGACGTCGTTGCCCCGGAACGAGAAGGACAGGTTCGAGATCCCCCCGCTGATCCGGGCTCCCGGGCAGCGGGCCTTGATCAGCGGCAGCGCCTCGATGAAGTTCTTGGCATACCCGTTGTGCTCGGACATCCCGGTGGCCACGGCCAGCACCGCCGGGTCGAAAATGATGTCTTCAGGCGGGAAATCGGCCTGCTGGGTGAGCAGGTCGTAGGCCCGCGCACAGATCGAGACCTTGCGCTCGGTGCTGTCGGCCTGGCCCAACTCGTCGAAGGCCATCACCACCACGCCGGCGCCGTACTCACGGATCTTGCGGGCCTGGTCGAGGAATGCCTCCTCGCCCTCCTTCAGGCTGATCGAGTTGACGACGCCCTTGCCCTGCACGCACTTCAGCCCGGCTTCCAGCACGCTCCAGCGCGAACTGTCGATCATGATCGGGATCCGGGAGACCTCTGGCTCGGTGGCCACCAGGTTCAGGAACGTCGTCATGGCCTCCTCGCTGTCGAGCAGGTCGGCGTCCATGTTGACGTCCAGCAGGTTGGCCCCGCCGCGAACCTGCTCCAGGGCGACGTCGATGGCCCCCTGAGCGTTACCCGACTCGATCAGCCGGCGGAATCGCTTCGATCCGGTGACGTTCGTCCGCTCGCCGATCATCACGAACCCGGTGTCCGGTCCGATTGCGAACGGCTCCAAACCGCTGTAGCGGGTAGCCTTTTCCGGCGTCGCGATGCTGCGCGGCGGCAGACCCTGCACCGATTCGGCGATCTTGGCGATGTGCGCCGGTGTGGTTCCGCAGCAGCCACCGACGATGTTGACCATGCCGGAGGTGGCGAACTCCTCGAGCAGGGCGGCGGTCTGCTCGGGCGTCTCGTCGTAGCCGCCGAACGGGTTGGGCAGCCCGGCATTGGGGTGGCTGGCCACGTAGGTGTCGGCGAAGCGCGACAGTTCGGCCACGTGCGGGCGCATCTCGGCCGCGCCCAGAGCGCAGTTAACCCCGACCACCAGCGGATGCGCGTGCTCGATCGAGCGCCAGTACGCCTCCACCGTCTGCCCGGACAGAGTGCGCCCGCTCAGGTCGACGATCGTCACCGAGATCCACAGGGGCAACTGCGGCGCGACCTCGCGCGCGGCGGCAATCGCGGCCTTGGCGTTCAGCGTGTCGAAGATGGTCTCGACCAACAGCAGGTCTACGCCGCCGTCGGCCAGTGCCTGGATCTGCTCGGCGTAAGTCGCCTTGACCTCGTCGAAGGTCACCGCTCGGTAGGCAGGGTCTTCCACCCGGGGGGAGAGCGACAGGGTGACGTTCAGCGGCCCGATCGAGCCGGCCACGAACGCGGGCCGCTCGAGCTCCTCGACGGCCTGGCGCGCGATCCGGGCGCCGGCCAGGTTCATCTCCCGCACTAGTGCCTGCAGCCCGTAGTCGGACTGCCCGATGCTGGTGGCGGTGAAGGTGTTCGTCGTCGTGATGTCCGCGCCGGCCGCCAGATACTGCCGGTGGACGTCGAGGATGACGTCCGGGCGGGTCAGATTCAGCAGGTCGGGGTCACCGTTGACGTCGATCGGGTGGTTTTCGTATCCGTCGAGGCGATAGTCAGCCTCGGTCAGCCCGGCCCCCTGAAGCATGGTGCCCCAAGCACCGTCCAGGACCGCTATGCGCTCGTCCAGAAGCTCACGCAGAGACTGCGTTACTTCGGCTGCCGACCTGTCCATCGAGACACCTCCCCATCGGGAGGCGCCCTTACTAAGTAGTACGGGTCGAGCGTGGCGGGCCTCAGCCCGTTGCAGCGCCTCTCGACCCGAGCAGAAGTATAGCGAAACGACGTTGTACCAAGCACCGCAGCGACCCAGCCCTCCGATCCACCCGCCCCGCCCCCCCGCGCCGCTCCCGGCCCGCGCCCTTCAGCAGCAAGCGCACGGGCGAAGCCCTCACCCAGCCGATCCCTGACGGCCTCTTGATCTCGAGAAGTTTTGACTTTGCCTACTCCAGCAGGGCTGATGGCCTTCGCACCTACGATCGTAGATGCTGGAATAATCAGGTAAAGATCAGGGCTTTCCCCCATAAACCGCTGGTGCGAATCGGGCAAAATAGCAAAGGAGCCGGTAGCGCCCAAGAAGACGGGCGACCGACCTGGGGGCAGGGGGATGGCGATGAGAGGGCCTGGGGGCAGGCAGGTAGCGATCAGGCGACCTGAGGCAGGGGGGCTAAAGATGAGGCGTCCGGAGCAGAATTGGTGGCGCCGGCGCAGCTATCAGATAGCCGCTCAAGTGCTGCTGTGCGTTGGCGCGGTGGTGGTGTACTTCGGCATCCGCGGGTTGACCGAAAGCAAACCGGACACTGCTTTCCGCAACGCGGACTTGGTTCAGGGCGTGGAGCACCGCCTGGGAATCGACTGGGAACTCACCTTCCAGCAACAGGTGATTGACTCCCCAGCGATCACGAAAATACTCAACTGGATCTACATCTTCGGCCACTGGCCGGTCATCGTCGTCACCCTGATCTGGCTCCTGGCCAGGCATCCTGAGGTGTTCCGGCGGATCCGAAACGCGATGTTCGTCTCCGGCGGGATCGGCATGGTGATCTTCGCAATGTTCCCGGTGGCCCCGCCTCGACTGGACGACGTGGGCCTGGTCGACACCGTGACCCAGCAGTCAAGTGCCTACCGCATCCTGCAACCGGCCGCGTTCACCAACCAGTACGCAGCCATGCCGAGCCTGCATGTGGGCTGGGATCTGCTGATCGGGCTGGCAATCTGGAGCGCGGCGACCGGCCGTCTGTGGTTGCGGCTGATCGCCCTGGCGATGCCGGTCGCGATGACTCTCGCCGTCGTCCTGACCGGCAATCATTACCTGCTCGACATCATCGCCGGCGCGATGCTCACCACCGTGACGTGGGCGGCGTTCGGCCCCAACGGGATCGTGACGGCAATGGCAGGCAATACCGATCCGAAGAGACATCTGCCGAGCGTCGTCTATCGTGGTAACAGCCTCAGCGATCACCGACGGCCGGACATAGGAACCGGCCGTCCCGGCCGATGAAGCCGAGACCGTGGTGACGCAACGTCAGGCAGAATGCCTTCTCGATGCGCAATGCACTGCGGATCCTGTCAACCCCCTGGGCGAGCAGGACACTCGCAGTGGTGTCGATACTGGTGGCTGTGACAGTGGCACTGGTCACACTCCCCCGGCTGCCGCATTTCTCACCCTGGCCTGCTCTGCTCGGTCTGCTGCCGTGGACGATCGGTAAGTACGTCCTCTGCCCGATCCGTTGGCACGCGATCTCCGACAGCGGTCGCAGCAAGCGCTGGCACCTGGCCATTTATGCCGAGTCCGAAGTGTTCGGCCTGCTCACCCCAGGGCACGTCGGCGCTGACATCTGGCGGATCCGGCGCCTGACCCAGGTCGGCATGCCGCGGCTGTCCGCCGCTGCCGACGTGGGTCTGGACCGGTTCATCGGCGCGATCGGCCTGGTCTTGTTCGTCTCCTTCGCCGCCACAACCCTGCCATTACGGATGGTCCTGACCGCGTTCGCCGTGGGCGTGCTGGCCTTGCTGGTCGGACTGCTGCTGCGGCGACTGCGACCACAGTGGATGCCGCAACACCGGCTACCGCCATTGCGCACGTTGATTCATGGCCTAGCGCTGTCGGTGGCTTACCAAGCCTCGATCATCGCCTTGCTCGTGGGCACCTTGATGGCCACCGGCCACCAACTTTCCCCGCTGGGTGTGCTCGGCGCCTTCGGAGTCAGCCAGTTGGCCGCCGCCGTGCCCGGACCGAACGGTGCCAGTCCTCGGGACGGCGCCCTCGCCATCGCCTTGACCGCACTCGGTGTGCCCTGGGTCGCCGCCCTGGGGGCAGTCACCCTCAAAGCCCTGCTGGCGTGGGCCCCCGCCGTCATCCTCGGTGGCGGTTGCCTGCTGTGGTCGCATAGCCGCGCGACCTTGCCCGGCAAAGGGCTCAGCCTGCCGCTCGGTCACCTACCCGCCTCCGGGCCGACCCAGTCGGCGGCGTCACCAGCTGGCACATGAGCGAGAAGCGGCGCGACGGCGCCTGGACGGAGGCCGCACGCAACGACGAAGTCGCTTGCGCGCGGCCGGAGGAAGTCCCCCACCCTGACGGGCGGGCGGTGCCCCCGTCCGTCACAAGCGCCGCGCCCGAGCGAAT
>JANNPJ010000736.1:0-3775 GCA_031400005.1 Kineosporiaceae bacterium | reverse complement strand
CAGCCGGGTGACAAGCCGGTTCAGCCGGGTAAACCGGGCGAGAAGCCGGGTAAACCGGGCGAGAAGCCGGGTAAGCCGGGCGAGAAGCCAGGCGACAAGCCGGTTCAGCCGGGCAAGCCGGGTCAACCCGGGACGGGTACGCCGCCCGTGGATGCGCCAGGTCAGCCGCCGACCGGGCCGCCGCCTGGTGCTCCGACCGGGCCGCCGCCTGGTGCTCCGACCGGGCCGCCGCCAGGCGGGTCGACTCAGCTGTAGCTGAAGGGAAGGTTTCGCTTCCAGCGGACGTGCAGGCCAGGCCCTTACGGCTTGAGCCTGCACGTCGGCGCAATGCTCGACGGTGAGGAGAGCCAGAACTGATGGCAAATTCGTCAACTCGCCGAGAGCGGGCCCCTGGATACCAGCGCCTCCAAACTTTCCCGTGATCAAACCCTGTTGGCGAATTCGGAGCCTGGATACCGATGCCCCAAAACTCCTGCCGTGATCATGCATAAACTGACAACCCTGGCCGCCGGAAAGGTCATTTCGTGCATGATCACGGCAGGTTTGATGCGCCCCACCGCGACGATGGATTGGCCATTAGGGTCTGATCATGCACGATTGCCCGCAGCCCTGACCCGCGAAGCGAGCAACCGTGCATGATCGCGGCAAGTTTGAAGGGCCCGCCGCGACGATGGAATTGGCCAACAGGGTCTGATCGGCGCAGGTTTGAGGAGCCCGCTGCGATGCTGGAATTGGCCATCAAGCCCTAGAGTGACGATCCAGGGCGATCAATGCGTCGATGAAACTCGCCGATCAAGGCCGGCGATGCGAGGCAGTCGGAGCGCGAGCGCGGCGGTCGCCGCGGCCAACGCAAACCCCATGAACGGCTGCACCGGTTGGAGGACGAATCCCGACAGCGCGAACGCCGGGATCAGGACGGCGTAGGCGATCCCGTCCCAGCGCAGTTGAGGGCTCGTGCGCGCGATCGCCGCGCCGAGCACGATTGCCGCCTCGATGAGGAAGAACGTCGACGGAGGGCTGATGAGTGAGGGTGCTCAGCCCGAGGAGAAGGCCGTAGAGCGGCAACGACCAGAGGCCGGCCCGGGCGGCTTGTCCGGCGAACGGGTTGTCGGTGGTGAGAGGCATCGCGATGGAGCCACCGGTGATGTCGAGCCACACCACGGTGTCCGGCCAACGCGGGAGACGGGAGCCTTACGCAGCAGACGTCAGCTGAGCCTGGACCTTCCAGATCAGGGCGCGTAGTCGTCATGAAGGACGACGCGGGACAGTTCGACGTCCTCGGCGCTACGCCAGAAATGCAGTCGTTTCGCTTGCGGGCTTCTGCGCTGGATCGCCACCCGCCAGCAGGTGTATCCCTCCCGGCGCAGGATCGGATCATCGCCTCCGGTTCCTGAGCGCAGCGGATGCATGTCCCGACCCGCGGAGTTTTCCGCGAGTCCGGTCAGGATGTCGACCACGACGTCAGCGACCTTGGGGCGGTCGATGCCCTGCAGTTCCTCGAGAGATTCGAGGAAGCGTGGCCCAAATCGGTAGGGCCGTAAGGGTTTGTCGGCCTTCTCCGCGGCAAGGATGCGACGGGCCCATCGGTCCGTGACCTCGAACCGGAACTGTTCGGCGGAATCGAGGAACAGGGCCTCACCAGGCGCGGCTTCGCGTCGACCCGCGGTGCGCCGCTCTTCCTGAACGTTCTTGCGGATCCGCGCCCGGAGACGACGCAGATTCGCTTCGCTGGTTGCCAGGTCGCGTGCCTTGTCGCTGAGATCACTTTCGAGCGAGACTATTTCGGCCTGAGCCGAGCGCAGATGTGTGGTCGTTGTCTTGACGGTTGCCTCCATGCGGAGCACCTGCGCACGGGCCGCATCCAGTTGGAGGCTCATTCCCCGCAGGGTTTCCTGCCCCGCAGCCGCCAGCGGGATGCCTGACGCGGCTGGGGTAGCTGCCGGTGATACGGCAACCGGATGGGACCGGCGTTGCGGACCGATCAGCAACGGGGTGGGCCGCGGTGCCATCAACCTCGCTGCTGTCGCCGCTGGCTGCGGCGACGACGGGGACTTGGCATCCGGAGTGTTGACGTCCATTCGGGCCAGTGGGGGAGTTCGTGATTTCTGTTGCGGAATAGCCGTAATCGCTGATGGCTTGGTGGTCGGATCGGACGGTGGCAGAAGCCAGGGCGGTCCTCCGGGAAAGACCGATAACGCCGAACAGGGGGCGTCTAGATCGTCGATGCCGATCAGCGTGAGCGCGAGGACCGCATCCTTGCTTCGGGTAACCCGGACCGCGACGACCTCTCCGACAGACATCAAGTCGTGCAGGTCGTCTTCGGCGCTGGTTGTCACCTCCTGCCAGGGCACGCGGACCGCAGCACCGGGATACGGGGCGATTTCGCATTCGGCGCTGTTTACCGATTCGACTCTCGCCCAGAGGATTTCACCATCATTGAGCTGTCTCAGCCGGGATTCCGGGTCGGGTAGGCAGGCGCGCACGTCGAGACGGCGTGCCCGCTCGTCCAGCGCACCGCGCACCTGCATACCGGCGGCGAAGACCCGATCGGACGATACTCCGGGGATGATCATTCCGACCTGGATGATGGCATATCCGCTGGCCAGGGCGACCACAGCTTGGGATGCGGTCGGGCACCCTTTGACGACGCCGGTGACCTCGATCGGTCTGCTGATTCCGGGCCGGGGCGTGCATGCCCCGGCGTGCAAGGCGGCAGTGAGTCCATCCTCGATGAGGCGAGTCGTTGCTGCCTCGCCCTCGGCTGCCGCATAGGCGAACCGAGGTGGCGACCGGGTCGGGTCATGGACCCAGTCGAGGCTCACCGGGTAGACCCGGCCAGCGCCGCCGTACACCTGGGTTCGGGACGGCATCGCCGCCGCGAAGGCCCAACTGCTCTCCAGGGTCGCCAGCACAAATACGTCGGCGAGGTCACCGAGTTCGCTGGCCAGTCGCTCAGCATCGACCCAGGGAGCGTGGGCACCGCTCGGTGTGGAGACCACCACAGCGGGGCGGGTTCGGCGGCCGCTGTTCAGCTCCTGCGCGAGGGCCTCAGTTCCGCGTGGCTCGGTGATCGTCCGAACGTCCCCCATGCTGAAGCATCGGCGTTCACCGGCCGGCTCTTGAGGGCTTGAGGCACGGCAAGGGTGACGACGTCCGGGCCGTTCAACCCGACGTCGTCCACCCTCCCTTGCATGGTCTTTCGTGGCGAGCGGCCGCCCTATGGTCGCATCTCGTAACTGCCGCTGAGCGCGAGTACCTGCTGCCACACTCCGGCAGTGCGCGCTGCGTCCGTGACCGGGCGGCGGAGGTGTGCCAGTGCCCAGGCGGCCTGCACGTCGGTGGTGGCTGACTTGCCGTGCAGTTCGGTGGTGTACGCGGAAAAGTCCTGGATCAGGATGGCGAAGATCTCGTCCCGGAGCTGCCGGTCGAGACCGGTCAGTTCGGCCTGCTCCAGGATGAGCTGGCCGTAGACGACCAGTGCGAAGAGCTGACCGAGGGCGAGTAGGTAGTCCAGATCGCCCTGTTGTGCCTCGTCCGGGGCGTGCGTGCGCAGCAACTCGCACAGCCCGTCGGCCTGCTCTCGGAAGCGCGCGACGTTGGGCAGGTCAGCGTGGGCGTCGTAGGCGATCCGCCAGTCGTGGAAACGGATCGCACCGAGGCCGCGGGCCGGACCCTGCCGGAAGAGGAACTCGTCGTCCTTCGGGTCCTGCCGGGTCGGGACGGGGGTGAACTCGGCCGGCTGGAACAGGTAGTTCGGCATGAACTTGAGGATGAG
>JANNPJ010000689.1:0-13230 GCA_031400005.1 Kineosporiaceae bacterium | reverse complement strand
CGGACGTCGTCGTGGTCCACGCCAACGAGTCGCACTGGTGGAACCACGCCTCGTTCGCCCTGCCGCTCCTCGGCTGCATCGGCTTCGTCGCGTGGGGCTGGCTCGCCGATCCGGACACCGGGGTGGCAGAGCTGGTCCGGGTCACCCGCTCCGGAGGGCGAGTCTGCCTGATCGACACCGACTGGGAGTCGATGGCCAGCGACGGACTGCCGGACGACCTGGTCAAGACGGTGACCGAGATGCTATTGAGGCGGACCGTCCTGCACCACTCGACGATGGGGCGCACCCTGCGCCGCCGCCTGGTGCGGGCCGGTCTCACCGGGGTCTCGGCGCAGCCGGTCACGATCTGCTTCACCCATCCCGACCAGGCCGCCGCGATCCTGCCCATGTTCAACCCGCTGGTGCCGGACGAGGCGGGGATGATTCGGGGCGATGTGCGGGAACGCTGGTTCGAGGCGATCACGACGTCCCAGGGCCGGGACGAGTTTCTCGCTGTCTTGACGATATGGGTCGCGGTCGGAACTGTCGCTGCGAGAGAGTGAACCGGCAGGAGTCTCGGAGGCCTGGATGCGGATCGCGTCGTACAACGTCGAGAACCTGTTCGACCGTCCGCGGGTGCTCAAGCAGGAGTCCTGGATCGAGGGCCGGGCCGTGCTGGCGGCCTTCGCCCGGCTGAACGCCCTGCTCCAGCGCGACCCGTACAGCGATCTGGACAAGGCAGAGATCCTGATCTCGCTCGGTGAACTGCGGCTGTTGCGCTCGGACGAGAACCGGTACGTGCGCCTGCGGCGGATCCGCGGGTCGTTGCTGCGACGCCAGCGTAACGGCGAGACGATCGTGGTGGCGCGCGGCCGCTCGAGCTGGATCGGATGGGTCGAGTTGGTCACCGAGCATGTCGACCAGTTGGCGATGCGGCACACCGCGATGGTCATCCGGGATGTCGGCGCGGACGTCCTGGGCGTGATCGAGGCCGAGTCGCGGAACCTGCTGGAGATGTTCTCCGCCGCGATGCTGACCAAGGTGGGAGGTGTGCCGTACGAGACGGTGATGCTGCTCAACGGCAACGACCCGCGAGGTATCGACGTCGGCCTGATGAGCCGCCCGGGGTATCCGATTGTCAGCATCCGCAGCCATGTCTACGACCGGGACGGCGCCGGCGTGGTGTTCTCCCGGGACTGCTGCGAGTACCACCTGCGCACCCCCTCGGGCGAGCGCCTGGTCGTGCTGGTGAACCACCTGAAGTCCAAGGGGTACGGCTCGCCGTCCGACCCGATCGGCAACCAGCGCCGGCAGCGCCAGGCAGTCCGGATCGGGCAGATCTATCAGGGGCTGGTCCGCGATGGCGCACGGTACGTGGCGATCGTCGGTGACCTGAACGACCACCCCACCAGCGACGCCCTCGCCCCGTTGCTGATCGACACGAATCTGAAGGACATCAGCGAATTTCCCGGGTTTGAATTCGGTTCGCGGCTAGGCACTTTCCGGGCCGGCAATCTGAAGGACAAGATCGACTACGTGTTGCTGTCCCCGGATCTGTTCGGCCGGGTCACCGGTGGTGGCATCTTTCGCAAGGGGGTGCACCGCGGGCCGCGCACCCGAGACCCGTGGGAGGTGTACCCGACGCTCACGGCGCCGGTGCACGAGGCGTCCGACCATGCCGCGATCTACGCCGACCTGGATCTGTGACGGGGGCGGGCCTCGCACTGCCAGGACCTCTTCGGCGAAGTGGAACACTTAGTGGTCAACTTCTCCACGGCAAACGCCAGCACGCCTTCCATATTCGTCCTATTTATCCGCAGAAATACTGATATTGTTCAATCTCTCGATCCACGCACTGCATGTCGATGGAGGCGCGAGATGGCAGAGAGTTCCTTCCAGCAGGTCCAACCACAGCGACGCACCTTGGTCCCCGGGAAGCTCAACGTCGTGGGGGAGACCCACAACGAGAGCGACTTGCGCAGGGATCTGGAAAAAGAGTTCTGCGCTGAGAAGACCCTGACCACCAACTACTGGACTGAGGCCAAATTCCCCGACCTGCAACAGCAAGTCGGCACCCGGAAAACTCGGGGCGGACAGGCGCAGGGCGACCCGACTGCCGACCTGATGGAATTCCGCGCCGCACACAGCGCGGCATATCTGATCGCCAAGTTCGAGAAGTTGGCCGACGAGGCACACCGGGTGGCGACGACCGGGCCTACGTCCGCCCAGGCGGAGATACGCACGTTCCTCGACAAGAACCTTAGGGACTTCATCAAGATCCGGGACCGGCTCCAGAACAGCTGGCGACAGACCACGTCCGATACGGTGAACACCGCCGCGCAGGCCGTGTTCACCAACGTCGAGAGCGCGCAAAAGGCTTACCTTGCAGCACTCAACGGCGCCACACTCGACCAGCAGCTCAGGGCCACACAGGCCCTGGCCGACAACCGCGAGGCCCTTCGGGCCCTCGTACCACCCCTGGAGAAAGCGGTCGGCCAGCCTTACTCGCCCGACCGAAACGGTGCCACCCTGGCGCACACCATGCGCGTGCAGCGCTCCGGGTTCATGGGGCTGGCCGCAGTCGTGTCAAAGCAGGTCGGCGTCTGGAAGATCGGCGACTTGCACGTCACCGACCTGACGGATGGCACGGTAAAGGTCGACACGAGCCGGATGAACCTCGTCACCAAGGAGGATTTCGAGCACGAACTCGAAGCCTGGCGAAAGAAGTAGGTTCCTGTCGGCCTACCAGCGAACGTCGGCGCTCAACTGCAATCTGGCCTTGAGACGGGGTTTCCACGTCGTTGATGTGCTGCACCGAAACATGCAGGAGGGCAGCACAATCCGGCGATGCTGACCAAGGTGGGAGAAATGTCCAGCAGCGGTCAACAGTCAGATGGACGGCGACCTCGCGTCGCGCGATACATCCTCGATTGGCTGATCATCCCTTGGGTTCCAGCAACTCGATCCGATTGCCGTGCAGGTCATGGGAGTAGAAGCGGCGATGGCCGGGGAAATTGTCGTCCCACTCCACATCTACGCCAGCTGCTTCAAGCCGCTTCGCGAGCGCGTCGAGATCCTTGACCAGGATTCCGGGGTGCGCCTTCGCTGCCGCCCGGAAATCCTTCTCCACCCCGAGGTGGATCTCCAACCCGGTTGAACGGAACCAGCAGCCACCGCGAGCGGCGAGCACCGGCGGCTTCTCCAGTTCGGTCATCCCGAGGATCTCTCCGTAGAAGCGCCGGGCAAGGCCCTCGCCGCCCGGGGGGATCGCCAGCTGTACATGATGCAACCCGGGAAATTCGTAGCTGCTCTCGGTTGTGGCGTCGCCGGCCTCGGACATGAGTACTCCTTCGGTCAAGGGTTGCCTGGCTGACTCCCCTGGGGGCGATTATCGCTGTGATCATTCGTCCGCAGAACGGGCGATTTCCAGGGCTCGCGCCGAGAGTCTGAGATCGCCCCTCCCAGGCCCTCCCGGCGGCACCTGGACCATGGGCGACCTGACCGTCACCCGGTTCGGCTACGGCGCTATGCAACTCGCCGGCCCCTGGGTGATCGGACCACCCGCCGACCCGCCACCACCGCGGCAGCCAGCGCGGGGCCGCGCCGCCGCGGCAATTGTGCCGTGGCGAGGAGCGTCGGCAGGAACATCGGCGCCGCCACAGCGAGTATGACCGGGCTGTCCGGGTCGGCGCCGAAGGCGAGCCGCAGCAGAGCGACGGCGCCGCCGACGAGCACCCCCACCAGGGTCCACAGGAGGAGGACAAGCGGACTTACTCGCCGGGGCATATCGTCGAGGTCTTCCGGGCAGAGGTCGAGCCCGAACGGCAGGCCGGGCATGAGCCGCATCAGGTGACGTAGACCTCGAAGAAGCCGACTACCCTCAAACGATCCTGCGTCACCGTGCGGGCCCTCCCGGCGCTTGCCAACTGGTTTAACGACGGACATCCCAGTTTTGAGAAAGGCTTCGATGATCAACGACGAAGAGGCTGGGATGACGATCGATGACGTCCGAGAGTTGGTCCGCGACCTACCACGCAGCTACGAGGTGATGGTCCGCAACCGAGTCAAGTTTCGGGTGGGGCAGATCGTCTGGCTGGCTTTCTCCGAAGATGAACTACAGATGGGTTTTGCCTTTCCCAAGGAGGAGAGGAACGCCATGATCGCGGCCGATCCCGGTAAGTTTCTGCAACCCAGGCAGACCGACCTTCGGTTCAACTGGCTGGAAGTCCGGCTAGCGGCGCTGGATCTTGAGGAACTGCGGGAAATCGTGCTCGATGCCTGGCAGTTGGTGGTTCCCCAGAAAGTCGCTAAAAGTTATCTGAATGATCTGGCCGGAAGGTGATACGACCAGCCAGTGCAGGCCACAGTCGCCCGGCCCAGCGAACCCAACTAACCCAGGATTTGGGCATGGCGACCTGATCCTTGGTAGCGCGCCTGCTCCGTCACCTGCGAGCTCGGCCCAGTCCAGCTATCAAAGCTCCCGTCATGCTCAGCCCAGGCTCCCGCCGTCCACCCAAAAAGAAGATCAACAGGGCTTTCCTGGTGGCGGCCGGGAGCATCACCTGAGCATCACCCGAACGGCAGCGTCACGCCCTCTGCCTCAACACCCTGTAGATCCCGCCGAAACCCGGGAGCGGGTAACGGTTCCCGTTGCACTGGCGCTAGATCGGTGAGATCAGTCTGACGCGGGGCGTCTCTTACCGGACGCCGAAGGGCGAGATCACCGTGACCCTCGAGCGATACGACATCGTCACCGGCATGGCGACCACCACGCCAGATCGCTCGGATACCAGGGTTGGCCAAAGGTTTTCGCGCCGAGGGCAGGTTCAGAGAACCTCTCAACTGCGTCCACGCCCTAATCGCGCCAGCTGCTGCGTGTCATCCAGGTCCGTGTGGGTTGCGGTCCAATGGATGAGCTCGTCCTCCGCAGATTGGGTGAGCAAGAGTCGGCGAAGGCAATGACGTCGCCGACGATGACAGCGAAAGACTCGGGTGCGACTGGCCGTCTGGTCCCAGGCGCCGCATCTTCCGGTGGGGGCGGGCGTGATCGGGATCCAACTCCCATGCCCCAAGCAGACAACCGGTCTCCCGGGCCGCTGGTCAGGAACCACGCGCCTGGCCTCCGAGCTGACAGCCCGGCTCAGCGTGGGGACGTCAGGGGCGAGCAGGACCTGGCGTCAGGGCTGTCGGGGGCAGCGGCCGGGGGCGCGTTGGACCCAGCGTGGTACAGCGCTGCCGCCCTGATCACGGCGTCCATCCGGTCACGGGCGGCGGTCATCTCCGTGATCTGCCGCTCCATCCGTTCACGCTCCTGGGCCAGGTGCTCCAACATCGACGGAGTAGCGATCCCGGTGTACACACAGGGCAGCAGTTGCCGGATGCTCTTACTGCTCAGCCCGGCGGCGTAGAGCAGTTGGATGAACTTCACCCGTTCGACCGCGCCCTCGGGATAGTGGCGCTGCCCGCTGTGGCTGCGTTCGGACTCAAGCAAGTGCTGTTCTTCGTAATACCGCAGGGCACGCACGCTCACCCCAGCCTGTTCCGCGACCGCCCCGATCCGCACAGCTCCTCCTCGTCGACGCAGACTTGCCTCTGACGTTAGCGTCAGGTTTTAGCGTAGCCGGGGTGGGGACATCGCGTCGCTCACGGGCTACGAGAGGAAGTACGAATCGTGAAGATCGCTGGCTCTGTTGTCCTGGTCACCGGTGCCAACCGGGGCATGGGACGCCACTACGTCGAGCAATTGCTGCAGCGCGGCGCCGCAAAGGTTTACGCGACCGCCCGCCGGCCCGAGGGAATCGATCTGCCCGGTGCCGAGGTCCTGACCCTGGACATCACCGATATCGCATCGGTGAAGGCCGCCGCCGCAGCGGCCACGGATACCACCTTCGTGATCAACAACGCCGGGACCAGCACGAACCAGAATCTGGTGACCGGTGATCTGACCAAGATCCGACATGACCTGGAGACCCACCTTTTCGGAACCCTCTCGGTGGTCCGCGAGTTCGCTCCCGTGCTGGCCGCCAACGGCGGCGGCGCCATCCTCAATGTGCTCTCGGCGATGTCGTGGTTTTCCTACGTCGGCGCCAACGGTTACAGCGTGGCCAAGGCGGCCGAGTGGAGCATGACCAACGGCATCCGCCTCGAGCTGGTCGGCCAGGGCACCTACGTCGCGGGGTTGCACGTCGGTGCGGTAGACACCGACATGATGGCCGGTCATGACGTGCCCAAGAGCCACCCGGCCGACATCGTGCGGACCGCTCTGGACGGCATCGAGGCCGGCCAGCTCGAAATTATCGCCGATCAGACCAGCGCCCAGGCGAAGGCAGCCCTTGCGGCTGACCCGAGTGTCCTTTACCCGCACACTGTGCCGGCGGCCTGAGAGCCGGCAGATCCCAGCGGTTCCAGCGGGTTCCGCAAGTGCGGTGGTCGGCAGATGCCTGGCATCAACGGAGATCAACGCCCCAGGCGGTGGCGTGTTGGAATTGCGGTGCCACGGTGTGTAGAAGTGGTGGATTGGTGCCAGCGCAACTTGAGCCCACGGTCGGAGTCGAACCGACGACCTACCGCTTACAAGTGTGACGCTACGCGATTGATGCGTATCTTTCCGTATCATTGCCTACCGTCTCGTCCGGGTTTGTGGTCGTACGGAACTGCCTGGTGTCAACGTATGTCGTTGAGTATGTCCACGGATCTAGGCACAAGATCACCAGTCCGGAGGCATAGCCTCGTCCGATGAGGACTACACGTCTGCGGATCACCCTTCGCGAGGTAGAGCCGGCCGTGACGCGGGTGATCGACATCCCGCCGGACAGCACGCTGCAGGGGAACTGCATGGCCTGCTCCAGGTCGCCGCCGGCTGGACCGACAGCCACCTGCACCAGTTCGTCGCCGCGGACAAGTGGCGTGCCATCGTGGTGATCGGCCGGCACGACAACACCACTGGTCCCTGCCCACCGATTCAGGCCTGACAGGTCACGTCTGAATCTGGCAGGCGCCCCGTCACCAGGTATGCCTTCACGACATCTGCCACACATCGGGGGGTAGTCGGGAGCCCGTACACATAGTGCCCACGCCCACCCTTGACGTATACCAGCCGGGAACCTTTCATCGCCTGACCCATTGCCCGACCCGATGCCTCTGGTGTCGCCGGATCCCATTGGTTCTGCAGGACCAGGGATGGTACCGAATTATTCACCTGGGTAACGGTTTCCCGTTCACCGCCGTCACGCGGCCAGAAGGCACAGGGCGTGATGTTGGAGACGAAGTCCCCGTACAGCGGGTAGCGGACACTGTCTCGGACGGCGTCACGCCGGTAACGTTCGGGCTCGCGCGGCCAGGACGATGGGTTGTCGCCGCACATAACGGCCCATAACACGGAGGCGGCATTGTCATCGATAGGTTCGGCAGCCGCCCGTGGCTCGGACGGGAGAGTTACGGAAGAAGCATGACTCAGCCGCGCGACGGACCGTGCCGCGGCCGGCCAATCCTCCACCAACAACGGCCGAAGCAAATCCCTGATGCCGGCTCCATCCAGCACGGCATCCGCAGATATCGAGTCACTACCGCTGTTGGTGACGGGTTGTCGATCGGCACCGGCCACCAGGCGGGTGAAGGCCGCCCGCACCATGGCGGGCTCGTTTCCCAGATGGTAGGAATCATCCCGTTGGGCCGTCCAACGCGCCCACGCCTCGAAAGCGGGCTGGGCGCTCTCGGCCCAAGATCGGATCGTGCCACGCCCCATTCCTCCCGGATCGGGAGAACTATCCAACACCATCGCGCCGGCGTGAGTGGGAAACAGTTGGCTGTAAACGGCGCCGAGGTAGGCACCCCAGGACCAGCCCAAGTACGAGATCCGCTGCTCGCCCAGCGCCGCGCGAATGATATCCAGGTCTCGCGCCGTGTTGCGGGTGTTGATGAATGCGAGCCGGGACCCCACATGTGCAGCGCACTTCTTCGCAATGGCACTTGCTCGCGCCCTGTCTTGACCGAAAGTGGACGGCCGGTAGGGGTGCAACGAGACGAGTTCGCCCTCGGTCAGGTGGCACCGGATCGGGCTGCTTTCGTTCAGTCCGCGCGGATCGAAGCCGACGAGGTCGTACCGCTCCACAACGGCTTTCGGCAATGCGTTTCTCAACTGCAACGGGGAATCCAGCCCGGCAACCCCGGGACCACCGGGGTTTGAAAGCAGCACGCCCAAGCGTTTTCCCCGCACGGCGGTTCGCAGCCGAGAGATGCCCACGGTGATCGCAGCCTTGTCAGGATGTCGATAGTCCAGCGGCACCTCCACCATTGCGCAGAGGTAATCAGCCGGCCGGGATGCGGCACAGCGTGTCCACCGAAGTCGCTGCCTTTGGTAGCGGGCTAAAGCAACCGGTTCTAAAGATTTTTCGGCCGAGGTAGCCTTCCCCGAAGCTGGCTGCGCGCCGCCGCCGGCCGACGGTGAGCAGCCGGCGATGAGCCCCGTCACTGCCATCGCCGCGATCCACATCAGGTGATTGTTCGCGCGCATACATGCCCCTTCTTCCGGGCCCAGATCCTCCGGGCGCCACCAACACCCTCGACCCACGCATCACCCGCGCGCTTCGGTCAAAGAGCCAGAATCGCGCACGCCCTGGCGATTTCCTCAGCCATTCGGTCGATGCGCGGCCACCCGACCGACAAGGATGACGGCGCGGGTAACGACCTTCCCGAGGCCAAGTCCGTTCTGGCGCAAGCGCATTGTCCGCCATACCCGCTCGTGCGTCACCTGTACCCGGGCTGCCGATGGCATCGTGGCGACGGACCGGTTGCTCGCCGGGCTCGCCCTGCTTCCCGTTCAGGGCGAAGATGTTTTGAGGAGGTCTTGGTGGCGCCGTCGCAGGTGATCAGCAGGTCCCGGCGAGGTCTCGCGAGTGGTCAACCCATCGAGGATGGTGAAATGCAGCACTGCGCGAAGTTCGGGCGACAGCCAGGCGAGCGCGCCGGCCAGGTCTCCGTGCTCGACTCCGACCAGCGCTAGGTCCTCAGCCGACGGCTCGATCTCGAGTCGCCGCCGAGTCCCTCATCGCTCACGCCACATCGAATCACAGCGTGAATCGAGCCCGCTAGTCCGGACATACGGGGCGAATCAGCGGTCAGGTCCTGCCGACATCGCTGGTTGGTCGCTGATGAACATGAACCCAGGAGCGTGCGTGATGGCGAATGACAATTGGCTGCGCCGCAGGACGTTTTGAGTAGTCACGCCGCAAGCCCAGAACACCGGCACCTCATCCGACCGCACCTCGACCGGGTCACCGTAGTCGGGTTTCTGAAGATCGGAGATACCCAGCACAGCCGGGTCTCCGACGTGCACCGGCGCACCATGCGCCCACGGCATCCCGGCGCAGATCGCTCGCACTTGCTCGACCTGATCGACGCGGATCGGCCGCATCGTCACGACCAGGTTGCCGGAGAAGATCCCGGCCGGCTGGCACGGCGTCGTGGTGTCGAACATCGCTACATTGCGGTCCTGTTCGATGTGTCGCAGCGGAATCCCGGAAATCCTCAGGGCATGTTCGAAGGTGAAGCTGCAGCCGAGCAGAAACGAGACGAGATCGGTGCGCCAGGATTCCCGCACATCTGGCAACTCCGCCTCGACCGCTCCGCCGCGCCAAATCCGGTAGCCCGGAAGATCGGTCCGCAGGTCCGCGCTGGGCGCTATCTTGGGCGTCCAGCCGCCCGCCTCGATCACGTCCAGGAGCGGGCAGGGCCGCGGGTTCCGGGTGGCGAAGAGCAGGAAGTCGAAGGCGTGCTGGCGAGGCACACAGATCAGGTTTGCCTGCTGAAATCCCGTACTCAGGCCCGAGGTCGGTCGACGAAGTCCGGCACGAAAGAGCAGCCGGGCCGATTCCGGAGAGGCTGTGGTCAGAGTGTCGGGCATCGATCCTCCAGGAGAGTAGGACGCTGGACCGATGAGGGAGTCCAACGCAGGTGAACGGGTTGCCCAGGGCGAGCCTGGGCCAGCAGCGGGAGATCCTCGCCGAGCACCACGGCCACCACCGGATAGCCACCGGTGACCGGGTGATCGGCGAGGAAGATGATCGGCTGACCGCCGGGCGGCACCTGGATCGCTCCCCGGACGAGGCCCTCCGGTGGGAGTTCGTCGTCGATCGCGCGGTTCAGGCGTGGGCCGTCAAGTCGGACGCCGACCCGGTTGCTATCCGTGCTAACGAACCACTGCGCCTGGGTCAGCAGGCTGAGCGACTCGGCGTCCAACCAGTCGGCTCGCGGTCCCGGCTCGATCCGCAGTTCGGTAAGGTCCGGCAGCGAACGAGTCATCGCCAGGTCGACGTTGGGGTAGTCCGGACCGGGCGGCAGGGTGTCGATCAGGTCTCCGACCGCGAGTCGCGCAGGCCCCAAGCCGGCCAGGGTGTCGGTTGAGCGGGATCCGAGCACGGACGGCATCCGCAGCCCACCCCGCACCGCGAGGTAACTGCGCAACCCGATCGCTGTCGTACCCAGCCTGAGCCGGGAACCGCCGGGCAGGTACGTCGGCGAGTTGATCGCCATCGCACGCTGCCCGACTGTCGCCGGAACCGGAGCGCCGGTGAGCGCGATCCACACACCGCAGGTCGAGGTGATCTCGAGCCCGCCGAGGGTGATCTCGATCGTGGCGGCGTCCTCCGGATTGGCGACCAACCGGTTGGCGAGCCGATGACTGGGAAGGTCTGCGGCCCCGGACGGGCTCACTCCGAACTCGGCATACCCGGGACGACCGAGATCCTGAATCGTCGCCAACGGCCCGGTCGCAAGCACCTCGATCACAGTCCTTCCAGGCATCGAAACCGCACCTGGGTACCGGGTTCGAGTAGGGACGGCGGCGTCTGTTCGACGTCCCAGACCGGAAATTCGGTGTGCCCGATCAGTTGCCACCCACCCGGTGAGGCGCTCGGATACACCGCCGCCCACTCCCCGGCAATCGCGACCGCACCCGGTGGTACTCGAGTGCGCGGCTCGGCCCGACGCGGCAACCAGAGCCTGGGATCCAGTCCCCGCAGGTAGGCGAAGCCCGGGGCGAAGCCGCAGAAGGCCACCGTGTAGATGGCAGCAGTGTGTCGCTGCACGACCTCGGCTGTGCTGAGCCCGGTCAACTCGGCGACCTGCCGGAGATCGTCGCCCCGGTAATGCACCGGGATCTCGACCGGGACGACCTCCAGGGGCCGATGACTCGGATCCGGCATTGTCCACGGGTTACCCATGGCCAGTGCACTCGCATCGTCAACGATCCGGATGACCCGCTGGGACAGCTGGTTGTGCCCGGTCACGGTCGGATCGAAGGTGATCAGCAGAGTTCGGGCGGCCGGCACCAGTTCCCGGACTCCCAACAGGTCAGCCGAGCGCAACTGCCGGCGCAGGTCCGCCACCTGGTCGAGATCTGCCACCTCGACCAGGATGGCGGCTTCGCCGTACCTGAGTAACCGCATGTTCACCTCCATCGAAACTGGTCACAGTCCGAGATAAGCTCGACGCACGTCTTCGGAGTTCGCCAGCAGATCGGCCGGTCCCTCGATCGCCACCCGGCCTGCCTGTAGCACCACCGCCCGGGTAGCGATCGCCAGCGCCGCATGCAGGTTCTGCTCGACCAACAGGATGGTCATGCCCTCCCGGTGCAGCTCCTCGATCACTTCCAGGACCTGCTCGACGATCTTCGGGGCAACGCCCAGCGACGGCTCGTCGAGCACCAGCAGTTTCGGCGTGCGCATCAGAGCCCGGCCTATCGCCACCATCTGCTGCTGCCCGCCGGACAGGGTGCCCGCGCGCTGTCCGGCCCGTTCGGCCAGGATCGGGAACAGGTCGTGGACGTAGGCCAGCCGATCCAGCCGAGCCTTTTTGTCCTTCGCCCGGTAATCCCCGAGCAGCAGGTTCTGCTCCACGGTGAGCCGGCCGAACAGGTGCCTGCCCTCCGGGACCAGGGCGATTCCCCGGCCGGCGATCCGATGCGCGGGCATCCCGGTGATGTCCTCGCCGAGGAAACTGACCCGCCCCGAGGATGCCTTGTGCAGCCCGACCACCGCTCGGATCAACGAACTCTTCCCGGCACCGTTCGCCCCGACCAGCGCGATCAACTCGCCCGACGCCACGTTCAACGACGCACCGGCAAGTGCCACCGCACCGGAGTAATCCACATGCAAGTCGTCGATCCGCAGCACGATTTTCGTTGCCGGGTTCATTTCCCCTCCGCCGTCTGCTGTTCGGCGACCGGCGCTTTCCGCCGACCAGAGCCGAGATAGGCCTCGATCACGGCTTCGTCGGCCACCACCTCGGCCGGAGTTCCCTCGCTCAGCTTGCTGCCGTGATGCAGGACGACGACGCGATCGCAGAGGCCCATGATCACCTCGAGCACGTGCTCGACCATGATGATGGTCAAGCCCCGGCGTTGGAGCCCTCGAATGGTCTCCACGGATCGTCTGCTCTCGGTCGGGGTGAGACCGGAGAGCACCTCGTCGAGGAGCAACAACCGGGGCTCGGTGGCCAGCGCCCGAGCCACCTCGAGCTGCTTGCGCGAAGCAGCCGTCAGCGTGGAGGCCAGCCGGTCAGCCACCTCGTGCAGCCCCAGTTCGTCGATCACCGCGTCGGCGGCGCGGTCCGCCGACGCTCGGCTTCGATGCCGCAAATGGGCTGCAGCGCGGATATTTTCCCGAACCGTCATAGTCGGGAACCCGCGCATCAGCTGGAAGGTCCGGCCGACCCCGGACCGGGCCGCGGTGTGCGGGGCCCAGCCCGTAACGTCCCGATCGAGGAAGGTCATCCGCCCCGAAGTGGGGCGCTGATCACCGGCGACCATTGAGAACAGCGTGCTCTTGCCGGCCCCGTTCGGACCGATCAGCCCGACGATTTCGCCTTCCTCGACGCTCAGGTCCACGTCGCTCACCGCGACCAGCCCACCGAACTTCTTGGTCAGGCCGCTAACCGATACCAGGCTCATCGCTTTTCCTTCCCGGATTGCGATCCGCGGGCTCCCGCGAACAGTCGACCCAACCGCTTTGCCAGACCGACAATCCCACCCGGCTCGACCAGGGTGACGAGCACGATCAGCGCGCCGTAGATCAGCAGGTCCAGCGAGCGACCGGTGCTGGACAGCTCGGATCGGGTGTACTCCTGCAGGAAGATCAGAGTCCACGCGCCGAGCAGCGGCCCGGCGAGCGTGCTCGTCACCCTGGTCGAGCCGGGTGGGATTGTCGGTCTGGCAAAGCGGTTGGGTCGACTGTTCGCGGGAGCCCGCGGATCGCA
>JANNPJ010000683.1:0-17593 GCA_031400005.1 Kineosporiaceae bacterium | reverse complement strand
GCCAGGTCGGGTGCGGACCGGCGGTCAGTGCCTGCCGGAGCGCGGCCGCACGCAACGGCGGTCGGGACAGGTCCTGCCACTGGTCGGTCACGTTCACCAGCCTAGGGCGTGTCTCCTTATCCCCGTCGTAGCGAGCAGGTGCCCGACGGAGCGCACCGCAAGGCCGAGGAGTAGCTCATCGCGGTGCAAGGAGGCGCGCTAGCGCCGACGCGGGAGGAGGCGCGTCAGCGCCGACGGAGTGCGACGACGAGAACGCCGCGGGGCGCTCGCCGGGTGCCGCGCAGTAGACGTGGGGATGAGGAGACACGCCCTGATGAGTTCCTCTCAGTCCGACAATCGCCGGGCCTTGCCGCAGTCGTTGGTGTCGTTGCGGATCCTGCTCTACGTCGGTGGCACGATCGGCATCGTGGCCACGCTCGGGTTCCTGCTGTCCGAAGGGTTTTCCGCCGAAACGATCGGGTCGGCACTCTGGGCGTTGTGGCCGGGAGCCGCCGCCATTCTGCTGGCTCGAGGCCTGGCCAACGGTGGCCGGAATCGGTTCTGGGGAATCGTCGTGGTGGGCGCCGTCTGGGCGCTGATGGGCCTGGCCCAGATCGGCCGCGGTGAACCTCGTGGGCTGACCAGCCTCCTGATCCCGATCGCGATCCTGGTACTGGTCACCCGACATTCTGTCCGAGACTACCTGCTACCCAGCTGACTTCGGTCGGATCGCCGACGTGGATGGGTTGAGCACATCGAAATAGGCTTTTATTAGCTGCTTTTGGGCCCACGGACCCTGGGATCGCCACAGTCCGCGACCTATTCTTCGAAGATGAGCTTCCACGGGTCGGACGCCGGGCAGGCCACCACGGAGTACGTCGGCACGCTGTTGGCGTCGGCCGTGGTGGTTGCATTGGTGCTTACGGCTGTGGCGGTCCCGGGGGCCAGACAGCGGGTGGTTTCCTCGGCCCGGACAGCGGTGTGCGAGATCAGCTCGGGCGAAAATTGCGGCCAGCAGCCCGCAGACGGTGACCAGGGCGCCGGCGATCAGAAAACCAGTGACCAGAAGCCCAGCGACCAGGATGACAGCGACCAGAAGCCTGGCGACCAGGATGACAGCGACCAGGAGGCTGGCGGGTCGAATGAGGCGGAAGACCCGGGGGACTGGGACTGCAACGGTTTCTTGGGCTGCGCCTGGAACGTGACGAAACAGGTTGGCAGTGGCGGCTACAACATCGGCAAGGGTGCGGTTGACGACGTCGTCGGGGTGTACGACCTGGTGACCAACCCGGGTCAACTGGTGGACGCCGGTAAGTACATCGTGGCGCACCCGGGTGAGGCGGCTAAGGAACTGGTCTGGGACCAGGAGTCCGAGGATATGTGGAACCGCGAGGATTACGGCGGTGCAGTCGGTCGCACGGTATGGAATGTCGGCTCGTGGTTCATTCCCGGTGTCGGCGTCGTTCGTGGTGCGTCGAAAGCGGGCAAGCTGGGAAAGATCGGAAAGGCTGCCGACGCGGTGGCCGATCTGGCCAAGGTCGGCCGGCTGGCGGATGACGCCGGAGCGCTGGCTCGTAAAGCCGAAAACGCCGCAGCCCGAGGCGATGTGAAGGGTGCCCGAGAGGCCGCCGGAGCCTCTCGAAAGAAGGCGGATGAGGCAGCGCAGGATGCTCGGTCGAAGGGCTGCCCGGTCGCGGCCGGACCGAGATCCAGGTCGGAAATTGGTGCGGTGGTGCTGGCTTCGGGTGGTCGGGGAAGTCTCGGCGGATCAGTGCTGGTGCGCTCGTCACCGTGGCGGGCAGGTGAAGACTGTGGCGTAGCGTCGGACGCCGCTACCCGCGCCGACCGGGAAGCCGACGCGGCCGAGCAGGCGGCGGATACGGCCGAGAAGACAGCCAGTTCACCGTTGGTCGAGGGTGGCGGCCTGGCCGCCCATGAGACTCGCGGGGGGCATGCCATCGAGCGTCATGTCGCCAAGACCGACCAGGAGCTGCTCGATCGAGTCGCCGCCGAGCCCGGGATCTCCGGTGCCTCGACCTTCGTCACCCTTGAGGATGCCGAGCGATTCGTTTCCGAGACCATGACGGAGAACAGCGACGTGGTGCAGAAACTCGCCACTGGTAGGCTTTTGAACCGACGAGGCAGAGTACGGCAGAGTGTCGAAATTGAGAAAGATTTCCAGGTGCCGGTCGGTCGATCCGTGAGATCTGGATCGACCGAGATCACGGAGGTGAAGAAGGTGAGAGTCGTGCTTGAGGTGGATTCCAGTGAGCTCGGATATCATATCGTCACGGCTTATCCGGTCCCATGATCCCGGACTCGCCCACGCTCGAGCATTTGCTCGCCATTTATCTCAATATTGATTGGCCGGACACGTACGGCAGTATGTGGAATGGCGTCGATGCTTTCGTTTCCCGGGAGCAACCCGAATATACGACCGATCTGATCGAGGAGGTCGAGGGCATTCTGGCTTCCGGAGCCTCGGAGCGCGAACTGCAAAAATTCATGATGGACGACCTGCATAGCGGGTACTCGCCACCCGGAGAGGGGTACACCTTCCGGCAGTGGCTGGCGGCGCTGGTTGATCGGCTCGCGCAAAAGCCTCAGTGCTAGGTGGTGTTCGGGCGGTAGGTCACCGTGCCGGCGATCCCGACCGCGATCGCCAGCGTGGCGAAGGAGAACGCCGCCATCGGAATCAGGTCGCGGTGGCCGCTGGTGGTGACCAGGTACAGTGGTTGCGCGCCAATCGCTCCCGGACCGGCGCAGGTGATCGTCCAGTCCGAGGACGCATCCTGGATTTTCAGCAACGGCACCAGCGCCCGTCCGCTCAGCACTCGCCGGTCGAGATCGTCCGCTCGCCGCTCGGACAGCTCTAGCTCGGTGGCCTGGCCAGAGCCACTTTCGAGCCGGCAACCGGACAGATCGTCAGCGGGCGCCCAGCCTTCGGTGGGCGCGCCGTAGAGCGCCACCGTCCCACCGAACGGTCCGGCCTGGGGAAGCGTGACCGGCACGCTCAGTGGTACCGGAACCGGTGGGACGTCGGGGGCCAGCGACGGCACGGAGAACCCGAGGCCCAGGCTGGCCAGTCCGAGCACAGCGAGCAGCAGCATGCCGGCCCGAAGCCGTCGCCGGGTGGATTCGGTGCGCGCCACAGTCAGGCTCATCCGTACGGGGTGTCAGTGGGCGGCGGGGTGCCAGCGCCACCGGCGCCCAACCTGCCAGCGCCACGGGCGCCCAGTCGCACACCAGCGACGGCGGTCAGCATCCAGAGCCCGAGATCTCCGATCACCGTGAGCATCCCCGGCTCGGTGACGAGCTGAGTGAGCAGGGTACGGGCCTGCCAGGTGAGCGGGTCGAGGAGGAACCCCAGCAGCGCGCCGACGCCGAGCACCAGGATTGGTCGAGACACACCGCTCTGTTTCGCCCTGCGGCCGAGGATGCGGCCGATCAGCAGGAGGAGCATCAGCGCGAGCACGCCGCGGATCAGGATGCCCGCGGTCAGGTTGAGGGTGCTACCCGCCACCGAGGCGCCCAGCAACGCCGCCACAAAACCGGCCAGTGCGCTGCCTAACGTCATCTGGACGACCAGTCCTGCGGTGCCAGTACGGCGGGTCAGCGGTGTCGCCGGTTCCGGATGACTCACGATTCACCCTTCTGGCTCGAGTCACACAACCTTCCTGAGTCTGCCACTGCCCGCCGTCCCAGTCAGGGCTTCCCGAACGGGCCTGAGACCCCGCTCTGACGATCCCACGGTGTGCGTGAGGCTGGTGAGACTGAAAGAGTTCGCCCATGCGCCGCTTCGTGACCTTCATCGTCGTCCTTGTTCTGATTGCGGCCGTCATCGATCGAGCGGCCTGGTGGTTCGCGGAGCGCACGATCGCCCAGGAGATCCAGAAGGCCGAGAATCTCGCTGTGCTCCCCGACGTCGCGGTGGCCGGATTCCCGTTCCTCACCCAGGTGTTGCGCGGCAGCTATCAGCAGGTTGACGTGAACCTGCAGAATCTCGCGGCGGATCGCGGGCTGAAGATCGACTCCCTGGACGTCGTGCTGCGCGGGGTGAAGGTCTCGGCCGGTGACGCGATCAATGGCCAGGTGACATCGGTACCGGTCGACTCCGCCACCGCCACTAGTTTCGTCAGCTTTGCCGCGCTGGATGCTGCGGCGAAGCAGAACCTGGCGGGCACCAACTCCACCGTGACGTTCGGCCAGGGCGCCGCCGGGGCGCTGGCCGTGACCGGCTCCTATCGTGGTTCCGGGCTCAGCGCCAAGCTCGATCTGCAGGCCCGGCTGGCCGCCAAGGATGGCGATCTGGTCGTCCAACTGACCTCCGAGACAATCGACGGGTTACCGCCCCTGCTGCGTGACCAGGTGCGGTCGGTGGTGGCGAAGGCGTCCAGGCTCCCGTCGCTGCCCTTCGGGTTTCAGGCCCAGGCCGCGGCCGTCGGTTCGGGCGGGATCACCGTGCGGGCCACCTCGGCCTCGCTGAAACTGGAGCGCTGACTGTCTGATCGGGGCTGATCAGGGACGATCACCGATCAGGGACGACGGTCCCGCCGGAGGATGCGGACCGAGACCAGGGCGAGGACCGGACAGAGCGCCAGGAGCAGGTACCCGAAGTACCTGGTCTGGTGATCCCCATCGAATTCGGTGAGGAGCAGCCCGGTGACACCCGGACTGCAGGAGATCTCCCGGGTCAACCTGTAGACCTTCCCGTAGTGGCCGTACGTCATGCCGGCCACCGTCCGGGTTGCCGTACCGGCTCGGTCCGGCTCGGTCCGCGTGATGTTCAGGTCGCCGATTTTGCGCGGCTCCAGACACGACGTCGTCCCGGCAGCCGCCGGAGGTGCGACGTAAAGCGAATAGTCCTTCACCACGCTCCGGCGATAGGTCTCGTCCATGGCCATCCGGGATGCTCCGGGGGCGGCCTGGACCACTGCCGGCGGCTGCCAGCTGCTGGTCAGCAATATGGCAGCGCCGACCAGCCAGACCGGGATCGCCGCGATCGCCGCCCAGGCCCACAGCCGGTTCACCGTCCGCCGCCCGCGGCGGCGGGACTCACCTCGATCCGGTGCGTTCGGCGTCACTTGGTGCATCCCTCCCGCTCACGCCAGCCGTGACCGTCGAAGTACTGCTGGCTGGTGGACGTGCGGACCATCGAGTTGGACGACGCATCGACGAGTACCCCGGTGATCCACCGGGCATCCACGTTGAGCCCTAGATCGGTGTTCAGGTTGAGGTCGTAGTCGTCCCGCCAGATCCGACCGCGGCTGCGGACATCATCCATGAAGTCGCTCACGTCCTGCCTGGTCTTCGCCGGGTCCAGCACGGGGCTACGCAACCCGGTGCTGAGCCCAGGCACGTAGGGGATCCCGAACGCGGCGGCCACCCCGGCCGCGTGCTCGCGAGCCTCGGCGGTGTCCAGCGGCAGCTCGACTGTCAGATCAGTGTAGGCGTTCGGACTCGGACCGCTCTGGTTGTCTTCGCCCACGCCGCGGCTGCCAGCCGCGGCCGATCCACCGAGGGTGGACTTGATTCGCAGGGCGGTAACTTTTCCCTTGCTGTCGTAATCCACCTCAGCCACACCCCCCACGGTGCCGTTGACCTGAGCCTTGTAGAGCGTCGTGGCTCCGGTCTTGTCGTCGGCCGCCCACATCGCCGCCGCAGCCTGCCCGGACATGTTCGTCGAGTAGTAGGCCGTCCCGGAGCCGTCCTTGCGCAACCGGGTCCCGATCATCGTCTGGCTGTTGATGTTCGCCTGAGCCCCGAGCGCGATCCAGTCCACCGTCGCCTTCGCATCCCCGATCACCCCTGCCGCCTGCCAGGTCTCGTCCGGCTCCGGCAACCGGTTGCCGCCACGGACCTTGTCCACCAGGCCCCGGGCCAACCCACCGTCACCGATCACGCCGTCCAGCGCCGAGTCCACTCGCCGTTCGGTGAGGAAGTCTTCGGCCTGCTTTTGCGAGCTGACGTAATAGACCTCGCCGGTTTCCTCGGCTGCCAGCGCGTTGGCCTCGGCGCCGAGGCTGAATCCGTAGTCGTTGTCGTTGTAGGTGTAGGTGAGGTCAAAGCCGGCCCCGACCGTCCCGCCGACACCGGTCCCGGTGGCCCGGGTCAATCGAAAACGCCCGTCCCCCAGTTCCTCGATCAGCCACCGCTCGGAACCTTGGCCGATCACCGCGGCCCCGGCGCGCACGGTGTTCGTCGTCCCGGTGCCGCTGATCACGCACGGCTGGGTGGGCTCCCGGTCAGCCGCGGACGGTAACGACCCGCAGTCGCCCAATCCGACCGTGAGCAACTTGCAGACCGCCCGGTTCAGACCGGCCTCCGGGTGGATGGCCGCGACGCTGAGCAGGCTCAGGCCCATCAGCGCTGCCGCGACGAGGATCGCCCCGACGTACTCGGTGCTGGCGGCTCCCCGATCCCGCGCGATCCGGGCCGGCTCCCGGTCGCTCGTCCGGTCGTTTCTCCGGTCGCTCATGGGCTCAACCGAACCGAGGCCAGGGCCGCAGCCAGGCCGACGTTGCGGTACTCCGCACCCGCCGCCCGGGCCTCGATCACCACCAGTCGGTCACCGGCGTCGGCGATCAGCGAGCTGCGGTGCAGCGGCGGTATGGCGGCGGACAGGGCCTTTTCGTCGTACTCCAAGGACCAGGCGTCGTCCGCCCCGGGGATCGTGACCTGTTTCAGCGTGAGCGAATCAGCGCCTCCGCTCACGCGAGCCACTTCGGCTCCGCTGGTCGCCTCGACCCTGGCCGAACGCTGCGGACGGTCCTGCACGACCACGGCGAGGGCGGGTGCCTGGCCCGACGCGGACACCTTGCCTACTGCGCCGAACCGGTGTAGGACGTCGGTGGAGGGCACCTTGACCGGCGTCAAACCACCGGGCAGCGTCAGCGAGACCGGCCCCCAAGTGGTGCGCGCACCTGCGGCGGCGCTCGGTGCAGCGCCGCCGCTCGGTTCGGCGGCACTCGGTTCGGCGGCAGGGGTGGACTCAGCCGAGTCGGTCGGTGCCGAACTCGAAGGGCTGCAGGCCGCGGTGGTGACCAGCAGCAAGATGAACAGAGCAGCGGTACGGCCTTTGATGGCGCTCATCTTCTGGACGCTACCCAGCACGGATCCGGTTCAGAAGGGCCCGTGGGCTCAATCAGTCACGCGGATCCGTGGGCACAATCAGCCGGTCTTGCCAAGGTCTCGCTCAGGGCCATCGCCCTGAGCTCGTTGACCGATCTCGGCTGTTTAGCGTGATTGCAGGGCGTCCAACGCGACCGCCATCGCCGCCGCGACGCGGCCGTCGATTTGGGCACCCGGCACCTCGACGTTGTACCGGTCCCGGAACGAGCGCTTGCGGATCGAGGACATCAGCACCCGGCCGCTGGGGTCAGTGAAGTCGAAGTGGAAGAGGAACGGTGACGGCAGGCCGCTGATGTAAGGCAGGAATTCCCAGGCCCGGCGGGCCAGAGCCACGTTCTTGTTGCGCTCCTGACCGAACAGTTCCAGTCCGTCGCTGGTGCCCAGATGCCAGGTCGAGCGCAGCAGCGACTTGCCGAAGTCCTTACGGAACCAGCCGATCGGCTGACCGGCGGCGTCCCGCACGTCGTAGGTGGCACCGAGGTCCATCCGCTGCCGGGCCTTGAAGCTGAACACCGGCTGGGTCCGCTTCTCGTCGGCGTAGAAGGTGACCTCCTCCTTGAACGCCATCCGCTTCTGCTGGGCCACCGCGATCAGGTCGCCAGGGCTGCCGTCCGGGAGGGCGGTTCGGATCTCGTAGCGGTTCACCATCATCGTGATCTTCTGGGTCACGGTGAATCGCTCGATTTTCGCCAGATCTGCCATCGCGGTACTCGCTTTTCTCTTGGACGAATGTCTCCTGACCGATCCTGCCAGCCCGCAATCACAGATTCGATCGACTAGGATCGGCGTAATCGTTCGATTGCAGATGGTAGCCATGGACGATGGATCCAAGTTGAGCGGAACAGACTCAACTATGCCCGCGTTGGTTCTGTCAGTTACCCCACTCTCGGAGGACACTGAGAACCATGGATCTAAAGCTCACCACCCGTAGCCAGGAGGCGATGGCCTCCGCCATTCAGCGTGCCGCCACGGACGGGGCTCCTCAGGTGGAGCCGGCGCATCTGCTGGCTGCTCTGCTGGCGCAGGGTGACGGCGTGGCTCCGGCCTTGCTCCAAGCGGTCGGAGTCGATCTCGCGGCACTGCGGCGCTCGACCGAGGCCGCGCTGGCCGCCCTGCCCAAAGCAAGCGGGCAGTCGGTCAGCTCGCCGAACCTCGCTCGGGGGACTT
This sequence comes from Kineosporiaceae bacterium, assembly GCA_031400005.1. Lineage (GTDB taxonomy): Bacteria > Actinomycetota > Actinomycetes > Actinomycetales > Kineosporiaceae > JANNPJ01. The sequence goes on along the minus strand of JANNPJ010000683.1, from coordinate 9,316 downwards.
TCCAGGCGATGTCCGCTGCCGGGGACGTGGCTCGCGAACTGGAGGACGAGTACGTCTCGACCGAACACCTGCTGATTGGCCTGGCCGGCTCGGGCGCGGGCGACGGCAGGGGTGCTGTCTGCGCGGCTCTGGCCGCGGCCGGCGCCACCCGGGCCGCGCTCCTGGCCGCCCTGCCCAAGGTCCGGGGCAACGGCAAGGTCACCAGCCCAGACCCGGAGGGCACCTACAACTCGCTGGAGAAGTACGGCATCGACCTGACCGCGCAGGCTCGCGAGGGTCGGCTGGACCCGGTGATCGGCCGGGATGCCGAGATCCGTCGGGTGATCCAGGTGCTCAGTAGGCGAACCAAGAACAACCCGGTGCTGATCGGTGAGCCCGGTGTCGGTAAGACCGCCGTGGTGGAAGGGCTGGCGCAGCGGATCATCGCCGGTGACATCCCGGAGTCGCTTCGCGGCAAGCGCCTGATCACGCTGGACCTGGCGGCGATGGTCGCCGGAGCGAAGTACCGCGGCGAGTTCGAAGAGCGGATGAAGGCCGTGCTCGAGGAGATCAAGGCCAACGAGGGCGAGATCATCACCTTCATCGATGAGTTGCACACCGTGGTCGGCGCGGGCGCTACCGGTGAAGGTGCGATGGACGCCGGAAACATGCTGAAGCCGATGCTGGCCCGCGGCGAACTCCGCCTGGTCGGAGCGACGACTCTGGATGAGTTCCGCCGACACATCGAGAAGGACGCCGCCCTGGAACGTCGGTTCCAGCAGGTCTACGTGGGAGAGCCCAGCGTCGAGGATACGGTCGGCATCCTGCGCGGGCTGAAGGAACGGTACGAGGCACACCACAAGGTGGCGATCACGGACGCCGCCCTGGTTGCGGCGGCGAGCCTGTCACACCGGTACATCCCCGGCCGCCAACTGCCGGACAAGGCGATCGACTTGATCGACGAGGCTGCGAGCCGGCTTCGGATGGAGATCGACTCCTCTCCGGAGGAGATCGATGCCTTGCGCCGGCAAGTAGACCGGCTGAAGATGGAGGAGATGGCGCTGGCTCGGGAGGACGACGTCGCCAGTCGGGCCCGGCTGGAGAAGTTGCGCGCCGACTTGGCCGACCGGTCGGAGCAGTTGGCCGCGCTGACCGCCCGCTGGGAACTGGAGAAGGCCGGGCTGAACCGGGTCGGTGCGCTGATGGAGCGGATCGACTCGCTGCGCAGCCAGGCGGAGCGCTTGCAGCGCGAGGGCGACCTGGCCGGTGCATCCCGCCTGCTGTACGGCGAAATACCCACCATTGAAAAGGAACTCGCCGAAGCTCAGGCTGCGGAGGACGATCACACCGCGCCGGTCTCGATGCTTAAGGGCGATAACCGGGAGGCCGTGGCCGAGCCCGCGCCAATGGTGAAGGACGAGGTAGGCCCGGACGACATTGCTGACGTCGTCGCCGCCTGGACCGGCATCCCGGCCGGTCGGTTGCTGGAAGGCGAAAGCGCCAAGCTGCTGCGGATGGAAGAGGTGATTGGCGGTCGCCTGGTTGGACAGAAGTCCGCCGTGCGAGCGGTTTCTGACGCCGTCCGCCGGGCCCGGGCAGGGATCAGTGACCCGGATCGGCCGACCGGCTCGTTCCTGTTCCTCGGGCCGACCGGGGTGGGAAAGACCGAACTGGCCAAGGCCTTGGCGGACTTCTTGTTTGATGACGAGCGGGCGATGGTCCGGATCGACATGAGCGAGTACGCCGAAAAGCACAGCGAGGCACGCCTGATCGGTGCTCCGCCCGGTTACGTTGGCTACGAGGCTGGCGGTCAGCTGACCGAGGCGGTCCGGCGTCGGCCTTACAGTGTGGTCCTGTTCGACGAGGTGGAGAAGGCCCATCCCGACGTCTTCGACGTGCTGCTGCAGGTGTTGGACGATGGTCGGCTCACGGACGGGCAGGGCCGGACGGTCGATTTCCGCTCGACGATCTTGGTGCTCACGTCCAACCTCGGTTCGCACTTCCTGGTCGACCCCACTCTGAGCCAGGAGGCCAAGCACGACGCGGTGATGAGTATGGTGCGTTCGACCTTCAAGCCGGAATTCCTGAACCGGTTGGACGACGTCGTGGTGTTCGAACCGCTCGGCATGGAGGATCTGTCCCGGATCGTCGAACTCCAGGTCGGGCTGCTGGCCCAGCGGTTGGCCGCACGCCAGTTGGAGTTGATGGTCACCCCCGCCGCTCGAGAGTGGTTGGCGCTCAGCGGATATGACCTCGCGTACGGGGCTCGGCCGTTGCGCCGGCTGGTCCAGCGGGAGATCGGCGACCGGCTGGCGAAGGCTTTGCTGGCAGGTGAGATCCGTGACGGTGACGGGGTACTGGTGGACGCCGCTCCCGGCTTCGGCCGAACCGGATTGCCGGAAGGTGAATTCGGTGTCGGCGTGGCCGCCGACGCGATGTCCTCCGGGCTGATCGTGCGCCGACTGGAGCCGGGGGAGATCGTCGAGGGCGTCCCCACGGCCACCGGCTCAGGTGACGACCCTGCAGAATCGGGCGGTCTCAGCGACGGCTCCGACCTCTCAACCCTCCCCGGCTGGTAGATCCCCGCCCGCCGCCTTGCTCGCCGCGCCGGTCTCATTTCTGCCGTGATCATGCACGGTTGCTCCCTCGGGTGGGGAGAAACCGTGCATGATCGCCGCAGGGTTTAGTCGTTCATCCAGCACCAGTGGGGATTGGCAGCATGCTGGCAGGATCTAGGCGTTGGAGGTTTTCGTTGACCACAGGACCTTTTGGTCGGCGAGGCGAACCAGCACCAGGTTGCCACTGTCTCGCAGGGTCAGGCGGGCGGCACCCTGCCCGCCGGTCCCGGTCTTCCACACGGCGACGCCGTCACTGCGGTAGTAGACCAGGTTGCCGTCCGGACGCATGGTCAACCAATCGCCGTCCCGGATACCGGAGTGCCAGAGCCTGGTTCGACCCTTGGCCAGCACGAGATCGCCATTGCTCGCTACTTTGAGCGTGAAAAGGCCATTCTTGGAACGTAACTGGGATCCCGATCGATACAGCGCCTTGCCGGTGCTGAGCGTTGCGACGGCATTCGTGACCTGCGTCGGCGCGAGCTTCTGCGCGGGTCCGCTGGTCCATAGGACCGATGCGGTGAGGTCGTTCACCAGCGCCAGGTTGCCCCGATCCTGCACCCGCAAGGTGTTCGGTCCGGTCCGTGCGGTGCGGCTGGACCACATCCATTGGCCATAGGCATCGTACGAGACCAAGTTGCCGCCGGCGTCCACCGTCGTCCAGGCCGCCGTCCGGTTGTTGGTCCACAACTGCCGACCTCCAGGCTTGGTCAGCACCAGCTTCCCGTCGCTCGTCCGCTGCGAAAGGCAGTACAGGGTATTCGGACTACAGATTTTCGACCCGCGCAGCAGTGCCGTGCCGGAGGTGATCGCCCCCGCGGTCGTGGTCGCCGCCGGCGCGGTCACGAGAGGCAGGGAGAACAACAGCCGACGTGGCCATCGCGTGCTGACATTCGTCACCTTGTTCGCCGTCGAAGCGGCGATCAGCGCGGCCTGTACCTGGGCCGGCGTCGCGGTCGGATGATCCTGAAGGTAGAGCGCTGCGGCACCGGCGACATGCGGGGCGGCCATCGATGTGCCGCTCATCGTCTCTATCAGGCCGTCGTCGAGGTACGAGTCTGACTCGATGCCTACCCCAGGCGCGTACAGATCCACGCACGAGCCGTAGTTGGAGAACCCGGCGCGGGCATCGGTTCTCGTCGTGGCACCGACCGTGATCGCGGCCCGAACCCGGCTCGGGGAGACCGAACAGGCGCCCACTCCGCGGTAATCCTGAGTTTCCCTGTCATATACGCCATTTCCAGCGGCGATGACGGGGGTGATGCCGTCGGTGATCATTCGCTGGACGGCTTCCTCGACCACCAGGTCGGCACCGCCCTCGTTGGTCAGGCTGAGGTTTGCCACCGCTGGGCCGGTCGTGTGGTCGCCAACGATCCAGTCAAGTCCCTGCGCGACGATTTGGCTGCTGCTGACCCCGTCGCAGTCGAGTACCCGCACCGGCACAAGAGTGACCTGCTTTGCCACGCCGTAGGTGGTGCCACCGATGGTGCCGGCAACGTGAGTGCCGTGCCCCAGGCAGTCGGCCGTGCTGGCGTCGTCCGTCAGTTTCGAGATCCCACCCACGACTCGGGACGGGACGGCAGTCCCGGCCGAGTTCATGGTGAAGTCCAGATGAGTGCTGCGGATGCCGGTATCGACGACGTACGCGGTGACTCCGGCACCAGTTGCGGCGTGGGTGTACGCGCCGCTCAGCGGACGGCTGCGCTGATCGAGCCGGTCAAGCCCCCAGGGCGCATCGGTCTGGACGTCGCTGGCCCGGTACCTCTGGTTCGCCTGGACATAGGCGACGGCCGGGTCGGTCCGGACCTGCGCAAGCTCGTCCGCCTCCAGGTCAGCCCCATAACCGCGGAGCGCCCGGGTGTACTGCTGGGTGACCACCGCGCCGGCCTTGCGGCCTCGAGCCACGGCCGCGGCGACCAGATCGGCGGACGAGGGTTCGCCCAGCCCGGCGATCCGCAGCCCGGAGCTGGCTCGTGGTTCAGAGCGGTTCTGCAGGTCGGAGTGGACGGGCAGGCCAGAGCGGACGGGCAGGCCAGGGCGGTCCTTCAGGACGACGATGTACTCGCCCGGGATCACACCGTGGGCCGAGGCACCCAGCAGGGGAGCCAGCACCACGGGGCCCGGCACCTCGGGGATTCCTGAGCTAGCGGTGGCTGGCGCAGCGGGAAGGCCCGAGATGACCAAACCGATGGCCATCGCCGCCGCAATGGCGATCCCAGGCCCGATGGCGATCCCAGACCCGGCGATCACGGACCCGGCGGGACGTCGGGGGAGTGGAGGTCCGGGCGCGCCGACGGCAGCGCCGCCCCACTGAGTCGCTGTCACGCAGCGTATCTTACGTGCTACACCTCGTGAGCATTGCGTGTCTCGCAGTGCCTGCCGATTTCCACCCAGCAGCTGTACCCCGATGGCTTATTCGGCGCCTGCCCAAAACCTCGCCGTGATCAGACCCTGCTGGCCAATTCCCCCGTCGGTAGCGAAGGAGACCCTCACTTTTGCCGTGATCATGCACGGTTGCTCGGGTGCTGCGTCGACGTGGTCGCGCGTTTTGACCCGGCTAGGGGGTCATCGTGCGCGACGAAGTCGAGGAAACGGGCACGCCGGGGCTGACGTGCCGCCCACGTTGAGTTCAGCCAATTAGCCAACAGGGTCTGATCGGCGGCAGTTTGGCGCGCGCCTCGCGGCTGAGCACGGCACGGGTGCCTCGCACAGGCGCTCGGGTCAGCGCCGGCTGGACCAGAGCACCTTGGCGTCCGCGTCCTGCTGAATCTTGAAATATCCCGAAGAGATGATGTACAGCGTTGATGGCCCGCCGGTGCTCCCGCTCGTCCATACCCGGCGTCCGTAAGCGTCGGACGAGCTGAGCGTTCCGGTGTCGGTCAGCCCGGTCCAGGCGGCATTCTTGCCCGCCGACCAGACGACCCGCTTGTTCGCGCCCTTCACCTTACGTAGCCGGAGCTTTCCGGTGGAGCTGTGGTCCAGGCAGTACGCCCCGCTGCTGCTGCACAGCGTGTTGCCACGGACCAGGGTTTCGTTCGCGCGCAGTTTGTTCCCGCCGGTGACGCTTGCCGGTGCGGCCACCTTCTGCAGCGCCATCAGCATCAGCCGCGGCCACTTCTTGCTGACCTTCGTGACCTTGTTCTTGGTGGCCGACTTGATCAGGGCAGCCTGCACCTGGGCCGGGGTGGCGTTCGGGTGTCGCTCCAGGAACATTGCCACTGTGCCGGTCACGTGCGGCGCGGCCATCGAGGTGCCGGACAGCGTCGCGTATTGCCACCGCCCCGTTTTCCGGTTAGCCAGGTAAGCCGAGTCGATGCCGACCCCGGGCGCATACAGGTCCACGCAACTGCCGTAGTTGGAGAAGCGAGGGCGCTGATCCTTCTTGTTCGTGGCTCCGATCGTGATCGCCGCCCGGACGTGGCCCGGGGAGGCGCTGCAGGCATTCACGCCCTTGTTGCCCGCGGCAAGCATGACCGTGATTCCGGCGCTGATCATCCGCTTCACGCCGTTGTCCACCGCGGGGTCGATCCCGTCCGCGCCGAGGCTCATGTTGACCACACGAGGCCCGGTCACCGGCTGCTGCAGGACCAGTTCGATGCCCGCGACGATATCCGCCGTGCTTCCTTCTCCGGAGCAGTCGAAGACCCGGATCGGCACCAGCCTGACGTCCTTGGCCACCCCGAACTCGGTGCCACCGATGGTTCCGGCGACATGGGTACCGTGGCCGTTGCAGTCCTCGGGGCCGCCGTCGATGACGCTCAGCCCGGCCTCCGCATGCGGAAGGTCCGGGTGGCCGAAGGCCAGACCGGTGTCGATGACGTAGGCGGTCACGCCGGCGCCGGTGGCAGTGGCGGTGTACAGCTTGTTCAGCGGCAGCGACCGCTGGTCGATCCGGTCCAGGCCCCAAGAGATCGGGTTCTTCTGCCGCAGGCCGCTGACTCGGTACCGGTGGTTCGGCTGCACATAGGCGACCGTCGGGTCGGCTCGCACGGCGGCCAGCTCGGTATCACTGAGCGTGGCTGAGTAGCCGGTCAGCGCAGAGGTGTACTCCTGCTCCACCTCTGCACCTAGTTTGCGCCCGCGAGCGACAGCCGTCTTCACCTGATTCGACATCTCGGCCGGAATCGCGGCGCCATCATTCAGGACGACGACGTACTCGCCGGGCGCGTCAGCGAGAGAGGGACCATCGAGGGTCGCTGACCCTTCGGCGGTGGGGGTCTGCGTGGGCGCGACGATGTCGGCCTGTGTGTACGCCTCGGTGGCGCCCGTCGGCGATTGCCCCTCATGCTCCAGAGGTCTGGCAACGGCCGACGTTGAACCGCCCACTACGAGGGCCGCGGTGCCAAGCCAGACGGCGGCAACCGTCAACCCGCGGGAGAGCCCGGGGCAGCGCACGTTCGTCCGTTGTTGAATCATCGTCACGGCCGGAAGCGTACGGCCTTTGTTACGACCCCCGCGTCAAAACAGCACCAGAATACCGACAATCGCCCTGAAATACGTCCACGAAAATTACCGTCGGTACCGGATCGCGCCAGTTCCGTGCTTGCGGTGCTCACGTAATGTCGCTCAGTGTTACTTTCGGTTCAGGTTAGGTCGACCATCACCGGTGCATGGTCGGAGGCGCCCTTGCCCTTGCGTTCCTCGCGGTCAATGCTCGCGCCCTTGACCCGCGCGGCCAGAGCGGGCGAACCGAGAACGAAGTCGATTCGCATCCCCTCCTTCTTCGGAAAGCGCAGTCGCTGGTAGTCCCAATAGGTGAAGGCGCCAGGTGTGTGCGGGCGGACGACGTCCGCAAATCCGGCGTCCACAACGGCGTTGAAGGCGGCCCGCTCGGGAGCCGAGACATGGGTACTGCCTTCGAACGCCGCCATGCTCCAGACGTCCTCGTCCAGCGGTGCGACGTTCCAGTCACCGACCAGGGCGATCTGCGCGTTCGGGTCCGCCGACAGCCAGCCGTGGCCGGCCTCGCGCAACGCGGCCAGCCAGTCCAGTTTGTAGGCCAGGTGCGGGTCGTCCAAGGTGCGCCCGTTGGGCACGTACAGGCTCCAGATCCGCACCCCGCCGCAGGTCGCGCCGAGCGCCCGCGCTTCCGCCGCCAACGGATCACCCCAGGTCGGCATCCCGGGAAAGCCGGCTTCGACGTCGGTCAGGCCTACCCGAGAAAGGATCGCGACACCGTTCCACTGCGAGTGCCCGAGATGCGCAACCTGGTAACCCAGGTCCTCGAACACGGAGGTGGGGAACTGGTCGTCGCGGCACTTGGTCTCCTGCAGCGCGACCACATCCACGTCGCTGCGTTCCAGCCAGGCCTGGACCCGCTCGAGTCGGGCCCGCATCGAATTGACGTTCCAGGTGGCGATTCGCACCCCTGAAAGATTACCGCTCCGGCCCGATCCACCCGAACGGGTGCACCCGGCCGGGGCGATTGGCCACCCGCTGTCGATCACATCGGGTACCGAACCGGCGCGACTGGGACGGATTACCCGGTCGGCCTTCCGCCACCGGTTGCTCAGGGTGGGTGACTCTGCGGCCGCTGGGGTGGATGTCGGCACTGAGTGATGACGGATCGCTACGCAGTGCGATGCACTGGAGCTCCTTCGTAAAGATTGAGCAGGTGACAAGCAGTGAACCTCCACCGCAGGCCACCGGTGATCGCCGCCGCAACCAGCAAGGTCGCCGCGTTCAGCGTGGTCCTGGCGCTGTTCGGCCTGCTGCCGCTGTTCCTGCAGCGGCCGGTGCTGCTCGACGGATTCCGGTCTTTGCCCTGGTGGACGCTGGCAATCCTGTTCGCCGTCACTGAGATCTGCGTCCTCAACCTGCGCGTGCGCAAGCAGAACCACTTGCTCGCTCTGAGCGAGGTGCCGCTGGTGATTGGCCTGTTCCTGGCCGCCCCGTCGTCCCTGCTGATTGGCCGGCTGGTGGGGAGCCTGGCGGTGTTCCTGCTTTACCGCCGCCAGACCGTCCTCAAGGCCGGGTTCAACAGCGGGTTGGTCCTGGCCGGGACGGCGATCGCCGAGCTGACGTTCCTGACCGTGCTGTCCGGTGCCGACCCACTCGGGTTTCGGGGCTGCCTGGCCGCGCTCCTCGCCGCCGCAGCTGGCGCGCTGCTGGCCACCGCGGCCGTGCTGCGGGTCCAGATCTGGGAGGACGGCCAGATCGCGAAACTAGCCATGGCCCGGGTGATGTTCCTGTCCGTCGCCGGAGCGGCAGTGGTTGGCCTGGTCGGGGTGGTCCCGGTGCTGGCCTTCAGCCGGGGCGAGGCCGCCGTTCCGGTCGCCGTCCTGGGCGCGATCGTGCTGCTGGGTTACCGAGCCTTCGCCGCCCTGTCCGATCGGCATACCCGGCTGGAGCGACTCTACGAACTGTCCGATGCGCTCGCGGGAGCGCCCGGGTCCGCGGACGTCGTCCGTTCCGTGCTGAACCAGTCCACCGACCTGCTCCGAGCCGACTACGCCGAGGTGCTGCTGACCGGCGTCGACGGCGGTGCGCACCTGTGGTCGTTGCGCCATGGCGAGTCGGTCTACGGCCCGGTCGAAGCCGGTGCGCACCACCTGACGCTGCCCTTTCCGCCCGACACGCTTCGGCTGGTCCGTGGCCAGGGGGCGGCCGAGATGGAGTTCCTGGCTGCCCGCGGGATAAGCGAGGCGGTGATCGTGCCGCTGCGGATCGACGGCCCGATCGCCGGGCATCTGCTGGTCGGCGACCGGCGCGGCGAGGAACGC
>JANNPJ010000239.1:0-5496 GCA_031400005.1 Kineosporiaceae bacterium | reverse complement strand
AACCCGGACAACCAGCCAGCACCCGCCACCACGGACCACCGACCATCTACCTGCACACCATGACCCCCCGCGCAGCATGATCAACTTACGCTACGTGGCATTGGACCTACCCCTGGCAACGTAAAGACTTTCTCTAAAGCTTCTTTCCCGAACAGCTTCGCATGCTACTTATTCACCATTCGAAAGGACACGGCCATGAAGGCTGCAGTCGTCACCAGTTTCACCGCACCGCTTGAGGTCCAGGAGATCCCGATCCCGGTGCCGGGTGCCGGTCAGGTGTTGATCCGGATCGAGGCGTGCGGGTTGTGTCATACCGATATCCATGCCGCGCACGGCGATTGGCCGGTCAAGCCGACGCCACCGTTCACTCCCGGGCATGAGGGCGTTGGCATCGTCGAGGCGCTCGGTGCCGGGGTGAGCGAGCGGTCGGTCGGTGATCGGGTGGCGATTGCCTGGCTGGGGCAGGCCTGTGGTTCCTGCCGGTACTGCGTTTCTGGCTGGGAGACGCTGTGTGAGCAACAGCAGAACAGCGGGTATTCGGTCAACGGGGCATTCGCCGAGTACGCGGTCGCCGATGCCCGGTACGTGGTGCCGGTGCCGGATGCGGTGAGTTCTCTGGATGCTGCCCCGTTGACCTGTGCCGGGGTGACCACGTATAAAGCGGCCAAGGTGGCGAAGATTGTGCCCGCCGAGCGGGTCGTGGTGTTCGGTATCGGCGGGCTAGGGCATCTCGCGATCCAGTACGCCCGGCTGATGGGCGCTCAGGTGATCGCCGTCGACGTGGAGCAGGCCAAGTTGGATCTGGCATTGAAACTGGGTGCCGATCACGTCATCAACGCCCGAAAGACCGACCCGGTCGTGGCAATTCAGGCCCTCGGCGGCGCAGACGTCGCGATCGCCCTCGCCGTCCACCCCTCCGCGTTCGAGCAGGCCTTCAACTCCCTCAACCGCGGCGGCCGACTGGTGTGCGTCGCGCTGCCCGCCGAGACCGAGGGAACCATGCAGATCCCGATCTTCGAAACTGTGCTCAAAGGCATCACCATCATCGGCTCCATCGTCGGCACCCGCCAGAATCTAGCCGAGGTCTTCGAACTTCACGCCGCCGGTCGCACCCAGGTCATCGCCGTCGCTCGCAAACTGGACGACGTCAATACCTGCATCGACGACGTCCTCGCCGGAGCCGTACCCGCCCGTATCGTCTTCGAATTCTGAAAGCGACGGTCTCGCAATGACACAGAACTCCTCCACCGCTCCCCCTCAGGCCGATGGCCTGACCATCGCGGTCGTGGCAGAAAGCAAACCGGGTGAGCGGCGAGTGGCGCTCGTTCCAGAGGTCGCCGCCCGGTTGATCAGCGCCGGGCATCGGGTCCTGGTGGAGACCGGCGCCGGAGAAGCGGCCTGGTTCGCGGACGAAACATACCGAGCCGCGGGTGCCCAGGTGGTGTCCGCAGACCAGATCCGAGACGCCGACATCGTCTTTGCCGTGCATGCGGTCTCACCCACGCACCTGCGCCCAGGCCAGTGCCTGATCGGCCTGCTACAACCATTGATTCAGCCGACCCTGATGCGGCAGTACGCCGATTCCCAGGTCACCGCGGTCAGCCTCGATGGCTTGCCACGGACTCTCAGTCAAGCCCAGACGATGGACGCGCTCACCTCGCAGGCCAGCGTCGCCGGATACAAGGCGGCGCTGGTGGCCGCCGACACCTTCGGTGGCTACTTTCCGATGCTGATGACAGCGGCCGGCACCGTGCGTCCCGCCCAGGTCCTCGTTCTGGGCGGCGGCGTGGCCGGCCTGCAGGCGATCGGCACCGCCTCCCGACTCGGAGCCGTGGTCAGCGGCTACGACGTGCGCCCGGAGGCGAAAGGTGACATCGAATCCCTTGGCGCGCGATTCGTGGAACTCGGAACCAATGTGTCGGCAGCCGGGACCGGCGGCTACGCGCGAGCCCTCACCAGTGACGAAACCCGTTCCCAGCAAGCGGCTCTGGCCGAGGTCATCGCCCGGCACGACATCGTGATCGCCACCGCAGCGGTACCCGGACGCCGTCCACCACTCCTGGTGACCACCGAGACGCTGAACCAGATGCGACCGGGATCGGTCGTCCTCGACCTCGCTGCCAGTGCACTCGGAGGAAACGTCGAAGGATCGCGCCCCGACGAGACGGTCGTGACCCCTGGCGGGGTGAGCGTGATCGGGGCCGGGAACCTCCCCGCCCGGATGCCCGTCGCCGCCTCGACCGCGTACGCCCGCAATCTGCAAGCGCTGCTGGCCCACCTGGCCCCGGACGGCACCTTGTCGATCAACACAGCCGACCCGATCCAGGCCGGCGTCGTCATCACCCACGCAGGTGCCGTCGTCCATCCGGCCACCTTGGCCCTGCTCGACCCCCCGGCCGACATCACGCAGGAGAATCCTCATGAGCTACACCCTGTTCGCTGATCTGAGCATCTTCGTGCTCAGCGTTCTGGTCGGGATCGAAGTGATCAGCAAAGTGCCGGTTACTCTGCATACCCCACTGATGTCAGCGGCCAACGCCGTACACGGCATCATCGTCGTCGGTGCCATCCTGGTCGCCGCCACCGCCGACAGCCCATGGGCCTACGCGCTTGGTTTCGTCGCTACCGCGTTCGCCGCGATGAACGTCGTCGGCGGCTACGTGGTCACCGACCGGATGCTGGAGATGTTCCGGCCCCGGCGCGAACTCCCCGACGCTCCTGCCACCCAACCAGGTCCGCCTCCGAGCACCGGGAGCACGCTGTGAGCACGTTCAGCACTGTGATTCACCTCATCTACCTGGCCTCGGCCATCTGCTTCGTGCGCGGGCTGCACCTGATGAATTCCCCGGTTACCGCTCGCGGCGGCAACCTGCTCTCAGCCGGCGGCATGGGCGCGGCAGTGGCAGCAACGCTGGCATCGATCTGGCGCGACGGCGATATCTCCTCGCCGGCTCTGCTGATTCTGCTCGCCGGCCTTGCTGTCGGCTCCATCGCCGGCCTGTACGGAGCCAAGGCCGTAAAAATGACCGACATGCCGCAACTAGTAAGCATTTTCAACGCCGTCGGTGGCGGCGCGGCAGCCTTGGTCGCGATCGTCGACACCGTCGACCACAGCGGCACCTTCAGCAACCGGCAGGCCAGCACCACCCTCGCGATCGAACTCGATCTCGCCATCGGCGCGATCACCTTCAGCGGGTCCTTGATCGCCGCCGGCAAACTCCAGGGCCTCATCCCCGGGCGCCCGATCACCCTGCCCGGTCAGCGATTCCTCAGCGCCCTGCTCGCCCTGGCGATGGTCGCCGGGTCGGTGGGGCTGCTGGCCGGCGGATCCGGCGCGGTCCTGGTACCGCTGGTCGGTCTGGCCGCTCTCGGCTTCGGCGTCACCATGGTGCTGCCGATCGGTGGCGCGGACATGCCCGTGGTGATCTCCTTGCTCAATGCCTTCACCGGCACGGCCGTGGCGATGGCCGGGTTCGTCCTGTCCAGCACCGTGCTGATCACCGCCGGCGCACTGGTCGGCGCCTCCGGAACGATCCTCACGATGCTCATGGCCCAGGCCATGAACCGCTCCCTGATCAACATCATGGTCGGCGGATTCGGAACCAGCGACTCCACCGGCTCTGCCAGCGCGGGTACGGCGAACCCGGTCAGGTCCGTCGGCGCAGACGACGTCGCCATCCAGCTCGCGTACGCCAACACCGTCGTGATCATTCCTGGGTTCGGTCTCGCCGCAGCGCAGGCTCAACACGAACTCGTGGACCTCGCGAACAGCCTCACCGAACGTGGGGTCAAGGTCTCGTACGGGATCCACCCGGTCGCCGGTCGGATGCCCGGCCACATGAACGTCCTGCTCGCCGAGGCCCACGTCCCCTACCAACAGATGAAAGACCTGGAAGAGGCCAACCAATTGCTGCTGCATACCGACGTCGCTCTCATCGTCGGGGCGAACGACGTGGTCAATCCAGCAGCCCGGACACCCGGCAGCGACATCTTCGGAATGCCGATCCTCAACGCCGACAAAGCTACAAGCGTGATCGTCATCAAACGCTCCATGGGACACGGCTACGCAGGAATCGACAACGAACTCTTCACCGATCTCCGGACCGGAATGCTGTTCGCGGACGCCAAGCGGGGCCTGGCCGACATCGCCACCGCCGTCACCGTCCTGGTCGGATGAACCAGCCTGATCCCCGGAACGCATTCAGGCACTCGTCGCAACCAAACGCTATCGGTTGGCCGGGAAGCCCCAACGGGTGACGCCGGAAGGGCTCGGCGAGAGGGTGGGCCTCCAGGCGGGCTTCGAGGTCGCCAGCCAGAGGCGGCGCGCTGAGCCGCGCACCGACGCGCTCCAGGCGGGGGGCCCGGCCGCGTCCCCAGCCGCCACGGGCAATAATCACGGTGTCGTTTGAGTTCAGTGGCCGGTGGCGGGTGCCAAGAACCAGATATGCCCAGGGCGGTTGTGATCTCAGGGCAGGTCACGATGTAGCGGGGACCTTTGTAGGGCCGCATGGACGCCCAGGTCAAACGGGCGCGGTCGAATAAGCTGAACCGTGCGATTGAGGCCTTCATGCTGTGCTCGGGGAGTAGCGTGAAGACACCATGCGTGGTGTAAAAGGGAACCTGCCTCAGGAGTTGACCAGTTTCGTCGGTCGACAGCGGGAGCTGTCGGAGGTGAAGCGCCTGTTGGCTGGGTCGCGCTTGGTGACCCTGCTGGGTTTGGGGGGGGTGGGCAAGACCCGGCTGGCCCTGCAAGTGGCCGCGGGGGTGCGCCGGGGGTTCGCCGGCGGGGTGTGGCTGGTGGAGCTGGATCAGCTGCGGGACGAGAGCTTGATCGCTCATGCGGTGGCTCGCGCTCTCGGGCTGCGCGAACAGCCCGCACTGGCTCCGGCCGTGATGTTGAGCCAGTACCTGGCGGATCGGCGGCTGCTGCTGGTGCTGGACAACTGCGAGCACCTGGTGGGCGGGGTGGCGAAGTTGGTGGAGACGTTGCTGCGGGACACCTCCGAGCTGCGGATCCTGACGTCCAGCCGGGAACCGGTGCGCGTCGAGGGAGAGATGGTGTACCCGGTCGCGCCACTGACGGTGCCGGACCCGAGACGAGCGATGGGTTTGGAGCAGCTGGCCGGGTACGAGGCGGTGGCCCTGTTCGCTGAGCGAGCCGCGGCGGCGGTTCCCGGGTTCGAGCTGAACGAGGTCAATTACGTGGCGGTGGGGGACATCTGCTCGCGGATGGACGGGCTGCCGCTGGCGATCGAGCTGGCGGTGGCCCGGTTGCGTGTGCTCTCGCCCGAGCAGATCTGCGATCGGCTCTCGGACCGGGAGTTGCTGACTCGGGGCCGCCGGACGGCACCGGCCCGCCAGCAGACGCTGCGTGGGTGCATCGAGTGGAGCTATGACCTGTGCTGCGACGCCGAGCGGCGACTGTGGGCGCGGCTGTCGGTGTTCGCCGGGGACTTCGACCTGGATGCGGCCGAGGGAGTGGCCGCCGACGATCGC
>JANNPJ010000617.1:0-2716 GCA_031400005.1 Kineosporiaceae bacterium | reverse complement strand
GAACCGGTTGGACGGAAACAGCGGCCCGCTCGACAAGGAACCCGTCTCCACCACACGTTGACCTGATCGACTCGGAGGAAATCAATGGCGATTGACTACAGCAAGCGCAAGCCTGCTGCTTCGGCGAGCGCGCCGGTGTCGCTGTCCAAGGTCACACTCACGAAAACGTCCCCGACGGTATCCCTCACCAAGCAGGGTTCCGGTAGCGGCGTGCTGCGGGTGAATCTGAACTGGACCGCCCGCCCGGCCGCTCCCCAGGGTGGCGGCTTCCTGAAGCGCATCGCGGCCAGCGCGGCTCCGGCCACGGATCTTGACTTGGGTTGTCTCTACGAGTTCATGGACGGCAGCAAGGGTGTCGTCCAGGCGCTCGGAAACGCCTTCACCGCATCGGGTAATTTCTCCTCGAAACCGGTGATCTGGCTGGACGGGGACGACCGGTCCGGGGCCGTCACCAGTGGCGAGAACTTGCACGTCGATCTCGCCCAGAGCAAGAATATTCGGCGGATCCTGGTTTTCGCGCAGATCTATCAAGGCGCCTCGAACTGGGCCGCCGCCGCGGGTGTCGTCACCCTCTTCCCGACCAACGGTCCGGAGGTTGAGATACAACTCGATGAGCACGACCCGAAATCCCGGCTCTGCGCCGTCGCGATGTTCGAGAACAATAACGGCGAGCTCTCGGTGCGGCGCGAGATGAGTTACATCCAGGGCAGTCAGCGGGATCTGGATGAGAAGTACGGATGGGGCATGAAGTGGAGTGCTGGTCGTAAATGAACTCGAGGAGACGGATCACGTGAGCGTCAATCTTTCCAAGGGTCAGCGGGTCTCGCTGGCGAAGTCCGGTGGCGGCACCCTGACCCGGGTACGCATGGGGCTCGGCTGGGACGCGATGAAGAAGAAGGGCCTGTTCGGCGGCTCGAAGTCGCAAAGCATCGACCTCGATGCCTCCGCCCTCATCTTCGACACCTCCGGTCAACTGGTGGACCAGGTCTGGTTCAACCAGTTGAAGAGCAAGGACGGCGCCATCGTCCACACCGGTGACAACCGCACCGGCGCGGGCGACGGTGACGACGAATCGATCATCGTTGAGCTCGGGAACCTGCCCGGGACGGTCGCCACCCTGGTCTTCACGGTGAACTCGTTCACCGGGCAGGACTTCTCCCAGATCGAGAATGCCTACTGCCGGCTCATCGACGAGACCAACGGCACCGAGTTGGCCCGGTACGAGCTGACCGGCTCCGGCCAGCACAACGCTCAGGTGATGGCCAAGGTGGCCAGAGACGGGTCGGGTTGGTCGATGACCGCGATCGGTGCGATCGCGTCCGGCCGCACCATCCACGACCTGCTGCCAGCCGTGGCACAGCATCTGTGAGTTCGCGAACCAAGTGAGTGATCACGCGACCCCCCCTGCCTCGACCGACCTGTCGGCCGAGGCAGGGGCGTCCGGGCCGGTCGAAGTGCAGGCGGCCGCGCCGGTTGGGGAGGAGAACCTCGGTGAAGCCTTGTCCGAGCTGCGGGCGCAGGTCGCCCAGGCGGGCGCCCGGCAGACGGGCGCCCTCGAGGCGGTGACCGCTCAGTTGAGCGAGCTGCTCCGACTCCGAGCTCGGGATATCGATCTGGCCGACCGGTTGTACGCCGAGAACACCAGGCTGCGGACGGGCGAGTTTGCCGCCGCCGTTGCCCCCCTGATGTCCGCCCTGCTGCGGTTGCACGACCAGATGGCGTCCCTGGCCAACGGGGATGCCACCAGTGTGGCCGGCATGCTGCGAATCCAGCTGCTGCAGATCCTGGACACCGCGGCCGGGCTGTCTCCGTTCGAGCCTCGTCCGGGTGAGCGTTTCGACTCGACTCGGCACGCCGGCGTCGGGCGGGCCGGTACCGGCGATCCAGCCGCCGAAGGCACAGTGGCGAAGAACATCAAACCAGGCTTCGAACGTGCCGACGGTGCTGTCGTCCGGGTCGCTCAGGTCGAGGTCTACCGGTTCGAGAACCAAACGCCGGTCGACTGGCCGCGAACCGCCAATCCAGGGGAGCCCTGATGCGTTCCAAGGTGTTCGGTATCGACCTCGGCACGACGTACTCGTGTGTCGCGGCGGTGGACGAGTTCGGGCGTCCCGCCGTGATCAACAACTCGGACAGCCAGCCGACGACACCGAGCGTGGTGATGTTCGATTCGCCGAACGAGATCCTGGTCGGGATCCAGGCCAAGCGAAATGCCCGGGTCCGCCCGGACAATGTGGTGAGCCTGGTCAAGCGGCATATGAGCGACCCCGACTGGCGTTTCCGAGCGTTCGACACGGACTACTCGGCCTCCGCGATCTCGTCCCAGATCCTGCGCGCCTTGGCGAAGGATGCCGCTCGTAACACCGGCGAAGAGGTCAAGGACGTCGTCGTGACCGTTCCCGCGTACTTCGGTGACGAGGAGCGCAAGGCGACGAAGCTGGCCGGGGAACTCGCCGGGCTCAACGTCGTCGACATCATCAACGAACCGACCGCCGCCGCCTTCGCCTACGGCTTCGCGCAGGAGGGGTCGACCAACGAAACCGTCCTGGTCTACGACCTCGGCGGCGGCACCTTCGACACCACCGTCATCCGATTGTCCGAGCGCCGGATCGACGTGATCGCCACGGCCGGTGACCACGAACTGGGCGGCGTCGACTGGGACGAGCGGCTGGCCAGCTACCTGGCCGGCAAGTTCGTCGAAGAGCAGCCGGCCGCC
>JANNPJ010000606.1:0-8597 GCA_031400005.1 Kineosporiaceae bacterium | reverse complement strand
GGCCAGCACCAGTGTGGACTCAAAGGGAGACGTCGAGAATCGCTGCTGTGGCCCACAAAAAACGGTGATACGGGGCGATTGGATCCGCGAGCCCCCGTTGGTGAGGGGCACAGCAACCAGCAAACGCCCTTGGGAGTCAAGGCTGCACCCGTTGCTGGCCTGCCAACCCGCGCAGGTTACGGAGAGTTTGGGATTGAGTCGCTGAGCGCGGACGTCGAGAAGCCGCGTGAGCCGATGAAAGCCAGTAGCGGCAGTGCCTCTCAGCAATCAGAGTCGTAGAGTCCGAGCTCGAGGCGCTGCGCGTCACTCCCCCAGCATTGCCCCGCCCGCGGGAGCTCGATCCCGACGAGGGGCCCGTCGGCCAGCGCGGTGGGGCCGGCATTTGAGGGTGACCTGCACCCGCTGGAAGCGGCTATGCCGGGGGTGGTGGCCAGGCGATGGGCGGGATCTCGCGGATCCGTCGGTACTTCTCCAGGTTGCGGACGTAGTGCACGACGGCGGCCACGCGCTTGTTGTTGCCCCCCTCGTCGTCGATCCCGAGCTTGCGGAAGATGGTCTGGATCCGCGCGTTGACGGTTGGCATCGCCAGGCGGAGGCGACGCGCGATCTCGGGGGTCTGATAGCCATCGGCCATCAGGCGCAGGGTGATGAGCTCGGTGGGGGTGAGTGCGTTGGGTTCGTCTCCCGAGGGGACCTCCAGCATGGCTGTCCGGATGACGTCGTCGATGGCGTTCAGGCCGGTGTGGACGCGACGAATGGCGTCCGCCACGAGCCTCGACTCGTGCGTACGGTGCTTCACCAGGTAGCCGAGGCCGCTCGGGTGTTCGTTCCACAGGCGCAACGCAAACGACTCGGAGTCGCGGGCGGTGAACATGACGACACCGATGTGGGGCAGGTAGCGCCGTAGCCACAGGGCGTCACCTGCGCCGTTCACGGCGCATCGTCGAACGGGAGGATGGGGATATCCGCCTCGACGCGTGTACCGCCGCCGGAGGCGTCGGCGATGGTTAGCGAGCCATTCATGGCGGCCGCCCGGCTGCTCAGGTTCGCCAGGCCCCGGCCACGCCGGGAGGTTGGAGCCAGCTGGCCGCGACCGCGGCCATTGTCGCTGACCACGATGTGCATGATCCCGTCGGTCTCGCTCACCTCGACGCGCGCGGTCGTGGCGCCGCTGTGACGCATGAGGTTGTTGAGTGCCTCGCTGATCACGAAATACGCCGTCCGCTCGTTGAGCGGGTGCCACCGCCGGTGCGGGACAACAGCCGCAACCACCGGTGCGCCGGGGACGTGAAGCGCCCGCAGTCGCTGGTCGACGGCCTGGGCGAGACCGTCCTCGGCGAGGTCGGCGGGATAGAGGTCGTCAACGATCTGTGCCAGTCGGATCTGCAGCGTGCCCGCCGCCCGCGCCAGCTCCTCCAGGTCCGCGCGCTCGGCCGAGTGCGGCAGGCGACCGGCGATGCTGTTGGCCCTGCGCACGATCGCGGAGAGCGAGCCTCGGGCCTCGTCATGCAGGTCCTGGCTGATCCGGTGGCGTTCGGCATCCTGGCCGTCCCAGCACTGCCTCGTTCCTGGTTCGGGCCAGCCGTTGGCGAGCGACGGCACTGACGATCATCGATGTGACGGCGAACATAAGCAGCCGCTGGAAGGCGATGACGGGCTGGTGGAGGATCAGCACCTCAGGCTCGCCCGATCGCAGGATGATCGTACGGGCCGGGGGCGTCGCTGCCTCGGTCCGCTCGGGTACGGGCTGGTCGCTCTCACGCCGCCAGTCGCCCCCCTCGCGGACATACAGCCGCAGGTGCGGATCGCCGAGCGCGGCAGCGACGGCGTGCTCCAGGTTCGCGTCGTGGCGGGTGAGGCCCCGCAGCGCCGAGCGGGTTGAGGGGGCGAGTTTGACCGCACCGAGAATGAGACCGATCGCCGTGGCCGCGAACGACAGCGCGAACACCGCGAGCGCCGCCTGCTGGACGATGTCGGACCGCCACGTCTCGAGCAAGGCGGCGGCGAAGGCGGCGATGCCCAGGACGAGGGCGGCGATCCAGAACACCGCATACGAACGCCGCTCGGCTGGTATCGCCTCACGGTAATGACGCAGCACGAGCGCCACGGCCACAACGGCCAGCGGGACGCCGACGAAGGTTGCCACCCCTGCCCAGACCGAGGGATGAGCGGTGACGTCGCCGAACCGTGTCATGTCGATCTCGGAGCGCACGTCGAGATAGCGCAGGAACTGCAAGCTCGGCATGGTCGCGTACAGCGCCGAGACGACGGCCACCTCCCACCGGTCGCGCAGGCGTCCGTCCGGCACCAGCAGGGCCAGATGCGCGAGCATCGCCACGTTCAGGTGGTAGAGCGAGAAACCGGCGGCGAAAAGGGCTTCGACCTCGAAGGACTGAAGGTTCCCGGCGTACCAGAGGACCCCTAGCGCCAGGCAGAACGGGCCGAGGTACGTGCCGCATCGCTGCAGCCACAGCAGCACACCGCAGACCACGAACGGGATGCCGGCCAGCTGGACCGGCAGGGCGACCCATAGCGGCTGGTCGTAGTGGTTCCAGGCATGAGCGATCAGCAGCGTGTCCAGGACCAGCGCCGCGGCGCCGACCGCGAGCGGCACGAGACGCCGCGCGTTGGCCGCGAGTCCGGCAGGTTCCGCCACTCCCGAGTCGACGAGCCGGCCACCAACGTAGGTCCGGTACGTCGATTCGTCAGACGTCTGAGTCACCAGGACATCCTGACAACCTGGCGCGCGCGAAACCAGATAGCAACCTATGGTCCCCCGCGCGGCGACCTTCGGCACATTCCCCGGGGACATAGATTCCTATCTTTTTCGCCCGGCGATACAACCGTTGACTGGTTTGCAACGTAATCCATCGTGAATGACGTCATGGCCCTGCCCGCGGAGCCTGACAACGGGGAACCTGACAACGAAATGACAAGGAACAACGGGGTGTCGTAATGGGAAAGGTCAGCGACGAGACAGAGCCGACGGGGGCCGTCCGCCCGGAGGCGCTCCTACGACCACTCAATCGGG
Organism: Kineosporiaceae bacterium; assembly: GCA_031400005.1. GTDB lineage: Bacteria > Actinomycetota > Actinomycetes > Actinomycetales > Kineosporiaceae > JANNPJ01. Next base: position 5,566 of record JANNPJ010000606.1, on the reverse strand, counting down.
CGTTACTGCGCCTGAGGCATGCCGCGATGTACCTGGACGATCCGACAATCGACGACACTGCGCTCGAGATCCTGCGCCGCACGACGTTCCCGGAGATCCTTAGCGAGCGGTATGTGCTCGCCGTTGCGGGGGCACAGGGCGCGGGCAAGACGACGCTGATCCGAGAGATCTATGAGCTCGACGACACCTGGCTGCCGGCGAACGCCGGCCAGGGCGAGCAGGAACCGCTTCTCGTCACCGAGAGCAGCACCGCGCGCGAGGCGCAGGGCTGGGTCATCGAGATCGCCCAGGAGTCCGGCGAACAAAGCCTGGTCCGAACCGACCTGACACCAGAGGACTTCCGGGGGTCGCTGCGCGGGCTGTCCGGTCAGCGCCTGGTGCTCGGGCTGACCGTGCCGGCCACCTTCCTCGGCCAAGACGACCGCGGATTTCTCCTCCTGCCCGGGTACGAAAGCACGGATGCGGAGAACCGTGAATGGCAAGGGCTCATGCGGCAAGCCTTGGTGGCAGCGCCTGCGGTTCTTGTTGTCGTCGATCGGACACTCCTGGCGAGCGACGCCCAGCAGACGCTCATTGACGACATGCGACGGCGGTACTTGGAGGACGCAGTGCCTCTGGTAGCAATCAGCAAGACCGAACGGCTCGCCGCTGACGACCCCGAGCGGGCCCAGTTGGTCGTGCGCGCCGCCGAGCTGTTCGCGATCCCGGCCGGCCACAGTCGCGTCGTCGCTACGGGCAGCGGGGACGAGGCCTACCGCAAGGTCTGGCTGGCGGAGCTGAAAGATCTGATGGCCGCGACTCTGCCAGGCGCTCGGCGCATGCGGCTGCGACAGCTGCGTGGCCTGCGCCGCACCGTGCGCACCGACGTTAACGACCTGCGCCGTCACGTTCGCGACGCCACCTACGGGCAGGCCGCCGACCCCGGCGCGCTGTCATACCGGCACGCCCTCGTGGCCTACGACGACGCCGCCCAGCGGGTTCTGGACGAATACCTGCGCAACGTGCGGGAGGAACTCGACGTCCACCGGCGCAAGGCGGCAGACCTGGTGGACGAGGTCATCGCCGAGAACTCGACGAACGAGGCGCGTCGCGAGCAGACGAAGGAGTATCTCTTGCTGCGCGGTTACCTCGTCCGCCGGGAGCTGGAACGCCGGTTCGAGGACTGCTGGCGGCGCGCCGGGACGGACAACCGTGGCTTCGCGGCCGGGCACCTGAGCGCGGCGCGGCAAGCGATCCTCGGCCTCGGTCCATTGCTCCGCGACAGTGGCCTGCGCCTTGGCGCCGACGATGCGAACGTGTTCGCAGACCTTTCCGCCCTCGGCCGGGTGCGCGAGAACGGCCACACCTTCGACAACCTCATGCAGCACGTCGCCCTCCTGCCGCTGATGGCGCTGGAGGCGGCCCGAACCGCGATGGAGGCGCCGCAGCTGGTCGGGGTCAGCCCCGAGACGCTCGTGCCTGATCACGCCGTGACGGAACCGGACGTCCAGGCCGCACTGGCGGCGATCGGCGAGGAGCGGCTCGCACTCCTTGCCGGGTTCGGCGCCGCCCTGGGCGTCGACCTCGTGGGCGAGACCCAGGCAGGTCCCCAAGCGTTGCGAACGACGCTGCATACGTATCTGTTCGGCGGTGCCGGGGTCACGCGGGCCGCCGGCGCAGCGTCGACGACGCTGGCCGGCATCGTCGCGGTGGCCACTCTCGCCGTTGCCGTCGCCGTCTACGGCAACCGGACGGGCTACCGGCAGGCGAGCCTGGGCCGGCAGATCACTGACGCCATATACGAGGCGCACCTCACGAAGATTGAGAGCGAATTCGTCCGGCTGCTCAAGCAGCTGCGGCGACAGGTCGAGTTCGCCCTGAGCCGGTACTTCGGCGTGGACGTGGCCACGTCCCGGACGGTCGAGATCGAGCGTGCTCTTGCCGAGACCGACACGGCGCGGCAGCGCCTGCTCGACGTTCTCGACGATGCTGGCTTCTGAACTCTACGAGCAGCGCTGGAGCTGGGCCGCCGCCGCGGTGGGCGCGGTCCGGTCACAACTGGCGCCCGAGCTGCGGCACCTGGTCGCCGGCAACGCCGGCGATGTGTCAGTCGTCCTCTACGGGCCCACACAGGTGGGCAAGACAACGCTGCTGCTCACCCTGCTCGGCGTCGCACCCGCCCACCGCAAGCACGTGTCGGACACGCTGCGCGCCGGACGGCCGCCGGGGTACTCGTCGACGGCGGTACCGCTGCAGTACCGCTGGTCACCGTTCGCCCAGGACTGGGAACTCACGACGAGCGAGGGCCCGCTGCGGATCACCGGCCCGGCGCTGGTCCAGCGCCTGAAAAAGCTGCGGGTAGCCCACATCGACCGGGTCGAGGCCACCCAGATGCGACCGATCACGATCGGCCTGCCGAGGGAATTCCGTCGCCCGGACGCCGGGGCGGTGATGCCGCACGTGCTCGACCTTCCGGGGGTCCGCGCGGACGGGCAGTGCGAGCCGGTGGCGGTCCAGCGCCTGGTCCGCCAGCACGTGCCGCTCGCCGACCTCGTCATCGCCGTTGTCTCGGCGGAGAAGATGCGCTCGCTGATCGACATGCTGGAAACCGTGGAGCTCGACTGGCTGGCCTGGCCAGAGCGCTTCCGCATCGTCCTGACCTACGCCGCGACGCAGGCGTACGGCACCCATCCAGCGTTCCGGAACCGGACCGAGCCAGTTAGCGTCGCCGAGCTGCGTGCCGCCGCGGCCGACCAGCTGGCAACCTTCGGCACCCGGCGGCTGGTCGGGGATGCCGACCTGAGCAGACGCGTCGAAGCGATCCTCTACCCAGCCGAATTCGGCGACTCGCGCGACAAGCTCACACCGCGCGAGCGCAGCCTCTTCGATCCGGTGTTCGCACAACTCCTCGACGACCTCAGCCAGCAGATCGGCCGGACCGCGATCGACGACAGCCGCTACATCAGGCTGCCACAGGCGGCATCCGCGGTCCGCGCCCACTACCTACACCGCCGCAGCGACCTGGGGACGCGGGTCTCGCAGCGTTGGCGGGATCGGCATGTGACGCTCGAGAACCTCACCCGGGCCAGCACCGCGCTGGTCGCCATCGGCGACCAGCTCTCCGAGGCACGCCAGCTGAACGAAACCGCCGCGACCGCGACCACGGTACCGCTCACGCCGTCGCTGACCGCACCGGCGGGCGGGCGGACCGGCGAAAGGGTACTGCCAGCTTGGGACGGCGCGGTCGGCGGTGCGCGTCGCCGTCAGGGAACTGGCTGAGGCCTGGCGCGCCGGACCGGCCGGTGACCTGGCCGCGGCCACCGGTGTGCCCCTCCCCCTGACGCTGGTCAAGGATTCGCAGATCGAAACGACACTGGTCGCCGCTCACATCGGTGGCGACACGTGCCGCGACGGGATCCCGCCCGCCTGGCTCGGGCTCGCCGCACCCTTCATGTCACGCTGCCATGAGCGGCTCGCGCAGGGCTGGCCGGGCCTCATCGCGGCGATCGAACGAACGGCCCGGGACGTCACAGGAAACTGGGTGGCGCAGGCCGTGCTGCGGCTACCTCAGGTCGACGTCGTCGAGCGCGCGCACCAGGCAGCCGCTGCGCTGGTGAACCGGGCCGGCGACGACGTGGCCCGCATCGACGCCGAGCTCGCGGAACTGGCGGCGAAGGCTGCGGTCATCGACGCCGATGCCGCCGCGTCGTACCAGGTAACGGCCAGCATTCTGACCGAGATCGACGTTCGGTGGCGCGCGCACGTCGAGGACCTCTACCGGCAGATCGACGCGACCACCGACCATGACGAGATCGGCCGTCTGACGTTGGCGGTGTTGTTGGCACACCACTGCAGAGACAGGATCGTAGATCATGACTGAGACAGGGCACACGAACGGCGACGATGACGTGGCCCGCGACGCCGGCAGGGAGACCTTCGAACAGCTAGTGCGCCGTGTGGTTGCGCAGCCGCTCGGGGACACCCAGAAAGCGGTCGGAACAATGCTCGCGACCGGCCTCGAACCGGTGGGCAGGCGGATGAGCGAGATGGAGGACAGCCTCCAGAGCGTTCGGGCCGCACTAGCGAAAACGCTCACCGAGAACCGCCGTTGCGACGCCGCCGAGCACCGTGCGATCCACGACGACCTGCGCGCGGCGCGCGATGCCATCGACGGCCTGCATGGTGATGTCGCGTCCCTCAAGGTGCAGCACACCAGCGCCGAGGCGGGAATCGCTGCGCTCGTCCGCCGACTGAGCGCGCTCTATGCCATCCTGGCGCTGTCCCAGGCGATCATCCTGGGGCTGCTCACCGTGCTCGTCCTGGCCCGCAGGTGAGGACTCCTGAAGAAGTTCACCTCGGCAACTCAAACCCATTCTGTGGCCACCGGTTCGGCTCCCTCGAAGCCCGCCCGAGCGGCGGCAACCTCGTCGACGCCGAAACCGGGACCGCCTGGTCCGGCGGAGATCTGGAACGGCGCCCGCTGGAGCGGCCCAGCTTCTACCGGAGTGCCGACGACAGGACTCGAACCTGCAACACACCGGGTTTGAATCGGCGTCCTCTACCGGTTGGGACACGTCGGCATTTGCTGAGCATGAAGATTACCGGAACTCCGTGCTGGCCGGTGACGTTCTCCTACGAGAGGACTCGAACCTCTAACATTCCGACTAACAGTCGGACGCTCTGCCATTAGCACGGAAACTACGGGAAGAAGATCCTAAAGCCGGTCTCGATGTCCTCGAACTCCCCGAAAAGGGGAGCCGTGGGTGATGTGTCATGCGTGCGCCAGGAGGGATTCGAACCCCCAATGCCCGGAGGCGGCGGCTTTACAGGCCACTGAGCGACCAATTGCTCAACTGACGCATGGGGCCATTGGGCCCGGTCGGGGTGGTCGGACTTGAACCGACGGCCTCTGCGTCCCGAACGCAGCGCTCTACCAAACTGAGCTACATCCCGTTCTGGCGCGCGATGCCCGGCACTCGAAACCGGATCTGCCGATCTACATGACCCGTGCTCACCTGTGGGCGCCGCTGGTGTTGAATACTCGTGCCTCGTGCCAGCTTCTGCCATCGCGTGCGTGCCCCCAGCAGGATTCGAACCTGCGACCTCTCGATCCGTAATCGAGTGCTCTATCCGCTGAGCCACGAGGGCGTGTTGTTCGTTCAGTGACGAGGTGGACAAGGCCCACGCGCGTCGCGAGTGTCGGAGTCGAACCGACGAGGGCAGACTTATGAGATCTGCTGCGCCACCAGGCGCCACCCGCGTAGAAGCTTGCGCTTCCAGGTCTTGGCAATTCGCGGCGGACCGCGGCCCAACGCGTCGTACCCCGTACGGGACTCGAACCCGTAATCCCCACCGTGAGAAGGTGGTGAGATGGCCAATTACTCTAACGGGGCATACGGGAGATCTGAGCTTCCAGACATTGACAAGGCATCCTGGCCGCTCTCGCGCCAAGATGCGTACCCCGTGCCGGATTCGAACCGGCGATCCTCCGAGTGAAAGTCGGATGAGATGACCGCTACTCCAACGGGGCTTACCCGCAGGGTGCGGGGTCGAACAGGTGGGTGCGCTCCCGGTGAAGGATTCGAAC
>JANNPJ010000532.1:0-26759 GCA_031400005.1 Kineosporiaceae bacterium | reverse complement strand
ATCGGCGCCCGCGCCGACCTCACCGTCATCGACGCCCCCAGCTACCTGCATCTGGCCTACCGTCCCGGCGTCCCCCTGGCCCGCGCCCTAGAACTCCCCTGATCCAGCGGTATCCAGCGGTACCCAGCGAGATTGGGGAGGATCCTGTCGACCCGATGGGCAGGATCCTCCCCAATCTCGATCTGCTGCTGCCCTAGAGTCCGGGGATGCGAACCGTGCCGGGCTGGGGAGTATTCACATCGGCGGCAGCGCCGGTGCTGCTGATCGGCGGCTGGACGCTGGCCGCCCGGCTGCAGCCGGGCCACTTCGACCAGGTCAGTGACACCATCAGCGCCCTGGCTGCCGATGACGCCCGACACCGCTGGGTGATGACCGCCGCGCTGGTCGGGGTCGGGGCCGCGCACGTCGGCACCGCCCTGGCCTTGCGTCCGGCCACCCCCGCGAGCCGCTGGCTGTTGGCAACCGGCGGCGTCGCGACCGCCTTGGTCGCCGCGAACCCGCTGCCGGCCGGTGGTGGTCCCGCTCCGGAGCACGCACTTGCCGCCGGGGTGGCCTTCGTCGCGCTCGCCGCCTGGCCAACCATCAGCTGGCGACGCAGAACTCCAGGGGTCGACATCCCGGTCGCGTTCCGGCCGGTGGTTGCGCTCGCCGCGGGTGGGGTGCTGCTGGCCACCCTCGGCTGGTTCTTCGCCGAACTCCTGCGCGACGGCGACCAGATCGGGCTGACCGAGCGGGCCGCAGCGGGCAGTCAGTCGCTGTGGCCCCTTGCTGCGGTGCTGCTCGCCCGCCGCGCCGAACGCATGCCCGCAGTGTGACCCAAAAGGGAGTGTTGCTGGTTGCTATGCCCCTGAAAAACCGGCGCTTGAGGCAAGAATTGGCCCTGATCACCGGTTTTTGAGGGGCACAGCAGTGGCGGGGTCAAAGCCACGCGCACCTCACGGCTGAAGGGTGTCTACCCCTCGTCGAAGGCGGTGTTCCGGCCCACGGTTTCCCATTGATCCAGTTCGGCTTCGAGCGCGTTCAGTCGGTGACGAATGTTGCCGATGGCGTCAGCGCCGAGCACCAGGCGCAACGGCGGGTTCGGTGAATCCACGGCAGCGATAATCGCCTCGGCTGCCTTGGCCGGATCGCCCGGCTGGCTACCGTCACCGGTGGTCACGTAGTCGCGAATCGGCCCGACGGTCGACGCGTACTCTGGCATCGGCGTCGACTGGTACGCCGCGTCCGGGTTGAACAGCCCGGTGCGGAAGGCACCCGGCTCGACAATAATGAAGTGGACGCCGAAATCGACCTCCTGGCTGAGGGTTTCAGTTAGGCCCTCGAGCGCGAACTTGGTCGCACAGTAGACGCCGAAGCCGGGCGCGGTCACCTGGCCGCCGACGCTGGACATCTGCACCACCGCACTGCCACCCTGCCCACGCATCTGCGGCAGCACCGCCCGAGTTAGCGCCGCCGGCCCAAAGAAGTGCAACTCGAACAGGTTCCGCAACTCTTGTTCCGTCGTCTCCTCGAGCGCGCCCACCTGGGTGCGCCCGGCGTTGTTGACCAGGACATCGATCCGGCCGACCCTGGCCACCACCTCGGCGATCACGTCCTCGGCCCGGCCGACCTCGGTGACGTCGAACTGCACCGCGGAAACCTGGCCCGGATGCGCCGCCACCACATCGTCAAATCGGGCCGGATTGCGCACCGCACCGACCACGATGTCGCCTGCCGCCACGGCGGCCTTGGTCAGCTCCAGGCCGAAGCCAGAGGTCGCACCGGTGATCAACCAAACTCGCTGTCCGCCCTTCTCAGTCATGGCACAATTCTGACTCTTCCGGCATAAACCTGCAGCCGGGCCAGGCGACGTGTGCGCGTGGTTACCGCAATCACTGCCCACCCTCAGGCTTTGATGATCGCGTCGGGTTTTCTGGGTGGAGCCCGGGAGTATCGCGGGAGCAGTGTCGGGCCACCAGACTGACAGCGTCTTGATCAGAGTGAATCAGTTACTGCGGGAACGGTACTCACGCCGCTCTGATCAAGACGCCGTCAGGAAGTGACAGTCGCACCCCGCCGAGCCCACAGCGGGCCTGCGGTTGACAGGCCAGTCATCAAAGCTCCCGTCATGATCAGCTCATACTCCCGTGCTCCACCCGAAACAAGATCAGCAAGCGCTTTTGGGTGGCTCCCGGGAGCATCAGCTGAGCATCGCCCCAAGCAGCGTCCCAAGCGACGCCCTCAGCAGCACCTGAGCAGCGCTCTGGGCGTCAGCCCCGAGAGAACGAACCCAAGGGGACGACGCGGCGGGTGCGGGCGCTGGCCCGTGCGGCGTCCATCACCTCAAGGGTGGCGACGGCGTCCCAGGGGTCGACCGGCACCGGACCCTCGCCCCGGATCGCCGCCGCGAACGCCGGGTAGTAGGTGTCCCAGCGGCCGCGCTCGGTCGCCACCACGGTCCGCGCCGCGCCGCTCTCGATCCGACCCCAGTCCGCGCCCGGCTCGACCCCCCAGTGCTCGCCCTCGGTGGCCGGCGAGCGACCGGCGACCAGCAGGTCCTCCTGGATCTCCATCGTCTTGTCCAGCACGTACGAACCGGCCGACCCACTCACCCGGAATCGCGGACCCGGCGCTCCCTGCACCCAGTCACCGGTCAGGTGCGAGATGACGCCGCTTTCGTGCCGGATCGCGGCGAAGAAGCCGTCGTCGACCACGCCGTCGTCGTCCTTCTCGCCCAGTTCTGCTTCGCAATAGATGGACGACGCCGACCCGAACAGGTTGAGCGCCTGGTCGAACAGATGGGCGCCGAAGTCGCGCAGCAGACCGCCGCCGGAGGTAGGTGGACCGCCCTCCGGCTGGAACCGCTCGAAGCGAGACTCGAAACGGCCGATCTCACCCAGTTCACCGCTGTCCAGGAGTCGCTTCACGGTCAGGAAGTCGGCGTCCCACCGGCGGTTCTGGTAGACGGTGAGCACAACCCCAGCTGCCTCAGCGGCCCTGACCACCTCTCGGGCCGGGCCGGCCTCCAGCGCGAACGGCTTGTCGCAGACCACCGCTAGGCCGAGCGCGATCGCCTCATGGACCAGCGGGATGTGGGTATCGGCCGGGGTAGAGATCGCCACCCCCTGAACACCGGCGGCGGCCAGCTCGGCCAGGCTGTCGAAGGTCGGCGTGCCGGGGTGCTCGGCAGCCACCTCCGCCTGCCGATCCCGAGATCGGGTGACTACTCCGGCGAACTCCACACCAGGGGCCGCGGAGATCAGCGGCGCGTGGAAGTACCGACCGCCGAAGCCGTAACCGACCAGCCCGATCTTCGTCATCTGAGTCACTCTCCGATGATAGGACCAGCACTCTCCGAGAGTAGAATCCGACCGAATACCGCTTACTGGGGACCACGATCCCCACCGAGACGCTCGGTGGGGATTTGCGAATCGGCCGAAGGGCTACGCCAGCCGGGTTTGCACCCAGGTATGGAATTCGTTGATGTGGTGCTCGCTCGGCACCAGCACCCCGCCGCGGGCGTACGCGCGGGACGACATCGCCGGCTGGCAGGCCTCGCAGGCGGCGAAGTCCTGTCGGTTCACCAGATCGAAGAGCTCAACCGACCGGGAGAGGTCGGCCTGCGATTCGACGACGCTGGGCAGGTAGAGCCAGTCGCACTCGACGACGGTCCGGTCGGCGGCCATCGGGAACATCCGGTGGAAGATCACATGGTCCGGGACCAGGTTGATGAACACCGTGGGCTTCACCGTGATCGCGTAGTAGCGGCGGTCGTGATCGGCGTCCACCCCGGGGATGTTCTGCTGTCCCTCGCTCCGGTCGACGGTGAAGCCCTTCGCGTCCTCGGCGAAAGCGGCACCGTGGCCGACGAACATCTGGGCCGCATTGCCCTGCGCGAACTCCGGCAGCATCTCGGTCAGCTCGGGGTGGATCGTGGCGCAGTGGTAGCACTCCATGAAGTTCTCGATGATGAGCTTCCAGTTCGCCTTCACGTCGTACATGATCCGCTTGCCCACCACCAGCTCGTCCACCTGCCAGCCACCGATCACGTCGGTACCGCCGAGCCGCTCGTCGGCCGCCCCGATCACGTCGTCCTCAAACGACGGCGGGTCGTCGGCGAGGCAGACCCAGGCGTACCCAAGCCACTCCCGAAGGTGGACGTTCACCAGGCCGTACTCGGTCCGGTCGATGTCCTGCATCTTGGTCAGGTTCGGAGCGGCGACCAGCGCGCCGTCCAAGCCGTACGTCCAGGCGTGATACATGCACTGGATGGTGCGCCGGACCTGGCCGGACTCCTCCTGGCACAGCCGCGCCCCACGATGCCGGCAGACGTTCAGGAAGGCCCTGAGAGCACCGTCCCGACCGCGGACGATGATCACGTTCTCCCGGCCGACCTGCTTGGTGACGAACTGCCCCGGCGAGCTGAGTTCACTGGACCGGGCGACCGCGAACCACATCGCCTCGAAGATCAGCTCCTGCTCCCGAGTAAAGACATCGGGGTCGGTGTAGACGCTGCCGGGCAGCGTCTGGATCAGGCTCGGCGGCAGACTGACACTGGTCATCGATGTCCTTTCAGAGAGCGTTGTCGTTCAGAGGCGATGTCGTTCAGGTGGCGTTGTCGTTCAGAGAGGGCGTTGTCGTTCAGAGGGCGTTGTCAGCGGCGAGCTGCTTGCGCCAGCGGCCGAATATTTTGGGCTGACCGATGCCGAGGACGGCGACCGGCCGGCCCTCGCGGCGATAGACCGCGACGAAACTGTGGGTGGCGACGTCGCCCTCGACGATCTCGACGACGTCCCCCGGGTGGTAGTGCCCAGCGAACTGCAGCCGCAGACCGTACTGGTCGGACCAGAAATACGGCACGCCGGCCGTGACCGACTGCCGGGGTGCGGGCCGGCCGAGCAGGGTGGCGACCGCCACTGCGGGGTGCTGCAGGGCATTCGTCCAGTGCTCGTACCGGATCACCCGGTCGGCGAATCGGCTGTGGGCGGCGGCGCAGTCACCGGTCGCGACGACGCCGGGCAGGTTCGTCGCGCCGCCCTCGGTGATCGCCACCCCCGCCGTCAGGTCACCGCCCGGGCCGGCCCCGAGGATCCCGGAATCGGCCAGCCACTCGGTGTTCGGAATCGACCCAATCCCCACCAGGACGACGTCCGCAGGCAGGATCCGCCCGTCCACCAATCTGACGCCGCCCACCCGACCAGCGTCGTCAGCAGGATCAGGGCCATCGGTGCCCTCGGAGCCATCTGAGCCGTCCGAGTCCTCGGAGCCGTCCGAGTCCTCGGAGCCGTCGGCGGACTTCGGGAGCAGGGAGTCGACCGGGACGCCGGTGAGCACCTGCACCCCGCGAGTGACGTGCAGCGCGGCGAAGATCGCACCGAGTTCCTCGCCCAGCGGCCCGGCCAGCGCAGTCGCCGCCATCTCGATCAGCGTCACCTGCACTCCGAGCTCGAGCGCAGTGGACGCGATCTCGGCGCCGATGAAGCCACCACCGACCACAACCAGCCTGGCACCGGGCACCAGTTCGGCCCGCAACGCCAGCGCGTCATCAAGCGTGCGCAAGGTGTGGACGCCGTAGAGCGGCCCAGCACCAGTCGGGTCGGGCAATTGGCGGGCCCGGGCCCCGGTGGCGATCACCACCCCGTCGCAGGTGACCGGCTCGTCGTCGGCCAGTTCGATCAGATACCCGCCGCCTGCTTGGGCCCGCAGTCCCGTTGCGCGCTGACCGAGCCGCCACTCCACTGTGAGCTCGGCGTCCGTGGGTATCGACAGGGACAGGTCGGCCGTCTCCAGCCGACCAGCCAGGAAGTCCTTGGACAGCGGCGGCCGGTCGTAAGGGTCGTGCTTCTCCTCACCGATCACGATCAGCCGGCCCTCGAAGCCGGCTGCGCGCAGGGCCCTGGTGGCCGACAACCCGGCAAGTGACGCACCGACAACCGCGATGGTGTCCATCAGATCTCCTCGCCCTGCTCAAGCCAGCTGACGCTAGTCATGGACGACGAAGATAACGCCGTCCTCGACTACCACCGGGTGGGTCCGCACCGGCTCCTTGGCCGGCGGCCCACTGGGCTTACCGGTCCGCAGGTCGAAGCAGGAGGCGTGCAGCGGGCACTCGACCGTGCAGTCGTCCTCCAGGAAGCCGTCGGCCAGCGAGGCATCCTGATGGGTGCAGGTGTCGTCGATCGCGTAGAAGTCACCGGCCACATTGAAGACGGCGATCGGCACCGCGAGCGCGACCCGGACGGCCTCGCCCACGGGCAAGTCCGCCACCGCGCACACCTTGATCACGCCGACCAGCTCCTACCTGTTGCGTCTTCCACAACACATCGTGCTATCTGCAACAATCGTGCGGGTAGCGCGAGAGCCCGTCAATAGCTGTGCGGACCCAGCTGTCGTGTCCGGGGCAGCTAAGGTGCAGGTATGGGGGACGAACCGACCGACGATGGGCACGCCGTCCCCCCTCACGTAGAGGATGGGGACGCCGCTCTCCCTCAGGTACCGGCACAGGTGCAGTCCGTCGATCGGGCGTTGGCCGTCCTTGACCTGCTGGCCCAACGCGGCGAGGTCGGCGTCACTGAACTCGCCGCGGAACTCGCTGTGCACAAGTCCACCGCCTTCCGGCTGGTCACCGCCTTGGAACGGCGTCAACTGGTGGAGCAGGTCGGTGATCGCGGCAAGTATCGGCTGGGTCTGGGCATCCTCCGGTTGGCCGCGGCCACCACCGGGCGGCTGGACGTCACCCGGGAAGGCCAGCCGGTCTGCGAGCGGCTGGCCCGCGAGCTCGGCGAGACGGTGAACATCGCGATCCTGGACGAGGACTCCGCGGTCAACGTGCTGCAGGAGTTCGGCAACGCCGCGGTCGGCAGCCGAAACTGGATCGGCCGCCGAACCGCCCTGCATGCCACCTCCAGCGGCAAGGTGCTGCTCGCCTTCGCCGACGAGACGCTGCGCAAGACCGTCCTGGCCGGACCACTGGAACGGCACACCAAGCAGACCGTGACCGACCCGGGCGAACTCGGCCGGCAGCTCGACGACGCGGTCCGGCTCGGCTGGGCGGCGACGAACGAGGAGCTGGAGATCGGGCTGACCGCGATCGCCGCCCCAATCCGCGACGGCTCCGGCAAAGTCGTTGCCGCAGTAAGCGTCTCCGGCCCCTCCTACCGACTGACGGCGGAACTGTTCGGCGCCGTCGCGCCGCGCCTGATCCAAGGCGCCACCGAAATCAGCACCCGCCTAGGCCACTACGCCAAACCCTGACCACCCGAAGCCTCCCCGCACCACGTACGCCTCTCCCGCACCCAAAGCCTTCCCCGTGATCATGCACGGTTGCACCCCGCCGATCCCCAGCGGGCCGGCGACCGGAGCCAGCGATCGAAGCTCCCTCATGCTCCCCTCATACTCAGGCCAGGCTCCCGCTATCCACCCGAAAACATGATCAGCAAGCGGTTTTTGGTAGCTACCGGGAGTATCACCTGAGCATCGCCACGAAGCGGTGTCGGATCACCCTCAGCGCGGGCAGCGAGAGGCAGCCAGACCTGCCGCGATCATGCACTCCTGCTCTGCGCGGACTTGATCACGGGCAATCATGCTGGGGCACCTCCCGCCCCGGGCCCTTTCTGGCGATGCTCCCGGTATCCCGGTGCAACCATCGTCGTCCGGGCGGTTTGGCGCAGCGCAGGCGGGTGTGAAGGCGGGATAACGGAGCATCGTCGGAACAAAGTGACCAAAGTCGTCTGCTTACAACGAACTCGGCTGTTCGGGCGCACCGTCCGTGACCTCGAGTTCGGCGGGCAGGGCGGCCTCTTGGAGGCCCCTGGCCGAAGGCCCACTATTCCGCAAAAGCATGATTCCCCCGCGCTGGGCGGGGGAATCATTGATCAATAACGGTCAGCGCTGACCCCAGTTGCCGTCCTGTCCGTACGGCGCCTGGCCACCCTGGCCACCCTGGCCACCCTGGCCACCCTGGCCGTACGGCGCCTGACCGCCCTGGCCCTGCGGTGCCTGACCGTACGGTGCCTGACCGTACGGTGCCTGACCACCCTGGCCGTACGGCGCCTGACCACCCTGGCCGTACTCCGCGCCGCCCTTGGGCGAGGGGCCGTACTGGTTGGTGGCGGGCTCGCCGTCCAGAACGCACCAGTAGAGCAAGACCAAACCGGCAAACGGGATGAACACAATCAACAACCACCAACCGGAATGACCGGTGTCGTGCAGCCGACGGACGCCGACGGCGATCCCCGGGACCAGGGTGGCCAAGATGAAGACGTAATAGATGATTTGGGTACCCATGATGCTGCCGACAATCTGCAGCAAGACCGCGACCAGAACCACCGCGGCGGTGTAGTACCAATACTCCGAGCGCCGGGCACGGCCCGAAAAGTCGGCATATTTCTTGGTAAGGACCGTGGTCACGGCGTCTTGGAAAGACACGGGTTCTCCTGGGAGCTAGCTGTGCAAGTCAGGGCGAGCGAACGTAGCATTCCCGATGATCATCGCGCAGCCCTTTTCCCCCTTGGCCCCAAGAATTCAGCCAGTTCGCCTACGTTGATCAATCGCAGCAAGCTTCCCGCAACGCGCCCGCTAGCCACCGAATCGCGTTCAAAAACGGCCAAACTGGTAGCTACCGGTCATCAGACCGGAACATTGCTGCCGCCGACCGCAAATTCAGGGTTTGGCGCCGGAGAACCAGTACTGCGCGGCCGGGGCGGTGTTCTCGTAGACGTGCTTGGCCTCGCGGTACTCGGCCAGGCCGGACGGGCCAAGCTCGCGCCCGGAGCCGGAGAGCTTGAACCCGCCCCACTCGGCCTGCGGCAGGTAGGGGCCGAAGTCGTTGATCCACACCGTGCCGTGCCGTAGCCGGCCGGCGACCCGGTGCGCCTTGGCTCGGTCCGCCGTCCACACCCCACCGGCCAGGCCGTAGTCGGTATCGTTGCCGAGCATCACGGCCTCGTCCTCGGTGTCGAACCGCTCCACGGTGACGATCGGGCCGAACGTCTCCTCCTGGACGATCCGCATCTCGCGTTGGCAATCGACGAAAACGGTTGGCTGATAATAGAAACCATCCTGCAGAGCGGCGTCCTTGGGGCGCTGGCCGCCGCAGAGCAGCCGAGCCCTTTCCGCAAGACCAACAGCGACATAGCCCTCTACCTTCGCAAGGTGAGCAGCAGAAACCAGCGGTGGCATTTCGGTCGCTTCGTCCAACCCGCTGCCGATCCTGATCAGCTCGGCTCGGCGGGCCAGCTCGGTGACGAAGTCATCGTGGATGGAGCTGTGCAGCAGCAGTCGGGTGCCCGCCGAGCAGACCTGACCGGCGTGCAGGAAGACGGCGGTCAGCGCGGCGTCCAGAGCGGCGTCCAGATCGGCATCGGCGAAGACGATGTTCGGGTTCTTGCCACCCAGCTCCAGGGCCACCTTCTTCACTGTCTCCGCCGCCGAGCGCATGATCGCCCGGCCGGTGGCCAGGCCACCGGTGAAGGACACCAGGTCGACGTCCCGGCTCTCCACCATCGGTGCCCCGACGGCCGGGCCAGAGCCCAGCACCAGGTTCACCACCCCGGCCGGGATCCCGGCCTCGACCAGCAGTTCGACCAGGATCAGCGTGCTCAGCGGCGTCACTTCGCTGGGCTTGAGGACCACCGTGTTTCCGGCCGCCAGCGCCGGCGCCACCTTCCACGACATCTGCAGCAGCGGGTAGTTCCACGGCCCGATCAGCGCGCACACCCCGACCGGCTCGTAGACCACCCGGCTGAGGACGGCCGGATTGCCGGCGTCCACCAGCCGTCCCGGGTCGCCGACCGCCAACGCCGCGTAATAGCGGAAGACCGCGACCACATCGTCCACGTCGAGGCCACTCTCGGTCAGCGTCTTGCCGGTGTCCAGGGTCTCCACCCGGGCGATCCGCGAGCGATCGCGGGCCAGCAGGTCGGCCACCCTGAACAGCAAAGCCGAGCGCTCGGTGGCGGGCGTGGTCGGCCACGGGCCGTCGTCGAAGGCTCGGCGAGCTGCGGCGACCGCGGCCAGCGCGTCGGCGGCGCTGCCCTCGTCAATGCGCTGCAGCACGGACGCGTCCGAGGGGTTGATCACCTCCCGGCTGTCACCGTCCACCGCCGCGACCCACGCGCCGTCGATGAAGAGCGCGCCATCCAGGTGCATGGCGGTTTCCGAGGTAGACATCAGGAGTATCTCCATTTCATTCTCCGGTGATCATGCACAGTTGCTCGCTTCAGCCGGGCAACTGTGCACGATCGCCGGAGGTTTGGGGGTTCTCAGCGGAAGACGACGGTGTGCGAGCCGTTCAGCAGCACGCGGCGCTCGACGTGCCATTGAACGGCGCGGGCCAGCGCCAGGCACTCGGCGTCCCTGCCGATCACGACGAACTCCTCGGGCCCATGTGCATGATCCACCCGGATCAGCTCCTGCTCGATGATCGGGCCCTCGTCCAGGTCCGGGGTGACGTAGTGCGCGGTGGCCCCGATCACCTTGACTCCACGATCGTAGGCTTGGTGGTACGGCCGGGCGCCGGTGAAACTGGGCAGGAACGAGTGATGAATGTTGATCGCCCGGCCCTCCAGTCGCTTGCAAACGTCGTCCGAGAGCACTTGCATGTACCGGGCCAGGACGACGAGGTCGATGTCGAACTCGTCCACCACCGCCAGCAACCGGGCCTCGGCCGCCTCCTTGGTGTCCCGGGTGACCGGGATGTGGACGAATGGAATACCCGCCGCCGTCGCGACGTCCTCAAGGTCGCGGTGGTTCGAGACGATCACTGGGAGCTCGACCTTGAGCTGGTCCATCTTCCAGCGGTAGAGCAGGTCGTTCAGGCAATGCCCGAACTTACTCACCATGATCAGGACGCGCGGTCGCTCGTCCACCCCGACCAGCCGCCAGGACATCTGGTAAGCGTCGCCGAGCGCAGCGAAGTCCCGGCTCAATGTCGCGGAACTAGTCAACGTCGCGGAACTAGCGGGCTCGGTGCCACTGCCAGCGATGCCGTGGGTGTCAGCGGTGCTAAAGGTGCTGTCGGTGCCAGCGGTGCTGTCGGTGACAAAATGGACGCGCATGAAGAACCGACCGGTCTTCCGGTCCCCGAACTGACGGTTGTCGATGATGTCGCAGCCGTGCTCCAGGAGGTAGCTGGACACCGCGTGGACGATCCCTCGCTGTTCCGGGCAGGCCAACGTGAGGATGAACTCGTCGGAGGGCATCCGGGCTCCTTATTTGATCACAGGTCTTCCCACGGACGTTGCAGAGGGCGAAACTAGATTCGTATTACGCAACGTTGTACGGACACGATGCGCCGTCACTTCCATGCCGTCAAGCAGTCGGGGGCTTGAGCAATGGACGGGCGGGCGCACCGTCACTTCCAGGAGGAACCAATGGCTCGCCCCGACGGCCCCACGGCCGCCCAGTACGACTACGTGATCGTCGGCGGCGGTTCGGCGGGCTGCGTGCTCGCGAATCGGCTGAGCGAGGATCCGAACACGACGGTCCTGCTCCTGGAAGCCGGACGCTCGGACTACCCGTGGGACATCCTCACGCACATGCCGGCCGCGCTGACGATGGTGATCGGTAACCCGCTGTACGACTGGCGCTACCAGAGCGAGCCGGAGAAGTTCATGAACGGACGCCGCGTCGCGCACGGTCGCGGCAAGCTGCTCGGCGGCTCCAGCAGCATCAATGGGATGATCTTCCAGCGCGGCAACCCGCTCGATCTGGAGCGCTGGGCCGCCGATGCCGGGATGGCGAGCTGGGACTACGCGCACTGCCTGCCGTACTTCAAGCGGATGGAGACGTGCCTGGTCGGGGCCGATGACTGGCGCGGAGGCGAGGGCCCGCTGGTGCTGGAGCGCGGCCCGGCCACGAACCCACTCTTCGAGGCCTTCTTCACCGCCGCCCAGCAAGCCGGTTACCCGATGACGGACGACGTCAACGGGTATCAGCAGGAGGGCTTCAACCGGTTCGATCGGACGATCAAGAAGGGACGTCGCTGGTCAGCTTCGGACGCTTACCTGCGGCCGGCGAACAAGACCAGGAAGAACCTGACCGTGCAGTGCCTGTCCCTGGTGCACCGGGTGATCTTCGAAGGCACCCGGGCGGTCGGCGTCGAGTACACCCGCTCGCTGCCGTTCGGCGGTCCGCTCGGCCGGATCGGCAGTGGGGTCCGGACGGTCCGGGCCGGCGAGGTGGTGCTCAGCGGCGGCGCGATCAACACCCCGCAGCTGCTGCAGCTGTCCGGGATCGGCAACGCCGGCGAGCTGGCAGCGCTGGGTATCCCGGTGATCACCGACCTGCCCGGGGTCGGGGAGAACCTGCAGGATCACCTCGAGGCGTACGTGCAGTACGCCTCGAAGCAGCCGGTCTCGCTGTCGCCGTCGCTGAAGCTGCGCAATCGGCCCAAGATCGGCCTGGAGTGGCTGCTGCGCCGGACCGGTCCGGCGGCGACGAACCATTTCGAGGGCGGCGGTTTCACCCGCAGCAACGAGGACGTCGCGTACCCGAACCTGATGTTCCATTTCCTGCCGATCGCCGTCCGCTACGACGGCACCAGCCCGATCCCCGGGCATGGCTACCAGGTGCACATCGGGCCGATGTACTCGGACGCGCGCGGCAGCGTGAAGGTGGTCTCGACGGACCCGCGGGTCGCGCCTGCGCTGAACTTCAACTACCTGTCCACCGAGCAGGACCGGCGAGAGTGGGTGGAGGCGATCCGGGTGGCCCGGGACATCCTCACCCAACCGGCCTTCGATCAGTACAACGACGGCGAGATCTCCCCCGGCCCGGGGGTGTCCACCGACGAGGAGATCCTCGACTGGGTGGCCCGGGATGCCGAGACCGCCTATCACCCGTCCTGCACGGCTCGGATGGGGATCGACGAGTTGTCCGTGGTGGACCCACTCACGATGAAGGTGCACGGAGTCGAGGGGTTGCGGGTGGCCGATGCCTCGGCGATGCCGTACGTAACAAACGGGAACATCTACGCGCCCGTGATGATGCTGGCCGAGCGGGCCTGCGACCTGATCCGTGGGCAGACGCCGTTGGCGGCCGAGCCGGTGCCGTTCTACCGGCACGAACAACATCAACACTGATGGAGCCTTGTGCCCGCCTGACCCCCTGTGGATCACTGGGTCATACCTGACTTAGAGTGCCGCCCGACGCCTGTTCTGGACATTCGTGGCCATTTTGTCATCTGAGACGGCAGGTCGAGATTCGTACGGAGGCTAGATTTACTGGACGGAAACGGCGCAGCCCTTGACGTCTATATCGGCCCGGGCAGAGTGTGTCCCCCAGGAAGAACCCGGGTGCGCAATACGCAACAGAAGCGCCGCGCGGTGCGCCTGGTGGTACCGAAAGGCAGTGCCTTGTCGATTGATCACCAGAGAGGTTGGGCCATGGCCGCCGTAACAGAGCGCAGCCAGACCGCCAAGTCCACGGCCGAGCCGTTGGTCTCCGTCAGCGACCTGTGGATGGTCTTCGGGCCCAAAGCCGCGAGCGTGCCGTCGTCCCCGGAGCTGTGCGGCCTGACCCGCCGCGAGCTGATCGACAAGACCGGAAACACCATCGCCGTCCGGGACATCTCCTTCGACGTCGCCCCGGGCGAGGTCTTCGTCGTGATGGGACTGTCCGGCTCCGGCAAGTCCACCCTGGTCCGGGCCGTGACCCGGCTGGTCGAGCCGACCGCCGGGCAGGTGATCTTCGAGGGTGAGGACATCCTGAAGGCGGACCCCAAGCGACTGCGCGAGTTACGTCGTCACAAGTTCTCGATGGTGTTCCAGAACTTCGGCCTGCTGCCGCACCGGCAAGTGATCGACAACGTCGGCTACGGCCTCGAGGTGCGCGGCGCCAGCAAGGCCGACCGCCGCCGCCGATCGATGGAAGTGATTGAGCTGGTCGGCCTGGCCGGGTACGAGAACTCGTACCCGGACCAGCTTTCCGGTGGCATGCAACAGCGGGTCGGGCTGGCCAGGGCGCTCGCTGTCGAGCCCGACGTCCTGTTCTTCGACGAGCCGTTCTCCGCCCTCGACCCGCTGATCCGCCGGGACATGCAGAACGAGGTGATCCGGCTGCACCGCGAGCTGAACAAGACGATGGTCTTCATCACCCACGATCTGTCTGAGGCGCTCCGGCTCGGCGACCGCATTCTGATCATGCGCGACGGCAAGATGGTCCAGCTCGGCACGGGTGACGAGCTGGTCGGAGCACCCGTCGACGACTACGTTCGCGACTTCGTCAGCGACGTCCCCAAAGCCGATGTCCTCACGCTGCGCTGGATCATGCGCCCGCCGACGGACGCCGACCCGCTGGACGGACCCGAGCTCGGGCCCGATGTCGTGATCAAGGAAGCCACTCGCGCGGTGCTGGCTGCGGAGAAGCCGGTCAAGGTGGTCCAGGACGGCCGGCTGCTGGGTATCGTTGGCGACGAAGAGATCCTGGCCGTCATCGCCGGAGGAGCCGCATAATGACGGCGCTCACTGCCACAGTCGGTCTGGTCCGCCGCCGGCCTGGTCGCGGCCTCCTGTTGGCGGGCGTGTTCGTCGTCTGGCTGGTTCTGGCCGCCGCGCTTCGCGGTAAGTGGACCTTGCCGCTAGGCCCACAGGAGATCAGCGGCCTGCACGTGTGGCTGAACGACGTCCGGGACACCATCGCCAACGCCCGGGACGACAACCCGATCTTCATCTATGGCGTGGACGCGGTCAGGACGGCGATTGACTGGTTCGTCGAGTTGCTGCAGAACCTGATCGCGCAACCGGCCTACGGGCGGCCGGTGCCGGTGATCGGCTGGCTCGGCGTCATCGCGCTGATCGCGCTGGTCGCCGGGGCAATCGGAACCATCCGCACGGCGATCCTCGCAGTGATTGGCTTCACCTTCCTCGGCCTGCAGGGCCTGTGGCAGGAGAGCATGGACACCCTGGCCCTGACCTTCGCCGCGGTGCTGCTGTGCCTCCTGGTGGGCATCCCGCTCGGGGTCTGGGCCGGGCTCTCGGACCGGGTCTACCAGGCGATCACTCCAGTTCTCGACTTCCTGCAGACCCTGCCGAGCTTCGTCTACCTGTCGCCGATCACGCTGTTCTTCCTGATCAGTCCCACCTCCGCAGTGATCGTTACAGTGCTCTACGCCGTGCCACCGGTAATCCGCTATACCGCGCACGGCATCCGCAACGTGCCCACCGCGAGCGTCGAGGCGTCGGAGTCGCTGGGGGCCACCCGGAGTCAGCAATTGACCGGCGTGCTGCTGCCGATGTCCCGGCGGACCACGGTGCTGGGCATCAACCAGACGATCATGGCTGCGCTCTCGATGGTCACCATCGCCGCGCTGATCAACGCACCCGGGCTCGGCCAGACCGTACTCAAAGCCCTGACCATTCTGGACGTCGGTACCGCCTTCAACGGTGGCCTGGCGATCGTCGTGCTGGCGATCGTGCTGGACCGGATCACCACCGCCGCCGGTCACCGGGCCGAGATCGCCCGCAAGCGCTCGGCCCTGGCAACCCGACTCCGCAAGCCCGGCTTGGCCGTCGGCGCCCTGGCTGCACTGTTCGCCGTCTACCTGTCCCGGACCTACCTCTGGGCAGCGGACTTTCCGTCCACGCTGAGTGGCGTCGACATCAACATTGGCAGCGACATCGCCAAGCACACCTCCACGGCCACCAGCTGGGTACAGCTGAACGCCTCCGGCCTGACCGGCGGGTTCAAGGACGCCATGACGTGGCTGGTGATCGAGCCGATCCAGACGCTACTCACCGAGTCGCCCTGGTTCCTGGTCGCCATCGTCGTCCTGACGCTGGCCTGGGTACTCGCCGATCCGAGGACGACGGTGATCGTCGCGATCTGCTTGGGCCTACTGCTCGGGACCGGGCTCTGGCAGGATGCGATGGCGACCCTCGCCCAAACCGTCGTCGCTACCGCCGTGGTGGTGGCGCTCGGGGTGGTCGTCGGCACCTGGATGGCTCGCGATGGCCGCGCCGATGCGGTCCTCCGGCCCGTGCTTGATGGCGCCCAGGTGATGCCGGCTTTTGTTTACCTGGTGCCGTTCCTGGCGCTGTTCAGCTCGAGTCGATTCACCGCCATCATGGCCGCCATCGTCTATGCGGCACCGGTGTCGATCAAGGTAGTCGCGGACGGCATCGCCGCCGTGCCGGTTGCCGCCGTCGAAGCCAGTACCGCGGCGGGATCGACCAGCTGGCAACAGATCACGAAGGTGCAGCTACCGATGTCCAAGGAGTCGTTGATTCTGGCGGTGAATCAGGGCCTCTGCTATGTACTGTCGATGGTCGTCGTGGGCGGCCTGGTCGGGGCGCAGGCCCTCGGCTATCAGGTAGTCGCCGGCTTCTCGAACCTCTCGCTGTACGGGAAAGGGCTGGCCGCAGGAATCGCGATCGTGCTGTTGGGCGTGATGTTCAATCAGATCACCCAGGCAGCGGCGCATCGAGCCCGGCCGAACTAGACCCGGCTCCACTCGAATCGGTTCCACTTGAATCGGTTCCACTTGAATC
Organism: Kineosporiaceae bacterium; assembly: GCA_031400005.1. Taxonomy (GTDB): domain Bacteria; phylum Actinomycetota; class Actinomycetes; order Actinomycetales; family Kineosporiaceae; genus JANNPJ01. The sequence continues at coordinate 10,293 of JANNPJ010000532.1, read as the reverse complement.
CGCTCCACAAAACCCCGCTCCACAACAGGAGGAACACCGTGTTACGGACGACCACCACCCGCCGCGTGCTCACTGCGGGAGCCGCCGCGTTCAGCGCCACCCTGCTTCTCGCCGGCTGCGGCGGTGGCGACATCGAGAGCGCGGCGCCGTCGTCCTCCCAGGCCGCCAAGTGCGGAACGGTCAACATGGCGGTGAATCCCTGGGTAGGCATGGAGGCCAGCGTCGCCGTCGTCAAGTACGTGGCCGAGAAGAACCTGGGTTGCACCGTGGAGACCAAGGACCTCAAGGAGGAGGTCTCCTGGCAGGGCTTCGGCACCGGTCAGGTCGACGTCATCATCGAGGACTGGGGCCACCCGGAACTGGAGAAGAAGTACGTCGACACGGACAAGGTCGCCCAGGTCGTCGGTCCGAACGGGAACGAGGGCCTGATCGGCTGGTACGTGCCGAAGTGGATGGCGGAAAAGTACCCGGACATCACCGACTACAAGAACCTGAACAAGTACGCGTCGCTGTTCAAGACCTCCGAATCCGGCGGCAAGGGCCAGCTCCTGGACGGCGACCCGTCCTATGTCTCGTACGACGAGGCGCTGGTGAAGAACCTGAAGCTGGACTTCAAGGTGGTCTACACCGGCAGCGAGGCTGCCCTGATCACCGCGTTCGATCAGGCGACCGCCAAGAAGACCCCACTACTGGGCTACTTCTACGACCCGCAGTGGAAGCTTGTCGACCTGGGCCTGGTGCGGGTGAACCTGCCGAAGTGGGACGCCGCGACCTGCAAGGCCGACAAGCAGAAGGCGGCCTGCGATTACGAGCCCACACCGTTGAAAAAGATCGCCCGAACCGAGTTCATGAACTCCGGTAGCCCGGCCGCGGACCTGATCAAGAACTTCACCTGGACCAACGCCGACCAGAACCTGGTTGCCAAGTACATCGCCGGCGACAAGCTGTCGGACGAGGAAGCAGCCAAGAAGTGGGTGGACGCCAACCCCGACAAGGTGAAGGCCTGGACCGCCGCTAGCTAATCTGCCTAATCCCGGCTGATCCAGCCGCTCCGCCCCCCAGAGCTTTGGGGGGCGGAGCTGGTTTGGGCGTGAATCTCTTGACCAGGCAACCCCTGACGAGGGACAGTCATGTTGCACATGATGAATCATGTTGCGCATTACGCACTGGAGGCTGTCATGACCGGACCGCGGGTCGTCATCATCGGAGCGGGGATCGTCGGCGCGTCACTCGCTGACGAGTTGTCCGCCCGCGGCTGGGACGACATCACCGTCGTCGACCAGGGCGAACTACCCAGCCCCGGTGGCTCCTCCTCGCACGCGCCCGGTCTGGTGTTCCAGACCAACGGCTCGAAGACGATGACCGAGCTGGCGCGGTACACCGTGGAGAAGCTGGTCGGCCTGGAGCTGGACGGCGAGCCCTGCTTCCTCCAGGTCGGTGGCCTGGAGATCGCCACCACCCCCGAGCGGCAGGCCGAGCTGCACCGCCGGCACGGCTGGGCCACCGGCTGGGGGCTTGATGCGCGGCTGCTGTCCACCGCCGAATGCCTCGAGCTGTACCCGCTGCTCGAGGCGGACCTGGTGCTCGGCGGGCTGCATGTACCAACCGATGGGCTGGCCAAATCCGTGCGTGCCGTCGAGGCGCAGTTGCGCCGGGCGCAGGCTCGCGGCGTCCGATTGCTGGAACGCCATGAGGTGACGGATATTCGCACCGAGCCGGCGGAGGACGGCGGGACCGGGCGCGTCGTCCGGGCAGTGGTCACCGACCGCGGCGAACTCCCGGCCGATCTGGTGGTCTGCTGCGCCGGGTTCTGGGGGCCCAAGGTGGCCGCCATGGTCGGCCTGGACCTGCCGCTCACCCCGCTTGCCCACCAGCTGGCCTGGACCGGCCCGATCCCCGCGCTGGCCGGTCAGGAGCAGGAGTCGGTCCGCCCGATTCTGCGCCACCAGGACGCCGACCTCTACTACCGCGACCGGTTCGACCAGATCGGGATCGGCTACTACGGCCACGACCCGATGCCGGTTTCCCCGTTCGAGATCCGGTCCGTGGCCGAGGCCGAAGCATCCGGTGGCGCCGGTGCCATGCCGTCCGTCCTGCCGTTCACCGAGCCGGATTTCACTGCGGCCTGGCAGGAGTCGCAGCGGCTGCTGCCGGCCCTGACCGATGCCAAACTGGACGAGGGAATCAACGGGCTGTTCTCCTTCACTACCGACGATTTCCCGCTACTGGGGCCGGCTCTCGACGTCCAGGGGTTCTGGGTGGCGGAGGCGGTCTGGGTCACCCATTCGGCCGGCGTCGGTCGGGCGATGGCCGAATGGATCGTGGACGGCCATTGCTCGTCGTTCGATCTGCACGAGTGCGACGTCAACCGGTTCGAGGCACACCAGCTCGCTCCCGACTACGTGCTGGCCCGGGACTGCCAGAACTTCGTCGAGGTGTACGACATCAAACACCCACTGCAGCCCATGGAAGCGCCACGGCCCTTGCGTACCAGCCCTTTTCATCCTCGCCAGGAGGCGCTCGGGGCGGTCTTCCTGGAGGCCTCCGGCTGGGAACGGCCGCACTGGTACGAGGCGAATGCCGCCCTGGTGGCCGGTCGGACCGTGCCGACGCCGGACCCCTGGGCGGCCCGCTACTGGTCGCCAATCGTCGCCGCCGAGGCGCAGGTCACCCGCGAGCGGGTGGCGATGTACGACATGACGGCGCTGAAGCGACTGGAGGTGTCCGGTCGCGGTGCGACTGCCTTCCTTCAGGACCTGTTCACCGGCAACGTGGACAAGTCGATCGGGTCGGTGACCTACGGCCTGTTCCTCGACTCCAACGGCGGCATCCGCAGTGACGTCACGATCGCCCGGCTCGGCCGAGACACCTACCAGGTCGGTGCGAACGGCGCCTTGGACCTGGACTGGCTAGCCCGCCGATTGCCGGCCGACGGCACCGTCCAGGTCCGGGACATCACCGCGGGCACCTGCTGCATCGGGCTCTGGGGCCCGCTGGCGCGCGATCTGCTGGCGCCGCTGACCCGGGCGGACCTCTCCAACGAGCACTTCACGTACTTCCGGGGCATGCAGTTCGCGATTGGCAACGTTCCGGTGACCGCGCTGCGGCTGTCCTACGTCGGCGAACTCGGCTGGGAGCTCTACACCACCGCCGACCTCGGCCTGAAACTGTGGGACACGCTCTGGGCCGCCGGTCAAGATCATGGTGTCATCGCCGCCGGCCGAGGAGCTTTCAACAGCCTGCGGCTGGAGAAGGGGTACCGCTCGTTCGGCACCGACATGACCTACGAGCACGACGCCTGGGAGGCAGGTGTTGGTTTCGCCGTCCGGCTGCAGAAGGACTCGTTCCTCGGCCGGGAAGCGACCGTCGCCCGGCGCAGCGACGTCCGGCGAAAGCTGAGTTGCCTGCTGGTGGACGCCGCGCCGGGGTCTTCGACCGACGGCATCGCGCTGGGTAAGGAGCCGGTGTTCGCCGGCGATGCCTGCGTTGGCTACGTGACGAGCGCGGCCTACGGTTACACCATCGGCCGTTCCATCGCCTATGCCTGGCTACCGACGGAACTGTCGGTTCCCGGGCAGCAGCTCGAGATCGGTTACTTCGACCAGCGACTGCCGGCCACCGTCGCCGCTGAGCCCCTCTTCGACCCGACGATGACCCGCCTGCGCTCCTGACCTGTGGATGGCCGGATTACTGAAAGCCCTTGCTGTGGATAACTTCACAGGCTTGTCGCTGGCTTGCGCAAGACTGCCGTCATGAGTGAAACACGCTACCCTCGTCTCGTCGGGCGGCCGACCAGTGGGGCGATGAGGTTCCTGCCGCAGATGTCCCCAGACTTCGTCCTTAGACCAGCGGACCTGTGGGTTTTCGAGACTTCGACGGGCGGCCTGGCGCACGTCGAGTGCGTCCGTGACGTCCGAAAGTCCCTGGCCCCACGGATGCGGTTCTACCGGGAGGTGATCACTGAAGCTCACCCACGCGTGCCGCTGGACCAGTACGTGATCGTCGTCGGCGACGGCAACCTCCGCGCCTTCGATGATCCGATTTCTACCGGTGATTATTTCGGCCTGCACCTCCTGCACCTGTCCGATGTCCCGCCACACTGGTTCGGCGCGAGCCCCGGATTCACTTTCCTGGGCGGATGTTCAGATCCTCCGCATTTCGCGCAGATTCTGATGGAAGTGAATCTGTCGCTCGGCCGGTTCCTCGTGTCACTTCAGGACGACGACAGGCCGGACGACAAGCACCACGTCACCGACGGCCATAACGACCAAAGTGACCATAACGACACGGTGTTGCACGATGCTGGTGGCAAGGCCCAGCAGGAAATTCCAGAACAGCTGCTGACACTGTTCTTTCAGGGACGATTCGGCAATCACCCGGACATCTCGGTCGAGAGCCGCGAGGAGGGCTGGCCGATCGATGTGACAGTGGCGCTCGCCGCTTACTCCATTACCGAATATGACAACACGCGGGTCCGGTTAGCGTCGATACCGAGCGTCCTGTAGTCAGCGAACCGGAACGCCATCTGAGTCGGCCATGATCGGTGGTCCCTCGAACATCGGAAAGCCGGCTGAGCACCGACCGACCCGGCCACGGCCACTGCGCTTAGCCTCGTACAGCGAGGCATCAGCGGCCGCGTACAGCTCCCGCAGATGTGACTCACTGGACGGCGAATGCGCCAGCCCGATGCTGATCGAGATGGTCAGCTCGGTCCCGCCGGACAACGTCAGCGGGTTGTCCCGCATCGCTTGCAGGAACTCGTACGCCCGTTTCTGCGCTACTTCCTCCGTGCAGCCGACCAGGAGCACCGCAATCTCATCCCCACCCAGCCGACTGATCACCGTGTCCGGGCGGGAATGCCGGCCAAGAACCCGCGCGATGTGCACCAGGGCGTCATCCCCCACGGGATGTCCGTAGGTGTCATTGATCGACTTGAAGTGGTCAACGTCCACCAGGATCAGCGCCGTCCCAGCGCGACCGGTCGGCTCGGCGAGCGCCTGCCGCACCGCGTCGTCCAGTATCCGCCGGGTGACCAGACCAGTCAGCGGGTCGAGAGACGCCTGGCTCTCCAGCAGCGCGACCAGCCGATCCTGCCGCCGTCCGGCCTGCACCAGCAGCCCGGTCATCAGCAGCAGGACCAGGGACAAGTTGACGACGTCAACGACCCCACCGCCGTTCGGGCGCAACTGCGAAACGACGATGGCGTCCCCGACGATGGCCGCTACCGCTACCAGGCAGGCACCGAGGAACCGCAGTTGCGATGCACCGAAGAGCACCGGCAGGCAGAACCCCACCTGCGCTCCGGCCGAGACGTCATGCGTGGCCAGATTGAGCCCGGCCGTGATGATGACCCCAAGCAAGGGGGACACCAACACCAGGACCGCCTTGTGCCGGAAGCCCGGCCAGATGAGCAGACCGCCGATGACGACTAGTGGCACGGTGAGCACGATCGCTTTCACCCGGTCGCTCAGCGACAGCGGGATGAGCAGGTTCGAGACCGTGATGACGACGGCGGACACCAGGCTGATCCACGCCGCGGTCCGGGCAGCATTCCGCTCGTCACGAGGTTCAAGCTGGAAACGCACCCACTCCACACTGCACTTTCGACATTTCGCCGGGCTTCCTTGATCTAGCCTGACGAGCCTGTCAGCGCCGCATAGACCAACTGCCGCAATTGCTGGCGAACCGGATATGTGCTGGACGGCAGCAACTGAGTCATGAAGATCACCGCCAGATCCTCCGCCGGGTCGACCCAGAACGAGGTGCTCGCGACGCCACCCAGGCCACCGTGCCAGCGGTACCGATGGTGCCGTTGGCCACCGGATCCATCAGCACGGAGAACCCGAGGCCGAAGCCCATCCCGTCGTAGCGGGTCTCGGCGAACAAGGGCCGGCCGTAGGTGGTCAGATCGACGCCACCGGGCAGATGATTGCGGGTCATGTAACTCAGGGTGCGGTCCCCCAGCAGGCGGACGCCGGTCTCCGATTCGCCGCCCCGCAAGAGAAACTGGACGAACCGGTGATAATCCCCGATCGTGCTGACCAGGCCGCCCCCTCCGGACAGGAACCGGTCACCCTTGATCGCTGCGACGCCGATCGTGTCGTACCGGGAGGCCGCGCCGGTGTCCGGATCCGGGGTGTACAGGGCGGCCAGCCGATCCTGCCGGTCCGCGGGCACGGTGAAACCGGTGTCAGTCATTCCGAGCGGATCCAGGATCCGGGTCCGGAAGAACTGATCAAGCGACTGTCCGGAGAGGACCTCGATCACCCGGCCGAGCACGTCGGTTGCGATCGAATAGACCCATTCGGCACCCGGTTGGTACAGCAGCGGCATCTTCGCCCAGGACTCGCAGCAGGTGGCCAGATCCATCCCGACCGGTGCACCCCACTCGAATCCCTGCCTTCGGTAGATCTCGTCCACCGGGTGCACTCGGTGAAAGCCGTAGGTCAGACCGGAGGTGTGGGTGAGCAGATGACGCATCCGGATCGGTTCGACGGCGGGCACGGTGGCCGGGTTATTGGCCGGACCACCGACGTACACCCGGGGCTCGGCAAAGGCCGGGATGAAGCGGCTGACCGGGTCGTTCAGGTCGAACGCGCCCTGCTCATAGAGCATCATCGCGGCCACCGAGGTGATCGGCTTGGTCATCGAGTAGATCCGGAACAGGGTGTCCGGCTCGATGAGCAGATCGGCTTCTAGATCCCGTCGCCCGTATATCGAGGCGTCAGCAATTCGGCCGTGCCGGCTGACCAGCAGCGACCACCCCGGCAACCGCCCGTCGTCCACATACCGACGGAGAAAGCGGCCCACCGCAGCGAGCCGGTCGGCATCGAATCCGACCGCCTCCGGTTCGGTATCCACTGCGGTACTCACGCGTAACGAGTCCACGAGCTACCAGCGGTCCTGGACCAGCGGCTTGATGTCGTCGTCGTAGATCCTCCGAATCGCACCACGGACGTCGTCACTGAGTTCGGCCAGGTCAGCAGCGGCGGCATTGCTTCGGGCCTGCTCGGGCGAACGGGCACCGGGAATCACCACGCTCACCGCCGGCTGGTCGATGATCCAGCGGAGTGCGGTCTGCGCGGTAGTCGCGTCGTCCGGCACGGCGAGCGACAGTTTGCGCGCGGCCTGGACTCCGGCGTCGAACGGCACGCCCGCGAACGTCTCGCCGACATCGAAGGCCGCACCGGCGCGGTTGTAGTTGCGGTGGTCATCGGCTGGGAAGGTGGTGTTCTCGTCGTACTTGCCGGTGAGCAGGCCACTGGCAAGCGGCACGCGGGCAATGATCGCAATCCCGGCGGAGTGCGCCGCGGGCAACACCTGCTCTAACGGCTTCTGCCGCAGGCAATTCAGGATGATCTGGACACTTGCTACTCCCGGTCGAGCGATCGCCGTCAGGGCTTCGGCGCAGGTCTCCACACTCACCCCGTACGCGGCGATCCGACCTTTCGCCACCTGGTGGTCCAGCGCGTCATAGACCGAGTCCATCGAGTACACCGGGGTCGGCGGGCAGTGCAACTGCACCAGGTCGATGGTGTCGACGCCAAGATTGGACCGGCTGCGGTCGAGCCACGCCTTGAAGTTCTCCTTGGTGAACGACTCCGGCGTGAACGGGTCCGCACGTCGTCCTATCTTTGTGGCGACGGTCAGGCCGGCGTCTGGCACCTCCTTGAGCAATCGGCCGACCAGTCGCTCGCTACGGCCGTCACCATAAACGTCGGCGGTATCGATGAAGGTGACTCCGGCCTCGACTGCGGCGTGCAACGTCGCCATCGCGTCCGCCTCGTCGACCTCGCCCCAGTCTGCGCCAAGCTGCCACGCGCCGAGCCCGACAACGCCGACGGACCGGCCGGTCCTGCCCAGAGTTCGCTTTTCCATGCGCCCGACCTTAGATCCTCAGACTCACCTGCTCAGACCGGGCCATGTTCTGACCCGGGAGCTACTCGACCCAGACCACGATAGGCCTCCTGCGCCGTGCGGCCATGATGGACGACGGCATTGACCTCGGCGCAGATCGGCATCGGGACGGCCAGTCGCTCGGCCAGGTTCATCACCACCCGGCAGGTCTTGATGCCCTCGGCCACCATGGTCATCTCATCGGTGATCTGCTGGACGGTGCGGCCGGCGGCCAGCAGTTCGCCGACTCTGCGGTTGCGACTGAGTGGACTGATGCACGTGGCCATCAGATCTCCGAGCCCGGTCAGACCGGAGAATGTCCGCGGGTCACCACCCATCGCGCTGCCGAGACGGGTGAGTTCAGCCAGACCCCGGCTGATCACCATGGCCCGAGTGTTGTCCCCGACGCCGAGCCCGATACCGATTCCCGCCGCGATCGCGATCACATTCTTCAGCGCGCCACCGATCTCGCACCCGAGGACGTCGTCACTGCGATAGACCCGGAAGGCCCGGCTGGCGAAAATGCCCTGCAATGACCGGGCGACCTGCTCGTCCGCCATCGCGATCACCGTTGCCGCCGCGTACCCGGCGAGCACCTCGCGGGCCAGATTCGGCCCGGCCAGCACACCGGCTGGATGCCCAGGCAGGATTTCCTCGATCACCTGCGTCATCCGCAGATCGGTCTCCTGCTCCAGCCCTTTGGTCAGGCTGACCACCGGTATCCACGGCCGGACGAACGGTGCGGCCTCGATCAGCGTATTCCGGAATCCGTGGGAAGGAACGCCGACCACCAGCACGTCGGCGTCCCACACCGCCTTCTCCAAGTCGGACGTCGCGGTCAAACTCTCGGGCAGGTCGAGATCCGGCAGATACCGGCTGTTCCGATGCCGCTGATTGATCTCCTCAGCGGCCTCGGGGTTCCGCGCCCACAGCACCGTCGGAACGTTCCCCGCAGCCAGCGAGGCGACCGTCGTCCCCCACGAACCAGCCCCCAGCACAGCAACTTTCACCGGTCGGTGGGTCATCGAGGAGCCAACTCGAGCGGGCATGAGACACGTGCAGTCACTCCAGCAGTCCTCACCAAAGCAGCCCTGACCACGGCAGTCCTTGTCACGACATCTCCCGTCGGTTCCCGGCATCAGCCGGCATCAGCCGTCGGCGGTCGTCGGCTGCCATCGTCATCGGCACAGCATCGATCATGGAGCACCGCAGTCTAGCCACCGCCACCCGACGATGAAATAGTTGCGGCCTCAACCCTTCGCACTTTCAACAGCCTTCCTTCGCTTGCGCCCTCCCCCTTTACGCTTGCGCCCTCCACCTTGACGGCCTCCCCGCCTCAATGCCCTCCCGCCTCATGGCCTCCCCACCTCAATGACCTCCCCCTCTCATGGCCTCCCCACCTCAATTGGCCTCCCCACCTCAATGACCTCCCACCTCAATGACCTCCACCTCATGGCTCCCCGCCTCAATGGCTTCACCGCCTCAATGACCCTGCTGGCCAATTCCCCGTCTGCGGCGAAGGAGACCTCCATTTGCCGTGATCCTGCACGGTTGCTCGAGGGCTGCGTCGAAGTGGTCGCGCGGTTTGACCCGGTTAGGGGGTCATTACGCGCGACGAAGTCGAGGGTGCAGCGGACGTGTCACTTTGTGCATGATCACGAGGGCTTGGGCTCAGCCAATAACCCAGCAGGGTCCTCAATGGCTTCACCCGCCTTGGCCGATCTTGACGACATGGTGGTGTGCGGCGGCTCGCAGACCCTTCCGACGGCACACCCCATCGGACAGCCCTCCCGAGGCGCGCCTCACAACACCGCTCGGCCTGCGGTCAGCCAGATGACCACGCGGGCGAGCCTAGCCGGGGTTTATTGGCAAAAGTGTTTATCCACAACCATTTTAGGTTATCCACAGATTTCATTTGACGGTTGACGGTTCGCGGCCATTGGGTAGGCTCGAACGTATGATCGAACACATTGAACCCCGAGACCGCCGTAACAAGCTCCCGACTAGCGGCGACGCCAGTAGCCCTCCGCCCGGCAGCGGCCAAACCGGCAGCCGTAACACCGGCCCTTCGACCGGTCGCCGCCGGAACGGTGACAGTCACACCGGCCACACCGTCGTCATCACCTTGCCCGCTCCCAGACCTCCATCCGACGCGGAGTCCGTCCCGGGCCCCGAGCCCGGACCCGAACCCGGAACCAAACCCGAGCCCGAGTCCGAGTCCGAGTTCGGGCCGGGGCCGCTGCCCGCCCCGACGGTGATGTCGGTGGCTTCCTCAACGATCGCGCTGGCCGCCGCCGATGCCGGTATCCCGCACCTGAGCGACTACCACCTGCTCACCGATCTGGACCGCACCGCCGGGATCCAAGGCGCCTGGTACGCGCACCGGCTGAAACTGAT
>JANNPJ010000527.1:0-5692 GCA_031400005.1 Kineosporiaceae bacterium | reverse complement strand
GCCAGGAAGGCACCCTGCCCGAGTGACACCTGACCGGCATACCCCATCAGTAACGACAGGCCGGTGACGACGATGGCAGCGAGCGCCATGTTCACCAGGAAGGTCAGATCCGAAACCACAAGCGGGGCAGCCAGACCCGCGGCGATAACAGCGATCAGACCAGCTGCTCGCCCGATCCTCGCGTTGTTCGAACTGCCACCCGAACGCGAGCCCAGCCAGCTCCGCGCACGACTCATCTCGGGATTCACATCGGCGTTCATCGAGCCTCCTCCAGGATGAAGTCCTTGCTGCGCAACACCATGATCGCCAGCATCATCGCGAGAGCCACCTCGGTCTGGAACGATCCCTCGACGTACCCGGCCACCAGTTGACCCGTGATCCCGAGTGCCAACCCACCCGCGAGCGTGCGCAGCGGACTGTTCAGCCCACCGAAAATAGCGGCGGCGAATCCGCTCAGCGCCAGCGGCAAGTCGGACGAGAAGGAGACGGCGCCAGTCGGGGCAATCAGGATGCCGGCCAGGCCACCCAACGCCCCGGCCACGGCGAAGGCAACGAAGCCCATCCGACGGACGTCGATCCCGACCAGCCGGGCGGCGAGCGGGTTTGATGCGCAGGCGGTCAGCCCTTTGCCGGTGAAAGTTCGCGACAGGAAAAGGTTCAGCGCCGCGAACGTGATCAACGTGACGACGATGATCAGGATTCGCTGCCGCTCGATGCTCACATCGAGGAATTCCACCGTGCCGGTCAGGCCCGGTGGTGAGACCGGATCCTGCCCCCAGAGCAAGATGATCACCGCGGAGCCGAAGATCGAAACTCCAAGAGTGATGATCAACGAAATCAGTGGATTAGTGCCCGGCTTGCCGATCGCGATCACGCCGACCAGCAGCCCGATCAGAGCGCTGGCCAGCACGGCTACGAGCTCCGCCAACCCGTGCGGGAGGATCCCCCGCAGCAGCGAGTAGGAGATCAGTGCACCGAGAACGGCCACCGATCCCTGCGCCATGTTGATCACTCGGGTGACCCGATGGGCGATCACGAAACCGCTACCCACCAGGGCAAAGGAGGATCCGATGGCGATGCCGGAGACGAGATAGGTGATGAACGCGGTCATGACGTGACCTCCTCCGCCTCGGCTGGTGCGGACAGTCCGCCCAGGTACGCCTGCAGGACCACCGGGCTACGGGCCAATTCGTCGCTCGGTCCCTCGGCAACGATCCGGCCTGCCTCCAAAACGTAAGCGCGTGAGCAGACCGAGAAGGCCAGGGTCACCTCCTGCTCGATCAGCAGGATCGTGGTGCCGCGCTCGGCGTTCAGCGCGCAAAGGTGGGCCGCCAGGTCGGCCACCACCAGTGGGGCCAGTCCCAGCGAGAGCTCGTCGATCACCAGCAGGTCGGGGTCGGCCATCAGCGCCCGGCCGACGGCGACCATCTGCTGCTGGCCGCCGGAGAGCGTGCCGGCGACCTGCCGTCGCAGCCGCGCCAGGTCCGGCAGCAGCTCGAGGACGCCGGACAGGTCGCGTCGGCCCTTCGAGCGCCAGGCTCCGAGCAGCAGGTTGTCCTCGACCGTCATCTCGGCGAACATCTGCCGTCCCTCCGGCACCTGCGCGACCCGGCCCTCGCAGCTGATCCGGCCCGAACTGGCTGGAACGATCCCGCTGATCGCATTCACCAGCGTCGATTTGCCGGCACCGTTCGGGCCGACCAGCGCGACCCGCTCGCCACGCTGCACCTGGATGTCGATGCCGTCCAGTGCGATCGCCGAGCCGTATCGGACGACGAGTTGTTCAACGTCCAGCACTTGGTGCCTCCACTCCGAGGTAGGCGTCGATAACCCGCTGATTGCGGCGGATCTGGTCCGGGGTGCCTTCGGCGATCACTTCGCCGAGGTCGAGCACGGTGATCGTGTCGGCGAGCCGGGTCACCATTCCGACGTCGTGCTCCACGAGCATGATCGTCACGCCGGTGGAGCGCAGATCCAGGAGCAGTTGGGCCAGGTCGGCTCGCTCACCGGCCCGCAGGCCGGACGCCGGTTCGTCGAGCAGCAACAGATCCGGATTGGACACCAGGGCCCGAGCGACCTGAAGCCTGCGTTGCTGGCCAAGGGGCAAGGTCTCGGCGGCGCGGTCCGCCCAGTCGGCCAGGCCCACCTGCCGCAGAGCGTCGCGGGACGATTCGACGATCTGGCGTTCCTCCGCCCGCTGGCTCGGTAGCCTCAGCACGGACGACGCCAGGCCCGCCCGGGTTCGGGCATGGGCGCCGACCATTACGTTCTCCAGCACGCTCATCCGGGGGAATAGCCGTGCCCCTTGGAAAACGATGGCGATGCCGAGTCGAGCCCGTCGGTGCGGGGCCAGCCCGTCGATGCGCCGACCGTTGAACGTCACGGTTCCCGAGCCTGGCCGAAGGTGGCCGCTGATCAGGTTGAACAGCGTGGATTTGCCTGCGCCGTTGGGTCCGATGATTCCGCGTAGTTCGCCACGCGGGACGTTGATGCTGACGTCGCGCGTGGCGAACACGCCTCCGAACGCCCGGGAAAGGTGGTCAAGTCGCAACAACGGGGAACCGGCCCCGGCCGGGTCGCCGGTTTGAGCGGCGATCCCGACCTGGGCCGAGCTGTCGTTCTGGGTTGAGGTCATCTCCGGCGTCGTTCTACTTGGGCAATGCGGTCGCGAACTGGTCCAGGGAGAAGTCGGTGGCCACAAGCTTCCCGCCTTCCACCTTGACGATCGCCACGGCGTCACTCGTGAGCCCGGAGTGGTTGGTCTTCGTGTAGGTGAACCGCCCGGTCGGGGTCAGGACGTCGAGGGTCTCGAGGGCATCGCGGATGGCCTGTCGATCGGTGGAGCCAGCCTTTTCGATCGCGGCTTTGAGCAACTGGATTCCGGTGACGCCGTCAAAGGCGAACTGCGGCGGGTAGACCCCGTTGTTGGCGGCCTGCCACGGTTTCGCGAAGTCGTCGACCAGTGTCTTCAGCGGTCCGGCCGGCAGTTCGGCCCCAGGGACGGCGATGCTGCTGCTCATCACGACCCCCTCGGCGGCCTTGCCGGATGGCTCGATGTAGAGGTTGGAGGCGTTCGCTCCGGTGCCGTAGAGCTGAATTCCGGTGCCCTGCAACTGCTTCGTGATGATCACGGGAGTCGGCCCAGCGGCCCAGATCAGGAATGCGTCCGCCTTCGCGGCCTTCACCTTGGTGATCAGGGGGGTGAAGTCGGTGGCTCCTGGGTCGAAGGGCGCATCGAGCAGAACCTCGATCCCGGCCTCCTTCGCCGCCGCCAGAGTCGCCTCATTGCCGGTCGCCCCGTAGACGTCCTTGCCGGTGTAGCCAACCGACAGGGTCTTGATTCCCTTCGCGGAGAAGTACTCGATCAGCTTCTTCGCGTAGACGGCCGGGGTCGCCGGAATGGTGAAAGCGTAAGGGTTGCTGCCGTCAGCGAAGGCCGACACCGGGCCGAGAGTCAGGGTGGGCGTCTTGGTGCTGATCGCGCTCGGGCCGATCGCCGTGGAGGCAGAGACGTTCGCCGAGGAGAGCACCGCGCTGTAGCTCTGATCGTTGGCGAATTGGTTGTAGACACTGACCGACTGCGGAACCTCGGTCTTGTCGTCCTTCACGGTGAGTTCGATGGTTCGACCGTCGATTCCCCCGGCGGCGTTGATCTTCTTGACCTCTTGCTCGGCGGCCGCCTTGTCGCCGAGGCCCAATGGGGCGAACGGGCCGGTCAGCGGGGCGACCATGCCGATCTTGATCGGTCCGGTGTCCGCCGACGAGACCTCGCTGCTGCCCCCCGAACCGCATCCGGCGAGAGCGAGGCTCCCTGCGAGCGCCACCACGATCACTGTCCTGGTACTCATGGTCAACTCCGGTGTTGATGACTGAGACGTGGTCGACCGCTGCTGCGGGCCCCGATGTCGCCTATCGTCGTGCATGCATAAGCAGGAAACCTGATGATTTTTTCAGCTGTCCGGATCATGTCCTGGGTCACACTTGATGTCAATGCCTGGTGAAGGTTCCTTGAAAATCGTTTAACAAAAGAGTTTCTACGAACCGCTACCCCACCTGAGACTCGGAGGCGTCACTGGCCATGGCTGAATCGTCAGCAAACCTGATAAACGAGTGCACTCGGTGATCATGGTGCGATCGGCCAGGTCTGTGGGCGGTCGACCCGCAGCGGGAGGTCGACGTGCCCGTCGATGCACACGGGTGACCAAAACACCAACGTCCCTCTCGGGATCACCCGAGCGGGGTAGTGCGGCAGGGGGTGGCGCAGCAGGGTGGTGCGGCCTGGAGGTTTGACGGGGCGAAAGCCTTGAGCCGAGCGGTGCGGGTGGGTGGGCTCCGGTCGTGGGTCACTCCGGGGAGCGGGCTCCCCGTGCGTCGGCCGCGGAGAGTGCCCAGTCGCCCGGTCACGGTGGAGGTTCTTCGTGGCGGAACGGCCGGACGAATAGTCGTTGACCTGGCCGATTGACCAGGTCAGAGTTTGGCCACCGGGCTGGTGTGCTGCACCGTCTTTCGGGCCACGCTGGAGATTCGGATGCCGCTACTGGCCAGCAGGAGGAGAACCGTCAATGGACGAGAATCAAGCAGCGAATCAAGCAGCGGATCGGGCAGTGGGCCTACAGGACACGAAAATAGATGTGAAGGTAGTGCTTTGCGGACTGTGGACCTGCATGCTCATCGTGTTCGCCTACGTCGACATCTTCGGGTTCTGGCGGGCCGACATCATCAAGGGGGTGCTTGACGGCGAGGTCTCCGGCCCGGGATTCGAGATCAATCAGCGCTTTTTGCTCCTCACCACGATCTACATTCTGATCCCCAGCCTGATGGTCATCGTCTCGCTCCTCGTCCCGGCCCGGATCAATAGAACCGCCAACATCGTCGTCAGCCTGACCTATCTGGCCTCCGTCGTCCTGTCGATGGTCGGCGAAACCTGGATCTACTACCTCCTCGGGAGCGTTGTCGAAGGGATACTCCTCCTCGTCATCACCAGAGTGGCCTGGACCTGGCCCAGGGCCATCCCGAGTGACAAGCCCGAGCGCCAAGGCGAGGTGATGGACGTCGGGCTCGGCAGGTGAGATCGGCTTCGCGGCTCACCGAGGCGGCGGCAGTTCGCTACCGACCAGATGGTCCCCGTGCCACCGCAGCGATCTGGCGGCCGCGGCGGTCTCGATGCCACTCAGTTCATACCGGTCGACGTAAATCTGCTGCAGGCGAAGTTGGGTCTGCACCGCTTGTCGCAGCGTGTTGAGTTAGCGGGCAAGGGGTTTCGTCAGAGTCATGGCTCTAGCCTGCTCCGGGCGCTCAGCCGGGTCGAGTGGCTGAATAGTCATGCTTAGTCGATTTTCTGCCAACAAAATGCCCGCTCGTCATCTCGTATTTCACGGCCAGATCATCGGCCTGCGTGGCGGTCATCCCGCGTACCTGGTGAGGTGGATGAAGCACTCTGCCGGCCAGGAAGTGCACGTCTCAGATAGCGGTGATCAGACCTTGTTGGCGAATTCGGAGTCCTGGATACCAGCGCCGCAAACTTTCCCGTGATCATGCACGCTTGCTCGCTGCCCCGCCCCGCGAAGCGAGCAACCGTGCATGATCGCGGCAGGTTTGAGGCGCCCACGCCGCGACGATGGAATCGGCCAACAGGGGACGATGGAGTCGGCCATTAGGGTCTGATCACGGCAGTCCTCCTGCGCGCTTGCCC
>JANNPJ010000516.1:0-2676 GCA_031400005.1 Kineosporiaceae bacterium | reverse complement strand
GCAGCGCCATGAACTTCCGCCAACAGCGGCGCTAGAACACGCGCATCTCCTCGAACCGGTCCATTTGTCTCACCTGAAGAGATAGTTGATCTCAATCAACCATGTTTATCTCTTCATACGCAACTCTTAAAGTCTGGCCATCGATTCACAACTCTTCGCCTGGAGCACACCATGAGCAACGAGCCGGGATGCCCGGCGAGCGGCGGCCGCTGTGGCGGCTGCGGCCCCGGCCAGGCTGAACACGGTCCAGAGCAGGATCGGGGCCGGGGTGAGGGTGAACGGGAGCGGCTGACGAAACGCTGTCTGACCCAGGAACGTGCCGAAGACACTGGTCAGAGGCAGAGCAGCGAGAGCGGCAAGGAACAGCCCCGCGACCCCGGTGAGGATCCCTTCGAGGACGACGATGCCGCGGATCGCACTGGCGGTGGCGCCGATCGTGTGCATGATGGCGAACTCACGCGTGCGCTCGGTGACCGAGGTGCTCATCGCCGAGGCCAGCCCGAGGATGGCGACCAGAGCGATGATCAGGGCGATCGCCACCAGCGCCTCGATCAGCACGAACACGTGGCCGTTCAGCGCCGAGCGTAGGTCGTCGGTGGTGAAGACCTGCTCGACCCGGAAGCCCTCATTGTCCATCGCCCGAACCAGTCGATCGAGGGCCGCTTGCCGGTCGGCGGCATCGGTGGAATCGGTGACGACGCGCAGCATTCCGGCTTTCCCAGGATCGCCGGTTGCGGTCGCGAACTCGCGTTCGGTGACATAGGCGGCGCCCTGGATGCCGAAGTCGGAGACGATTCCGACCACCTGCCAGCGGGTGGGCCGGCCGTTGACGGACAACAGGATTCGGTCGCCGACCTTGACCCCTGGCGCTTGTTGCGCGGCGACCGTGGTGTTGAGCACCACCGCGTCGGTGTCGCCGTCGCGAAGCCAGCGACCGGACTGGACCGGCAGGGTGATCAACGGTGTACCGGCCGGGGGTGCCAGCATGGTGAAGCTGCCGTGCCCATCATCGGGGTAGACGTGCGCGACGTCGATCCGGCCGGGAACAGTCACCGCCGTGGCCTGGCGCCCCCAAGCCTCGGCAGCCCGGACGCCGGGCACCTTCTGGGCTGCGGAGACCAGTGCCTGGGCGGGAGCATCGCCGTCGAGTCGGACCTCCAGGTCGTAGTGCCGGTTGGCCACCCCGGCCTGGGCGAGCGCGTCCCAGCCGTTGGCCGCGTTGAGCCCGGTCAGGAAAGTCGCTCCGGCCACCGCGAGCAGCCCCACGGTCAGCGCCAGCCGCCCGGGACGGCGGGCCAGGCTGCGCAGCGCCATCGTCTCGGTGCGGCCCAATCCGGGCAGCCGGCCGAGCGCCGTGCCGAGCCGCCCGATCCGCCCAGCGGGGTCACCGCCATGATCGTCGATCGCTTCGCGCACGGTGCGCCGGGTGCCGCGGATCAGCGGCGGCAGGGCGACCAGGAAGGGCACCCCGATACCGGTGGCCAGCACCACGGCGATCACCCAGGCGGGTACGGCCGAGGAGGTGATGTCCAAGTTCAGCAGATCGCCCGCCACCCTGGCGAACAGGCGCCCGAGCAACAGGCCGGGGTAGAGCGCGAGCCCGGTGGCGACGACGGCGAGCAGCCCGGCCAGGGCCAGGTACATCGCCAGCAGCTGACCGGTCCGCGCTCCGACCGCTTTCATCGCCCCGATCTGGCGGACCTGCGCGGTCAGCAGGCCGCCGAGCATGGTGGCCACCAGGATCGAGCTGAGCAGCAGCGACACCAGCCCGAAGGCGAGCAGCACGAAGCCCACCGTGACCATCTGCCCGTAGTGCGGGTGCCGTAGCGGCGGCGGGATGTCGATGCCGGTCACTGCTCGTCCCCCGGTGCTCAGGGCGGCGCCGACGCGCTGGGCGACGGCGGCGACCTCGGCCGGATCCGCGCTCGGACCCTGCCCGTCGCCGACGGTGATCTTCAGCTCGGTCAGCCGGGTGGGCTGGCCGAGCCGAGCCAGCATCGCAGTGCTCACCTGCCCGTACGCGGTGCGTTCCTGGGACGCCGGAGCCACCCCCGGGTCGTGCACCGACCCGGTCACGGTCAGGCTGACCTCTCCGCCGCCCGGAGCCCGGACCTGCACGCTCTGTCCGAGCCGGAGATCGAGATAGGGCAGCGCGGTCCGTTCGAGGAACAGTCCCTGCTCGGTCGGCGGCCAGACACCGTCTTCGACCGTCACGGTGCTGATCGTGCGCGGGTCATCGACAGCGCTGACGAACAGCAGCAAGGGCTGCCAACTGCCGCCCGCGACCTTGACCCTGGTCAGCAGGGAACCACGGGCCACCGCACCGGTGACCCCCGGTTGGGTCGCCGCCGCCCGCACGTCGGTGGCGTCGACCCCGCCGGGCAGGTGCAGGGTCGCCGAGGCCGGATTCCCGGCCAGATAGTTGCTGGTGATCTCCCTGCCGAGGATCGCCCTGCCGCTGAGGAACGCCGCGACCGCGGCCACGCTGAGGGCGATCGCGAAGATCATCGACGCGAACCGGACCCGGGCGAGCCAGACATCCCGACCCAACTTGCGCCATCTCAACCGGCTCACCCCGGCACCCCGTCCCGGCCAACGCCGTCTCCCGCGGGGTCGTCGCCCGCCGGTCCGTGGCCCGCCGGTCCGTGGCCCGCCGGTCCGTGGCCCGCCGGTCCG
>JANNPJ010000447.1:0-2019 GCA_031400005.1 Kineosporiaceae bacterium | reverse complement strand
TCCGCTGGTCGACTGCGGTCACGTGTACCTGGCGCAGCCCCCGCTGTACAAGATCCGCTGGGGTGGCAAAACCGCACCTGACTACGTGTACACCGATCGGGAGCGCGACACGGTCATCGCGGCCGGTATCGCCTCGGGCCGGAAACTGCCCAAGGAGGACGGTATCCAGCGGTACAAGGGTCTCGGTGAGATGAACGCCGACGAGTTGACCGACACCACGATGGACCCGGCCCAGCGGGTGCTGCTCCAAGTGACCTTGGACGACGCCGCGGCGGCGGACGAGATCTTCTCCGTGTTGATGGGTGAGGACGTCGAGTCCCGGCGCGCCTTCATCCAGCGCAACGCCAAGGACGTCCGTTTTCTCGACGTCTGAGTTCACAGGAACCACCGTCTTGCGCACCAATGGATCTGTTGTTCTGACTTGATAGGCACCCCGGCCGGGGTTCACCAAGGTCCTCCGGCCGGCGCGAACGAAGGATTGATGTGACCGAGCAGCCGCCGACCGTCCCGAACCTGCCCCAGCACGGCCGAATAGAACCGGTCGATCTGCAGTTGGAGATGCAGCGGTCGTACCTCGACTACGCGATGAGCGTGATCGTGGGCCGCGCGCTGCCCGACGTCCGGGATGGGCTGAAACCGGTTCACCGGCGGGTGCTTTACGCGATGTTCGACGGTGGTTACCGGCCGGACCGCAGCCACTCCAAGTGCTCGCGGATCGTCGGCGACGTGATGGGCCAGTACCACCCGCACGGTGACTCCTCGATCTACGACACCGTCGTCCGGCTGGCCCAGCCCTGGGCATTGCGCTACCCGCTGATCGACGGGCAGGGAAACTTCGGCTCGCCGGGCAACGACCGCGCGGCGGCCATGCGGTACACCGAGTGCCGGCTCGCCCCACTGGCCATGGAAATGGTCCGGGACATCGACAAGGACACCGTCGACTTCTCCCCGAACTACGACGGAAAGACCCAGGAGCCGGACATTCTGCCGGCCCGGTTCCCGAACCTGCTGGTCAACGGGTCCTCCGGGATCGCGGTCGGGATGGCGACGCAGATCCCGCCGCACAACCTTCGTGAGGTCGCCGAGGGTGTGCAGTGGTTGCTGGCCAACCCTGACGCCGACGAGGAGGAGCTGCTCAACCAGCTCCTGCTGAAGGTTAAGGGTCCGGACTTCCCCACCCGGGGCCTGATCATGGGTACCCGCGGGATCGAAGACGCGTACCGGACCGGCCGTGGCTCGATCACGATGCGGGCGATCGTCACGGTCGAGGAGATCCAGAACCGGACCTGCCTGGTCGTCACCGAGCTGCCGTACCAGGTGAACCCGGACAACCTGAAGGTCAAGATCGCGGAGCTGGTGGACGGCGGCCGGATCGCCGGGATCGCCGACCTGCGCGATGACACCTCGGGCAAGACCGGCCTGCGGATCGTGATCGTGCTCAAGCGCGACGCGATCGCCAAGGTGGTGCTGAACAACCTCTACAAGCACACCCAGCTGCAGGACAACTTCGGCGCGAACATGCTCGCCCTGGTCGACGGCATGCCGCGGACGCTCAGCATCGACAAGTTCGTCCGTTACTGGGTGGCCCACCAGATCGAGGTAATCGTCCGGCGGACCCGATACCTGCTGGCGGAGGCCGAGCGGCAGGCGCACATCTACCGCGGCTACGCCAAGGCGTTGGACGCGCTGGATGAAGTGATCAACCTGATCCGGGCGTCTCCGACGGTGGACGACGCCCGCAGCGGGTTGATCGGATTGCTGGACATCGACGAGGTCCAAGCCGACGCGATCTTGACCATGCAGCTGCGTCGACTGGCGGCCCTCGAGCGGCAGAAGATCGTCGAGGAGCTGACCCGGCTGGAGATCGTGATTGCCGATCTCGAGGCGATTCTGGCGTCGCCGCCGCGGCAGCGGCAGATCGTTTCCGATGAGCTCGCCGAGATCGTGGAAAAGTACGGCGACGAGCGACGGATCTGCCCTTTGCAAGTCGTCCAGACTACTATTGACTTGATTCATCCC
>JANNPJ010000425.1:0-17587 GCA_031400005.1 Kineosporiaceae bacterium | reverse complement strand
CGGCAGCAACGCCAACCAGCGTTGGACCTTCACCGCGTCGGGATCTGGGACCTACCAGATCAAGAGTGTCTCCTCCGGGCTGTGCGTGAGCGACAAGGACGCCTCCACCGCCGCCGGCGCGGCCATCATTCAGGAGTCCTGCACCGCCAACAGCAACAAGCAATGGGCCTTCAACCCCGTCACCGCGTCGACGGGACGCACCTGGTCCAACACCGCTGACGGTTTCGCGTCCACCAGCGGCGGCACCACCGGCGGCGCGGCCGGCACCACCGTCACCGTCAGCACGTACGCGGACCTGCTCAAGTACGCCACCGCGACCGCGCCCTACGTGATCCGAGTCAACGCCGCGATCACCGTGCCGACCTATGGCTACACGATCCCGGTCACGTCGAACAAGACCATTGTCGGGGTCGGTACGAAGGGCGAGATCGTCCACGGGGGCTTCAGTCTCAGTCCGGGCACCCGCAACGTCATCATCCGTAACCTGACCATCCGCGATACCCGGATGACCGAGGACGACCCGGACGACAAGGACTACGACTACGACGGGATCCACATGGACACCGCCGACCACATCTGGATCGATCACAACACCATCGAGCGGATGAACGATGGCCTGATCGACAGCCGCAAGGACACGTCGTACCTGACGGTGTCGTGGAACATCATCGCGGAGGGGCACAAGGCCTTCGGGATCGGCTGGACCGACAACGTGACGTCGCGGATGACCATTCATCACAACTGGATTCACGACAACGCAATCCGCAACCCCAGCACCGATAACGCCGCCTACGCGCACCTGTACAACAACTACATGCAGAATCTCACCGGCTACGGCAACCTTGCCCGAGGCGCGACCAAGATGGTGCTGGAGAACAGCTACTTCGACACGGTCGCCCACCCGTTCTACTTCGACGACACCGCCCAGTTGAAGCAGAGTGGCAGCATCGTGGTCAACAGCACCGGGAAGCAGTTGACCAATGGCGAGGCCTTCAACCCGAGCAGTTTCTACTCCTACACGCTCGATCCCGCGTCGAGCGTGCCGTCTCTGGTGAAGACCTACGCCGGACCGCAGAGCAACATCGGAAACTGACCTAGCAGCTACCCGGCGGCGAGCAGTCGCCGGGTGGCACTGGGTGGCACTGGGTGGCACTGGGTGGAGCGTAAAGGAATCGAACCCTGGCCGTGATAGGGCTTCAGCACGACGGGGCTGCGAAAGATGACATCGTCGGAGACCAAAGCGATAGCTGCGTCGATGTCTCCGGCCGCGATGGCGGCGCGAAAGGGTGCGCCGCCAAGTACGCCCGTACCGGCCGCTGACATCGGGCTGTCGTTGTTTTGCCACAGCGTGCCGGCGGGCACGCACCCCGACGCGGCGCCGTAGGCACTCTTCGGGCGACGGCATCTCAACAAAACGGTGTCCCCTGCGCGTTTAGGAAGTAGGCGCGCAGGATGGGAGCGGCATGGAGTTCGAGGAGTACGTGGCAGCGCGAGGGCGTGCGCTTGAGCAGTACGCCTTCGTGCTGACCGGCGACCGGCACCGCGCTCAGGACCTGACGCAGATCGCTCTGGCGAAGGCCTTCCGCCGCTGGCGTCGGGTCACCCGCGCCGAGCACCCCGACGCGTACGTACGGCGGATCGTGACGAACTCGTATCTCGACTGGCGCCGCCGGTTGGGCAGCACCGAGGAACCCGTCGACGTCATCCCGGAGCAAACCGAAAGCAGTTCTGCGGACCCGGCCGACCGAATCGTCCTGCGTGACGAACTTCAGCGCGCGCTCATCACCTTGACACCGCACCAGCGCGCCGTTCTGGTTCTGCAGCACTACGAGGGTCACGACGATGCGGCCATCGCCGCGATCCTCGATTGCGGCGAAGGAACGGTGCGTGCTCACGCCAGCCGCGGCGCGCAGCGGCTACGGGCCGCTCTCGACCCCGCCGGCCAGCCAAAGGGATCACGATGAACGAGCTCGATGACCTACTCACCGACGTCTTCGCCGCGCAATCTCAGCAGGCGCCGCATGACCCGGACCTGGCGGGAACGGTTCGCCGCAGGGTGCGCCGGGGGAGGATGCTCCGCGGTGGCGGCGTCGCGGCGGCGGCTGTGGCGGTCACCGTGGGGTTCGCCGTGGCTGCGAGGCCACCATTGTCCGTGAGGTTCTGCCTGACTGGGCTCGGGGCGGTTTCTCCGACCCGGAGCCGGTTATGCCGTTCGTTCGCAGCCAGAGTGGGAACGTGGTGGCGATCCTGTTCGCGGACCCGTTGTTCGCTCCGCCCTTGCGCGACCGGAACAACAAGGTGCTCTGGGCCTGGCAACAACTGTCAGCCGCCGGTTCGGACGTCCGGATGACTGCCCGGCTGAACGGGAAAGGCCCCGCCGTCACGGCGGGCCTGCCTTCTCCCGTGGGCCCTTCCATCGTTGACCTGCCGAGCCCCGGATGCTGGCGGGTGGCACTCACCTGGCCCGGCGGCAGCGACAGCATCGACCTTGAGGTGCGGGCGTCCAGATAGCTGCCCGGTGAACCAGCGGGTGGGCCGAGACGGCGACCGAACCGGGGGATCGGTTGCGGTCACGGCCCTGCTCGTGGATCAGAAGTCGACGTGCTGGGCGGTGGCCTGCAGTTGATGGATGCGGTACGTCTGCAGAACTCCGGCGGGGCCGGGCGGCGGAACGAAGGACGCCGACCGGTCGGTTGTCTCGAGCAACACGGTTTCGAACTCTTCCTGTTCTCCAGCCGCAAGCCGGATCGTCGGTACCAGCAGGGTGATTCGCCGGTCCAATGCATCCGGGATGCTCCGCACGGTGACGGTGACAAAGTCGCCGATCGGGGTGTTCTGGATGTCCAGCTCGTCACCCTGGAACGAGACGTCGACCTCGGTGTCCTGGTAGGACAGCTGTGGACGGCCGGCGATGCTGGAGCGGGAGAAGTTGACCCGGACCGGACCTGTGACGTCGAAGAGGTTCGCATCGAATAGCTGCGGGGTGGCGGTTTTGGCTCGCTGGGTGGTCATGCTCGGCTCCTTCGAGGATCGTGTGACGGTTGTGGTGCGGGCCGAGGATGCGGCCTCGGCCCCACTGAAAGAGCCGTCGATCCGGGCACAGATACGTCCGCCGGGCCGCGGTCGACCCTGCATTCCACCAGCACCCCTGTCACCGGCTGGCTTTGGTGACGTCGGGGCTGGTGGCAAGCAGGTCCAGATTCGCCGGCGTCAGACCGATGCAGGGCTGGCCGTGCAGGATGGCGATCGTCGCCGGGACCGCGCCGCCGGCACGGATAATGTCCTCGACCTGAGTGGCCATCTCCACGTTCTGCGGATACGGCATCCCATGGCTGATGATGGTGGATTCGAAGGCGACGACGGGACGGCCCTCGTGCAGCGCCGTGCGGATCTCTTCGGTGATGGTCAGTTTGGCGTGCGGGAAAGTCATAGCTGGCTCCGAGTGGGGTGATTCAGGGCGTCCTCGATGAGACGCGAGGTCAGGTCCGGGCGGACCGTGGCGGTACTGGCGACGGTGAGCGCTGCGGCAGCGTGGCCGTAGCGGGCGGCGTCGACCGGGTTGCTGCCGGTCAGCAGGGCGTGGACGAAGGCGGCAAGCATGGCGTCTCCGGCGCCGGTGACGTCGCGGACGTCGGCGGGCGGTGCGGTGAGGAAGGTATGACCGTGGTTGGCGGTGCTCAGCAGGCTGCCGCGCTCGCCGAGCCGTACCCAAGCGTGCTGTACGCCGCGTTCGTGCAGGGTGACGGCGGCTGCCAGCATCTCCTCCTCGGTGCCGACCGGGCGGTCGGTGATGGCTGCCAGTTCCTCCAGGTTCGGAGTGAGGGCGAAGATCGGCCGCTCACCGGTGAGCAGCGGGGCAAGCAGGGTGGCCTTGGGTGCGCTCACCGGGTCGATCACCGTCGAAACACCGGCGGTGCGGGCGATATCCAGGGCATACGCCAGCACGGCTGCGGACAGATTGCCGTCGAGGACCAGCAGGCCCGCGTTCGCGATCAACTCCCGCCCGAGCTGGAGGTCCTGGGGGGTGAGGCCGTCCGTGGCCGCCATGTCCGCGATGGCCACGACCAGGTCCCCATCGGCGTCGAGCACTGCGGTATAGGTGCCGGTCGGATGCGTGCTGTGGTGCACATGGTCGATGCGCACGCCCGCTGCTTGGGTGTCGCTCAGTAACCGTTCGCCCGCGGCGTCGCGCCCGACCGACGCGATCAGGTGGGTCGGGGTGCCCAGCCGCGCCAGGTTCTCCGCGATGTTCCGTCCGCCCCCGCCGGAGGTGGTGTTCGACCGGCCGGGATTGCTGGTTCGGTGCTGGACGGGTGCAAGGCTGCGAACCTTGATGTCGACGTTCGCCCCACCGATGACCACCACGGCGTTCTCCTGACGCACAAGTACCCGCGCCCGAGAATTGCGCCCTTTTTGCCGAGGTTTGATAGGTGCACGTTCACCGCGGTCCGAGTGCTCCCGAGCGCGTCGGCAATTGCTTGCGGCCCGGCGAGCGGATCGCGGCGCAAAAGCGCGATGATCTCGCGTTCGCGCTGGGTCAACATCATGTTGAGAAACTTAAAGAGTCTTTACTCAAATAAGCAAGTTTTGCTCTGGGGCGGCGGGCCGGTGATCGCAACGGGCTAGGCAGGCGGTAGAGAATGGCGGCATGGAGTACGCGTACCGGATTTGCTTCGTTTGTACCGGTAACATCTGCCGCTCACCTTCGGCCGAAGTCGTCGTGCGCGCTCTCGCCGAGCGGGCCGGCATGTCCGGCATCCAGGTTGATTCGGCCGGTACCGGTGACTGGCACCTGGGGGAGCTGGCGGATCCCCGCGCCCTCAGTGCTTTGGCCGCAGCTGGGTATGACGGCCGTGCGCATCGGGCTCGGAGGTTCGACGCCGAATGGTTCCGCGAGCGGGATTTGATCATCGCGCTGGATCGGGGACACGCGCGGATGCTGCGGTCCTGGGCACCGGATGACGATGCGAGGACCCGGATTGCCTTGCTGCGTTCCTTCGACCCGGCGGTTCGGGTCTCACCGGACCACCCGCTGATCGACGTTGTCGATCCGTACTACGACGGTGACGCTGCTTTCACGGTAATGGTCGAGCAGATCGAGGCAGCAGGCACCGGCTTGCTGGAGCGAGTGCTCTTCGGGCCGTCGTATGGCGCGCAGGTCGGCCACGTCGCCCGTCGGTACCGATGAGGTATCGAGCAGCGGAGTCATTGACAGCGGCTCGTCTGACCTGGATATTTCGCGCATGGGCTGGGGGATCGCGCATCGTCGTGGACGGGTCTTCCTGCTCAGTGTTCTGGCCGTTGTCGCGGCACTGACCGCCGTTGTCGCGTTTGTCGCAGTTCCGGCGTACCTGAAAGCGGTTGGCCCGCAACCGGTGCAGGCGTCGTCCGGCCCGACCGGATTGCCTGAGCCGGTGTACCCCGTGCCGGACGGAACGGCGGACGTGCGCGACCGCCCGATCGAGGCGGCATCGGTCGTGCTGGATGAGGAGGGCGCCGGCTTCGGGCTGGTGTCCGCGGACGGGCGGGCCTACCGATCGCTTGCCGTGACTACGCCGATCCGACGTTACCCGGTGCTGTCACCCGACGGCCGGTCGCTCGCGTGGTGGGATGGCCAGGAGTACGGGCGCGAGGTGCACGTGCTACGACTCGTCGACGCTCACGAATCCATCCTGAGCGTGCCGCGTTCGCGCGGGCGTGACCTGCAGTGGTACCCGGACGGACAGCGGTTGCTGGCGACCGTCGTCGCGCCGGACGGTCGTCCGGCGAGCTGGACGCTCGACGTCGGAAGTGGAGCGGCGAAAGAGTTGTGCCATTGTGGGCGGCTCCTGCTCAGCACGTCGGGCGCGCTGGCCGAGGTTCCGCTGTGGAGGGACCCCCAGGCATCGCTGCCGCCCGGTGTGATTCGACTGCCCAGTGCAACCACCGACGCCGACGTGGTGGTGGCTCCGGATGCCCGGTCCTGGGCGTCCGTCGAGGATGTCCCGTCGGACGTCGTGGCGATCGGTGGGATCACCGGCCCCACCCGCCGGATATCGATATCGGCTGACCCGCTCGTGAACCTGAAGAACGTCCTCGCCTGGACCGCCGACGGCCTATGGCTCAAGGTGGACACTACGGTCAGGCTGATGGACCCGAATACGGGCCGCTCCCGCGTTGTGCTGACCAGTCCTTCGGCGAACGCGGACGTGGTCGACCTGGCTGTTTCGCTGACCACGAGCGCCGCGACCGTTTCAGCGGCCAAGCCTCCCAGCGCTCGGTTCATGCCCGCTGCGCTGCGCCAGGAGGCAAAGCAAATCGGTGGCTTGTTGCACTTCCTCTTCATCTGGCTGCCAGTGGCCATCTTCGGCCGGGTGGTCTATGGGCTCATTCTCGCCGCCGTCGTCGTGGCTTGGGTAGCGATGTGGCTGCGTTCCCGGCGTCGCGTCGCCCGGGTCCGCCGTCAAACCCCTTCGTGAAGACCTACTCAGAAGGGAAAAGCGCGCGGCTCGCGTCGGGAGGTCACCCATTGCAGTTCGGAGAAGTCCTCGGCGGCGACGCCGAGGCCGAAGCGGCCCCAGCCGCTGTCTTTCATTCCACCGAACGGCATCTGTGGCTCGTCGTTGACCGGTTGATCGTTGACGTGCACAATGCCTGTCTGGAGCCTGGCCGCCAGTTCCAGTCCGCGGTAGGTGTCCCGGGTGAAAATGCCCGCTGCGAGGCCGAAATCGGAGTCATTCGCGCGGTCTATCGCTTGCTCGGCACTCTCGACGGTTTCCAGGATCACCACCGGCCCGAAGGTCTCGACCTGCGCGATCTCCGCGCCGTCCGGGACGTCGACCAGAACGGTGGGGGGATAGCAGGGCGGTTCCGCCGTTCCGCCGGCCAGTACTCGTGCCCCCAGACGTAGCGCCTCTTCGACTCGACGCTCGATCAGAGCCAGGGCCCATTTGTTGATGACGGGTCCGACGACGGTGTCCGGATTCCTCGGGTCGCCGATGGGAAGGGATTCCACCTTCGCGACGAAGCGGGTCGTGAAGTCGGCCGCGATCGACCTCTCCAGAAGAATTCGCCGCGTGCACATGCACACCTGCCCCTGGTGGACGAATGCGCCGTAGGCGGCAGCCTCGACGGCGTAGTCCAGATCCGCGTCGGCGAGGACGATGAGCGGGTTCTGCCCGCTGAGCTGGAGCACAGCTCGCTTGAGATAGCGTCCAGCCTTTTCTGCCAGCCGGCGTCCGGTCGGAGTCGAGCCAGTGAAATTGATCCGCCGGACCTGAGGATGGGACAACATCACATCGCCGATGAGACCAGCCTCTCCGGGGGCATGAGTGACGACGTTGAGTGCCCCGGCCGGCAGCCCGGCCTCCTCGAAAATCTCCGACCACAGCGTGCCGCCGGTGAACGGCGACTCCTCGGAAGGCTTGAGCACCACCGTGTTACCCAGAGCGAGTGGTCCTACGAGGGCGCGACCGGACAGGACCAGGGAAGCGTTCCAGGGTGCGATCGCCGCGACGACGCCGACCGGCCGTCGAACCGCGACGGCCCGGGTTCCGGCGATGTCGGAGGGAATGACCTGTCCGACGGGTTCATAGCCGAGGTGTGCGGCCTGGCGTAGCAGCGTCGTTGCGAGCCTGACTTGAATGGTCGCGAAATGCCCACCGGTCCCGGTCTCCGCAGCCAGGGCGGAGCGGATGTCTGCCTCTCGTCTCTCAATGATGTCCGCAGCCCGGAGAAACACCTTCTGCCGGACCCCGGGACCGCTGGCGGCCCACCCGGCAAACGCGGAGTGCGCGGCCTCGATGGCGCGACGTGCGTCATCGGCGTCGCCGGCGGCAGCCCAGCCGAGCACCTCTCCAGTCCACGGAGAGCAATTCTCGTATTCTCGGCCGGTTCCCGACTCAACCCAGGCACCAGCTATGTGGTGAAGGATGTGAGCCGGGACGCCATCGCGGTCCAGGGCTGTTTTCGCGCGGGGCACTGGGGGCGTCTCCTTCAGGTTCACCGGCGGAGCGGCCTTCGCCGCCTCAGATGGTATCCGACGGGCCGGATCTGTCCCCAAGGTGATGCGATTGATCAATACGATGTTCGACTGACTGAAACGAGTTTCTCTACCATGCGGGAATGAGCTCTCCACGACCTCGCAAGGGTGTGACCCCCGCGTCAGCGATGCCGGAGGACGAGGCCTCGATCGGGCCGGCCGACGGATCGGCCTCGGACGCCGTCGGACCGACAACAAGCGCCGGGTTCTCGCAGTCCCTGGAGCGCGGCTTGATGATCCTTTCCGCCTTCGGCGAGCACAAACCCGTGCTTGGTATCGCAGACCTCGCCCGCGCCGTGGATCTGCACAAGAGCACCACCTACCGGTACGTCTCGACACTGACCAAGCTGGGGTACGTCGAGCAGGACCCCGACACGAAGAAGTACTTTCTCGGCCCGAGGATCGTGGACCTGGGCTTCGCGGCCATCAACTCCATGGAAATCACCCGGATCGCGGCTCGACACCTGCAGCTGCTGGCGGATGAGACGGGGTACACCGTGAGCATGGCGGTGGCCGACGGGCCGGACATCATCTACGTGGACCGGCGGCGCAGCGGTCGCGGATCTCACCTGACGATGGACCTCAATCTGCACGTCGGTTCGCGTCTGCCGGCGTATTGCACGTCCCTGGGGAAAGTGCTCCTCGCCCATCGTGATCCGGCGGTACTCAGGGCGCTGCTGGACCGGATCGACATGGCTCGCCGGGGCCCCAAGACGATCACGGCCCGCGAGCATCTGATGTCGGTGCTCGGCAAAGTCCGGCAAACCGGCCTCGCCGTCAACGACGAAGAGCTCGCGCCTGGGTTGCGCTCCTTCGCCGCCCCGGTCCGGGACCGCAGTGGTGAGGTTGTCGCTGCTATCAACGTCGCTGTGCATCTCGGCGTGAGCAACACCAGCGTGGAGACGCTCACGGCGCGTCTAGAGCCGCCGCTGCGCCGCACTGCCGACGAGATCTCCAACCGGTTGGGTTACCACCCGAGCACCTAGGCGCTCCTCAACGTTCGGATGTCGAATTAGTGTTCGAACCACCGAAACGATCTGTTGATTCTTCGGACGCACCTCCCTAGGGTCGGATCACTTCAGCGTGGAAGGAGAGATTCTGGTGTTCCTGGAAAAAACAACCTGGACTGACTGCGTTTTCCTCGGCGGGGCTTGGGTTCCTGGTTCTGCAGGGGTTCTGGACGTCGTCGAACCGGCAACCGGTTCCGTCCTCGGTCGAGTCGGCATGGCCGGTACTGATGACGTGGCGAAGGCGACCCAGAGCGCGGCCGAGGCACAGAAGGACTGGGCTGCACGTTCGCACGTCGAACGGGCCACCGTGCTGCGCAAGGCCGCTCAACTGTGGGCCACGCACGCCGAGGAGATCGCTTGGTGGAACGTCCGCGAGGTCGGGGCGATACCCGGCATCGTCGGGTTTGCGATTCATACCGCGGAGCAGGAGTGCTATGAAGCCGCCGCGCTGACCAGCCATTCGTATGGCGAACTGTTGGCGAGCGAGCAGCCACGGCTATCGATGGCTCGCCGGATCCCGGTCGGGGTGGTGGGGGTGATCTCGCCGTTCAACGTTCCGATCATCCTGGGGATCCGCTCGGTTGCACCCGCCCTGGCGTTGGGCAATGCCGTCGTGCTTAAGCCCGATCCGCGAACCCCGGTAACTGGCGGGGTCGTGCTGGCGCGGATCTTCGAGGAGGCCGGCCTGCCGCCGGGTGTCCTGCAGATGCTGCCGGGTGGAGCCGACATCGGCGAGGCGATGGTGACAGATCCGCTGATTCGGGTCATCTCGTTCACCGGGTCGACAGGTGCGGGGCGGAAAGTCGGCGAACTCGCAGGCCGACATTTGAAGCGGGCCCATCTGGAACTGGGTGGGAACTCGGCGCTTATCGTTCTCCCGGACGCCGATGTCGAGGCCGCAGTCAACCTTGCTGCCTGGGGATCGTTCCTTCATCAGGGCCAGATCTGCATGACCACCGGTCGGCATCTGGTTCACGAGCGGATCTACGACGAGTACGTCGAAGCACTTGCTGACAAGGCTGCTCACCTGCCGGTGGGTGACCCGGCGGCGGGGCAGGTGGCGCTTGGTCCCCTGATTGACGCCGGTCAGCGCGACAAAGTGCACGCAGTGGTGACATCGAGCGTAGAGGGGGGTGCAAAAGTCGCTGCAGGTGGGACTTTTGACGATCTCTTCTACAAGGCCACGGTGCTCTCCAACGTCTCCACCACGTCCGCTGCTTTCACCGAGGAGATCTTCGGTCCGGTGGCACCGGTGACCCGGTTCGCCGATGAGAGCGAAGCGATTCGGCTGGCCACGGCAAGCGACTACGGCCTTTCGCTGGGAATCGTCACCCGTGACCCGCTCCGGGGACTGGCCCTGGCAGACCAGATCCCGACCGGGATCGTGCACATCAATGACCAAACCGTCAACGACGAAGCCAACAGTCCGTTCGGCGGAATTGGCGCGTCCGGTACCGGTTCTCGGTGTGGTGGGGCCTCCGCCAACATCGAGGCCTTCACCGAGACGCGCTGGGTCACAATGCGTAGTCAACCGCCAACATACCCGTTCTAGCTGACTGTCACACGCTGCCCCGGGTCGATCCTCGGCCCGGGGCAGCGTGTACCGGCCGGGAGGATTCAGGGCCGACATAGCCTATGGCAACCGGGTTTTGCGATGCGAATCCTCCCCGGCGGTACACGCTCGGGAGCCAGCTGGCAGACTTCAGCGGATGACCTCAGAAGCGAGCACTGCTGCGTCCGCAGGTACCTGGAAGCTCGGCGACCTTGTCGTCAACCGGATGGGGTTCGGCGCGATGCGCCTGACCAGTGAAGCCGACGGCACCCCGAGCGATCGCGACCGGGTGATCGGAGTGCTGCGCCGCGCGGTGGAACTTGGGGTGAACCACATCGACACCGCTGCGTTCTACTTTTCCTCCCGGCGATCCGCGAACGAGCTGATCAATCGAGCCCTCGCCCCTTATCCGGATGATCTGGTGATCACTACCAAGGTCGGACCGAGCCGGGATCCCTCCGGAGCGTGGTTGCCGATGGCTGCACCTGAGGACTTGCGTGGGCAGGTGGAGGAGAATCTGCGTCAACTTGGGCGCGACCACCTGGACGTCGTCAATCTGCGTATTCCCGGAACTGGCTCGATTGCAGAGCATTTCGGCGCGCTGGCCAGGCTGCGCGAGAAGGGGCTGATTCGTCACCTAGGCATATCCAACGTCAACGTAGAACACCTTGCGCCGGCGCAAGCGATCGCTCCGGTCGTTTGCGTCCAGAACCCGTACGCCATTGGCTATCGCCGTCAGCACGACGATCTCCTGCGCACCTGCGCTGAGCAAGGCATTGCCTTCGTCCCGTTCTTCGCCATCGCTGGCTCCGGACGCGGAGCGGGCGCTCGGACGGTTGACGACGAAGAAGTGGTCGCCGTTGCGCGGGCTCACGGAGTGAGTACCGCACAGGTGCGGATCGCCTGGACGTTGCACCGCGGCCCGCATGTGCTGGCGATCCCGGGCACAGGCAACCCCGACCATCTTGCTGACAACGTGGCTGCCGGGGCGCTGACCTTGTCCGATCGCGACCTGAGCCGCTTGGACGCCCTTCGCTGATACTGCCCGGCGGCGGACCCGAGATGCTCGAGGAGCCGAGTCGTTGCGCCACCTGATGCCCGTCAGTCCGGTCGTGCGTGGGCTTCGGATCGGGACGCTATGGCTGAGAGCAAACGGCGAA
This sequence comes from Kineosporiaceae bacterium, assembly GCA_031400005.1. Classification (GTDB taxonomy): domain Bacteria; phylum Actinomycetota; class Actinomycetes; order Actinomycetales; family Kineosporiaceae; genus JANNPJ01. Next base: position 5,845 of record JANNPJ010000425.1, on the reverse strand, counting down.
CTCCGACGACGTGACCGCCGGTCCCGACAACGAGTAGTCGATAGACACCACCGGCTATGCCCGGGAAAACGGCACGGCTCTCGGCGCTCAGCCGGGACTGGCCCGCTGACACCTGCTCACAACGAAAGATCAGGGTGTAGTTGGAAAAGCGATGACGCCCCTGAAGTTTCAGCTCGGACCCGACAGTGGCGGTGGCTACCCGAAACCCGGGGATCGTTGAACCTTCGGCCAGCGGCCGTGGCCCAGATGGCGTGTAGTCGGCGCAACGAACCAGCCGGGCGTATCCGCTCGCGTGCGGCCGGGAGAAGGTGTGGTCGAGGGTTTCGAGGAGGACCGGCCACACCTCATCGACGTCAGCCGCGATGGTGATCGCGTGCTCGTCCAGCCGAGGCAGGTCACGACCTCCCGAAGCAGAATCGTCAGCCGGACGCCGTGACGAGGACGACGTCACGGTCCGACGCTTCCCTGGATGGCGGCGATCTGCGCCTGCATGGCCTCCGCCAAGGCGTTCCCGGCGCTGAGCGGGCGGACCATGACGACGAGCTCGTCGATCAATCCGTCCTCGCCGACGTGCAGGAAGTCGGCTCCCTCGAGCTTGCGCTCACCGATCTGGGCGGTGAAGACGAGCGCATGGTCGGGGCCGTCCGAGGCGCCGATCTCGCGCACGTACTGGAAGTTCTCGAAGACCTGTGAGACCGCGCGCAAGATCAGCGCGACGGCGTCCCGGCCCTGGTACGGCTTGAACACGACCGGGCTGCGGAAGACGACGTCCTCGCCGACCAAAGCGATGGCTGCGTCGATGTCTCCGGCTTCGATGGCGGCGCGAAACGGGTGCACGGCTTGGCTCCCCACTAGTCAATGAAGGAAAACTCTATCGCGAGCGCAGCTCGAACGCGTCGGACCGCTGAACGGGATCCCAGAGGCGGCCCCTGCTTACGGATTTCCGGCCCGAAGGACCTGACCCAATCGCTCGCGGCGGCGCAACGACGACTCCACCGCGACCACGACCAGTGCCGCCACCACCACTAGAACCACCGGGACGGCGCTTGTCCAGGGCACGACCAAGGCGGGATCCGTGGCCTCGCCGGTGAGCAGATGCAGTGCGAGCAGGCCGAGGCTGGCGTGCGCCAGCACCACTCCGAGGACCAGCCCGCCGACCGTGCCGACGATGACCGAAGGCAGCAACTCGCCTGCTGCCACCCGTCGTGACTCGCCCGGTCGCAAGCCCAACGTGCGCAGTCGGGCGAGCATTTCGCCTCGCGCCGGGGCGCTTGCAGCTGCCCCGAGGACGACACTGAGCAGACTCCACAGCAGCAGGACGCCGATCGAGGCCCTCGCCAGATTCAGCAGTCCGGCGGCCAGCGGGGCAGATCTGCGGGCGGTCAGAGCATCCTCTCGCAACGTGACGACACCACCGGGCTCGGCCGCCGCGACGGCCTGCGCTGCCCGCGGCCCGATGGTCCACACGGTGTTCGGGGCGGCCTCGGCACCCGCCGCCGCGAAGGCTGCGGCATCCACCACGAGGACGTCGCCCTCGCCACTGCCGACCGCCGGAGCCGAACCCGCGGCAGTTAACTGAATTGCCTTGTCGTTCCATTGCACATCAAGGCGTTTCGGTAGGTGGACGGTACCGTCGCCGGATCGCAACAGCGCGGGCACGCGGGCACCGGTCCCGACGCTCGCCTCGATCCGGCGCAGCTGAGGGGCATCCGGCAGCGGGGTGGTGGCTAGCAGCTGTCTGAACGCCGTGGCGTCCACGACGACGAGTCGCACGTACCTGACGGCGTCGTCGGCGTGCACCATGACGTTCTCGGCCACGCGTGCCGCCACGGCCTGGTGAACTCCGGTCGAGGTTGACAGTCGCTGGGCGAGTGCCGCTACCGATGCGGCGGGTTCCACGTTCAGTCGCGCGTCGGCGCCGACCGCGCGCCAGGCCCCATGGGCCTGGCCCTCGGTCTCGGTGCTGGAGACCGCCAAGGAGAACGTCAGCAGGGCACTGGACATGATCAGGACGACGAACGGCAGGGGACGTGCCGCCGAGGCAACGGCCCGGGCGGCAGCGAACAACGGCAGGCTGCGGTGCGATCGGGCCGCGCGTCCCAGCGCGAGCCGAGTGCCAATCGGCAGCAGTCGCAGCAGCACGAGCGCGCCGGTTGCGGCGCCCAGGGTGGGAGCGATGGCAGCCAGGAGGTTCCCGTCACCGTCGTCCGGTCCGCTCGACACGACACCACGTTGGCGCAGCGCCAGGTACGCGCCGGCTGCGGCCAGGACGACAGTGGCTTCCAGTGCCGCCCGGCGTAACTGGCCAGTGCGCAGGGCTGACCGGCGTGCCGATCGGTTCGCCGGCGCCCGTCTGCCGCGGGTGGCAGCAGCGGCCGCGCGGGTTCCCAGGAGCGGACCCCCGAGTACCGACACCAGGACGACGGGCACCAACCAGGACCACGAGTAGCCACCAGCGAGCAGGCCACCGAGTAGCAGGCCCACTGTCGAACCGGCGACCGTCACGGCGCTCGACTCGATCACCAATTCGCCGGCGATGCCGGCCAACGAGGCGCCGCGCATCCGGGTAGCGGCGAGCACCCTGGCGCGTCGCCGGATGAGCAGGTCCGCCGCGAGCAGCAGGACCAGGGCCGCCGTCGCGATCAGACCGACAAGCAAGACGGACGCCTGAGCGCCGGCCGCCGCCACCTGGACCCGCGCGTCCTGCAGCACCGTGTCGAGTCGGCTTTCCCACTTCAGTGACAGATCTGAGTTACTGATTCCACCGGAAGAGGCTTTCAGGGCGACGACGGCCGCGGCAAGTGGTTCAGCGGTGTGCCAGCGCAACTGACGCGGCTGCGGGGCGAACGTGATGGTGCGGTACATGTCGTCCTCGTCGAGCGCGAGCCGGCCATCGGGCAGCGAGTCCGCGGACATCAGCCCGGCCAGCCCGACTCGGCTGCCGGTGCCATCGGCGGTGACCTGCGGCTGCAACAGCAGGGGTGCGACCTGCCAGCCGGGGTCGTGCGGGTTGACTGCGCGAAAGATGCCACTGACACGGATTTCGACTTCGTGTTGGGCGGAGTCCTGGGTGTGGATCCAGTCGCCGACGACCACCCCGAGCTCGCTCGCGGTCTGCTGCGACAGCCCGACCTGCACCGGCCACGGTTGGGCATCCAATCGGACGGCGGTGGTGGCCTTCGACGCCGGCACGGTGGCATTTGGTGGTCCACCGTCGGTCCACACCACGGGAGTCCCGCGGCCGCCCGCGACGTAGGCGAGTTGGAAGGTGCGTCCCGGGCCGTGACCGGAGACGCCCAGGGTTGCGCTGGTGACGGCGGCCACCGGCGGGTGCATCGTCGCTGCCAGGCCGGGCGGCAGCAGGGCCCGCACCCGGACTGCGGAATCGTTGACGATCTCCACCGAGCGTCCCGGCCGGACCCGGGTCCCGCTCAGGTCGCCGTCACGCTCGAACGGCGCCGTGACGACGATGTTTGCCTCATTGCCGGCCCGCGCGACGGCGTCGCTGACGGCATCGTCGGCGGTCGTTCGCATCCTCAGCGGCACGGCCGACGCCAGGAGCGTCGCGAGCGCGACCACGAGGGCGGTCAGCAGCAGTGGTCCGCGATCGGCCCAGGCTCGGCCCCGGATGCTCGGAAGGTGCAGCCCTGGTAACCCGGGCAATCCAGGCCGACGGCGTGACCCCTTCTCGACGCGGATCATGCTCCCGCCCGCAGGTGGGCGGCATTGGCCCGGCGTAGCTGGACGCCGATCACCAATCCAACGGTGGTGATGCCGCCAACCAAAATGCCCGAGATCAAGCAGGTTTCGGCCAACCAGGGCCATTGCGCCGCAGCGGTTGGCACCGGCCGCGCGCCGAGGTCGGAACGAATGAGCAAAGGCCCAAGCGCCCAGGACACCAGGGCGCCGACCGCACTGCCGACGCCGACGTGCAGCGCCAGCACTGCGCCGTGCTGGGCCAACAGCGCACCGAGAATGCTGCGTCGGCGCAGTCCCAGGCCAGCCAATCGGGCCACCTCCAGTGCTCGGGTCTGGACCTCCGAGGTGACATGCATGACCGTGCCGGCCAGGGCGAGTAGTACCGCCGCCGGGACGAGAAGGGTCAAGGCCGCGGGCAGCCCGACCCGCAGCGGTCCGCTACGCAGCTGCTGAGCTACCTCTGCCCGGGTGTCGACCCGGCCCAGGCCCAGGGCGGCGGCAGCAGCGGCGGCGCCTGGCTGGGTCGGTCGGCCCGCCCACCAGGCGTCCACCGCGGGCTCCAGGGCCCCGGCGCTGATCAGGGCTCTGGACAGGACGTCGACATCGGCGAGCATCGCCACCTCCCCGGGCGCGGACGGGATCCTGGGCACGAGGCGGGCCACGACCATCGGGACGGGTACGCCGCCGACGGTGACCGTGAGCTTGCCGCCGACCGAGGCCCTGAGCGCGTCGGCCAACCCACGTGACACCGCGATCGGTACAGCAGCCGGCGGTTGGAAGCCGGTGGCCACGACCTGCACCGGCTGGCTGGCGCGGAGTTTGCCGAGATTCACGGTGGCCGTGGTCCGCACGATCGTGGAGGTGGGTGTGGATCGGGCTTCGGCGGACGTCTTTCCCACACTTCCGGAGTCGCTGCCAGCTGACGTCGCCGCCCAGACCGAGGCGCCAGCAGCGGCTGCCGGGCCTGCGGTAGGAAGGTTCACCGATACCGTCAGGCGGCTTTGGCCCGTGGCCGTGGCTCCGGGCGCGGTCGGGTCGACGTTGATCTGTAGGGAAATCGCCACGACGCGCAGCTCCTCGCTCGATGGCCCACACAGTCGCAGCGGGTGGGTTCGTCCGTCCAGCGCCACCGCCGCCGCGTCGCAGGGCGTGCGCAGCCCCGCCCGGTCCTGAAACACCAGTCGGGGTATCACTCGCAACCGTGAGCCGAGCGTCGAGGTCCCGCTGATCGTGAGCCCTCGGTCGATGCCGGCAGGCAGTGCCACACCGCTGATCGGGGTGCCCGGCGCCAGTGCCGCACCCACCTGCGACCAGGTGGTTCCACGTGGCAGCCGGCCGCGCAACAGTGCTTCGGCTCGGGTGGTGTCGACGGCCACCAGACGAGGCGCCGCCCCGCCGGTGCCGATGTACCGGCCGACGACGACACCGCGATCCGTGACCGGCGAAAGGGTGCCCCCGGTTGCTGCGGCGACCGACGAACCCTGTCCGGCAGTCGAAGGGGTTGTCAGTGAGAGGGCCAGATCGGTGCCGACCCGGGCGTCTGCCTGGTCCTGTTGCGAGCGCTGCCACGTCGCACCGAACGCCAGCCCGAAAGTGCCGGTTGCGGCGGCCAGGGCAAGCAGCAAGCCGGCCGCGACTGCCCGTGGTCGACGCGCGGCCTCGAACGCCGCCAGCGCGAGCACGACCCCACGGGAACGCCGAGCCATCCGTTCGGCGGCCCGTAAGGGCAGCATCACCAGCCGGGGAGCCAGTGCAGCACCGGCCAGCAGACACAGCACGGGCGCCAGGACCCGGACGGCGTCCGGTCCCGTCTCGGTGGCCGGCTGCGCGCGTATCTGCCACCAGCCGACCGCTGCCAGGGCGAGCAGCAGGAGATCCGCTCCCGAGCGGGCCAGGAAGTCCAGTCGCCCTCTCGGGACCACGGCTGGTTCTGGATCCCGGCGCAGGGCGGGGACGACGAGCACCCCGGCGAGCAGCATCGCGCCCAGGACCACGGCTGCTACCTGAGCGCTGGTCACTGCCGGTCGAGCGGCCAGCCCGGCCTCGACCAGCACCGGCACGTGGGTGAGCGCCGAGTGCGCCAGTCCGGACAAGGGCACCGCGAGCAGCGCGGCGATGGCCGCCAGCAGGGCCGCCTCGGCTGCCG
>JANNPJ010000420.1:0-5792 GCA_031400005.1 Kineosporiaceae bacterium | reverse complement strand
GGGAGACGCCCTGGCTCGACCAAGATCCCCCGCTTCGGGCATTTCTGGCTAAAGTGGACGCCGCCGGGCTGGCGAAGCGACTGAAGACCAAGCCGTACGCGCTGCCCGATAGCACCGTTTTCGACTACTCTGCATTGCTTTTCGCCACCCGCAGGGCACTTTACGCTTCGCTGGAATGGCCATTCTTCGCCACCGACCTGTAGCGACACGATCAATCCACGGTCGGAGCGAATTTGGGGCCGCGGCCGGTGGCGCGCAGGACCGGATCGCGCCGTACTTCGGTCGAGACTGGACCTGGTTCTTGGACTCCAGCCCGCGATCATGCACGGCTACCCGCAACCGGGCCCACGAAGAGAGCAAGCCCGCATGATCACGGCTGGGCGGAGGGTCCGGCGTGGGTACGGATCCAGGCGTGCATCGCGATCGCGGCGGCCGCACCGGCATTGATCGACCGGGTGGAGCCGAACTGGGCGATCGAGAGCACCCGCTCGCAGGCCGCTCGGGTCGGCTCGGACAACCCCGGCCCTTCCTGGCCGAAGACCAAAACGCACTCGCTGGGCAACTGCGCGGTCTCCAGGGGGACGGCGCCGGGCAGGTTGTCGATCCCGAGCAGCGGCAGTCCGGCTTCTGCGGCCCAGGCCACCAGCGCCTCGGCGTCCGGATGATGCTGCACGTGCAGGTAGCGATCGGTGACCATGGCACCGCGCCGGTTCCACCGCCGACGTCCGACCACATGGACCCCGGCGGCGTTGAAGGCATTCGCGGTCCGCACCACGGATCCAATGTTGAAGTCGTGTGCCCAGTTCTCGATCGCCACGTGGAAGGGGTGACGGCGGGTGTCGAGCTCGGCGACGATGGCATCCACCCGCCAGTAGCGGAACTCGTCGACGACATTGCGCCGATCACCCTCGCGCAGCAGCTCGGGGTCGTACCGGTCGTCGTCCGGCCAGGGTCCTACCCACGGTCCGACGCCGACCAGAGCCTCCTCGACCGGATCGCTCGAGCTTAAGTCGTCCTGCGTGCTGGTCATCCAAGGATCCTCGCGCATTCCTTCGCCGGCCCAGACCGAGCCGCGAGCTCAGGCTCATCACTCAGGGTCCGGCTCCCGACGCATGGCTCATGGCTCATGGCTCACTACCCAGGGTTCCAGTTCCCGACGCACAGCTCACTGCTGGCCCAGCCTCGCAAAGCGGGTCTGCCCGATATCCACTCAATTAATTCACCGCCCTCATGCCCAATTTCATCATTTATCAGGGCAAATAGAGGACGACGCCCCGGCCGAGTCCTCGTCGGCCTCAGGGAGCACTCAGGCCAAGCGTCTAGGCTGTCGCCGTGCTGACGACCACTCCCCTCGCCCTCGGCCCCGAGTGGCTCAGTCCCGAAGCCATGCTCACCAACTACGGAGACCTCGGTTTCTGGATCGCGGTTGTGGTGATCTTCGCCGAGTGCGGCCTGTTGCTGGGCTTCTTCCTACCGGGCGACTCTCTGCTGTTCACGGTGGGCTTGTTCATCGGGACCGGGGTGATCCATCAACCGCTCTGGCTGGCCTGCGCAGTGCTGACACTCTCGGCTTTTATCGGGAACGTGGTCGGCTATGAGATCGGTCGAGTCTCCGGTCCGGCGATCTTCAACCGCGGTAACTCGAAGATCTTCAAGCAGGAGTACGTCGACAAGACGATGGTCTTCTTCGAGCACTACGGCGCGCGGGCGATCGTGATGGCCCGGTTCGTCCCGATCGTCCGCACGTTCATCACGGTGACGGCCGGCGTCGGTCAAATGGACCGGCGCAAGTACCTCACCTACAGCGGCGTCGGGGCGGTGCTCTGGGCTGCCGGGGTGACGCTCCTCGGCCGAGTCCTCGGATCCATCGCCTTCGTCCGGGAGAACATCGAGGCCGCGCTGCTGCTGGTTGTGCTGGTTTCGGTGCTGCCGATGGTGGTCGAATACCTCCGGCACCGGGCCGCCTCGCGCCGCGCCGCGGCTTCCTCGAAGGGCACCACCAACGGCTACATCCCGGGTTCCGCTCGCGGACGGCACGCAGGACCGGTCAGCGCCGCCGAAGTGCGGCAGGTCGTTTCCGACGCCGAAGACCGCCTCTAACGAGATCCTTGCGCTGTGGAAAGTGCCGGCGTCACCCGCAGACCCCTGAGCGGGAGAGACTAAGCCGGTGTCTGAATGGTGGGCCAGTCTGACCGATCTGACGTCGATGACGTCGGCCACGGTGTACGTGGTCGTCTTCGTCTTGGTCTTCGTGGAGTCCGGCCTGCTGATCGGCTTCTTCCTGCCCGGCGACAGCGTGCTGTTCGCAGCCGGACTGCTGTGCGCCGAACCGAACAGCGGCATCTCGCTGCCCTTGATGGCCGGTGGGGTGACGGTCGCGGCGGTGGCCGGGGACGCCGTGGGGTACTGGACCGGACGTCAATTCGGTCGCCCCTGGCTCCTGGCCAAGGCCGGGAAGTCGGCCCGGCACGTGGAACGGGCAGAGGTGTTCTACCAGCGCTGGGGTGCGCTGGCGGTGATCATTGCTCGCTTCATTCCGTGGGTCCGGACCTTCACCCCGATCGTGGCGGGGGTCGCCCAGATGCCGTATCCGAAGTTTCTCGCAGCGAACGTCGCCGGCGCCCTGATCTGGGGATCCGGCCTGGTGACGCTCGGCTGGCTGGCCCACGGCAATCCGACGATCAAGTGGGTGGCCTATGCCGTGGCTGGGGTGGCGATCCTCGGGTCGCTACTGATTCCGCTGATCAGATGGGCTCGGAGCACGCGGAAGCGGGCCTCCGCCCAAGACCGTGGCCCCGCGCAAGCCATGCCCCCCGAACCGTCGGCCGAATCCGAGCGCTGAGCGAGGGATGGGACGACGCTATTCGGGGGAACCGTATTCCGGTGCACCGGGCTCTCGTGGGCGCGTCGGTTGAGCCGAACCCGCGACCGAACCCTGAGCCGATCCCGCAGCCGGGCCTACTGCCGGGCCTGGCTCGCCTGACCTGCCGAAACTGACGCCCGGCCCGGATTGGCCGAAGTTGACCTGCGGCGCCGAGCGCACCTGCTCGTTCTCAACCTCGAAGTAGTCCGCCCGGCCGATGTTGGTGAACCCGGCGATGATGTTCGACGGCACCGATTCCACCTTGGTGTTCAGCTCGCGAACGTTGGCGTTGTAGAACCGCCGGCCTGCCGCGATCCGGTCCTCGGTCTGGCTCAGTTCGTTCTGCAGGGCCATGAAGTTCTGGTTGGCCTTCAGGTCCGGGTAGGCCTCGGTGATCGCCATCAACCGGCCGAGGGCCTGCGAGAGCTCGCCCTCCTGCTGAGCCTGCTGGGCGACCGACACACCGGGGGCGGTCGCGGCGGCGCGGGCACGCACCACGGCGTCCAGCGTCTCCCGCTCATGCGAGGCATAACCCTTGACCGTCTCGACCAGGTTGGGAATCAGGTCGTGACGGCGGGTCAGTTCGACGTCAATTTGCTGCCAGGCCTCCTGCACGAGGTTCCGCAGCCGGATCAGGCCGTTGTAGGTGGCCACGCCCCAGAACGCGACAAGTAACGTGATAGCGATGACCACGGCGAGCACGATGACGATGACCGCAAGCATGATGGCTCCCTAGTCCCGACGCCGACGAGTCAACCGACCCGCCCCTGGCTGATGCTAGAACAGTCCCGTTCTCAGCGGGACAGACCGAGATCGTCGAGGCCGTAGACCCAGCGATAGGGGACGCCAGCCGCTTCGATCACCTCACGAGCACCGGTGTCCCGGTCGACGATCACCGCCACGCCCACCACCTCGGCCCCGGCCGCGCGCAACGCCTCCACCGCGGCGAGCGGGGAGGCACCGGTCGTCGAGGTGTCCTCGACCGCGATCACCCGCCGGCCAGTGACGTCCGGGCCTTCGATCCGCCGCTGCAGCCCGTGCTCCTTGGCCTGCTTGCGAACGACGAACGCGTCGATCCCCGGGCCGCCGCGCGCTGCGTCGGCATGAAGGACCGCGACCGCGATCGGGTCAGCGCCCATCGTCAACCCGCCGATCGCGTCGAACGACCAGTCCGCAACCAGGTCAAGCATCACCCGGCCGACGAGCGGTGCAGCCACCGCAGCCAGGGTGATCCGCCGCAGGTCGATGTAGTAATCGGCCTCACGCCCACTTGAAAGCGTGACCCGGCCATGCACCACAGCGAGCTTCTGGATCAGCTCGCGCAGCGCATCACGGTCGGACGACGCTGCGGTACGGGAGCGGGCGGACGGGTCGGAGTTCGGCATCCGCCAAGGTTATCCGCCTCACCATGCCTACTCGACTCACCAGGTTGGGCACGTCCCGCACCGGTACCGGCGCAGTGAACAGATACCCCTGGGCCAGGTGACAGCCCATCTCTTGGAGCGCCCGACGAGCACCCGGATGGGTGACCCCCTCGGCGACCACCTCCAGGTCGAGGTTGCGGCCGAGGTCGATGATCGACTGCACAATCGCCCGGTCCCGCGAGCTGTTGGTCATCTGCTGGATGAACGACCTGTCGATCTTTATCTGATCGATCGGCAACCGACTGAGGAAGTTCAGCGACGAGTATCCGGTGCCGAAGTCGTCCATCGACAGGTGCACGCCCATCCCGCGCAACCGGGTCAGGACCTCGCCGGCGCGGCGCGGTTCGTCCATCACGCTGCTCTCGGTCAGTTCCAGGCAAAGCCGATCGGCGGGGACTCGGTGCCGGATCAACGCGGCCGCGATCTGGTCGGGTAACGAGGGGTCAGCGAGCCAGCGGGGGGCGAGGTTGACCGCCATCCGCAACGGATATCCGGCGTCCATCCAGACCCGGCAGGCAGCCAGTGCCCGGTCCAGAATCCGCTCCGACAGGGCCGCGACCTGGCCACTCTGCTCCGCTGCGGCGAAGAAGTCCTCCGGTGAGATCTCGCCGAGCACCGGGTGCTGCCAGCGGGCCAGCGCCTCGAAGGAATGCACCTCCCCGGATGCCAGATCAACCACCGGGTGGACGACGATCTCGATTTGGTCCGCCTGGACGGCGTCCCGCAAATCGGTGGCCAAGGTGAACACCTCTGGCGCCGGGATCAGCATGTCCGCCGAGTACATCCGCCGGCCTCCGGCCGCGGACTTCGCCACATACATCGCCACATCGGCCTTGCGCAGCAGGTCGGCTCCGGTCGTCCCGTGTGCAGGGCCGAGCGCGATGCCGAGCGAGCCGCCGACCCGCAGTCGGGTCCCGGACACCGGCACCGGATCCTCGAAGGTGGCAAGCACCCGGGCGGCGAGTTTCTCGGCCGCTTCGGCGTCAACCGCCCCCGAAACGATCGCAAACTCGTCGCCGCCGAGCCGGGCCACGGTTCCCTGATCGCCGACGACGTTACGGAACCGGCTGGCCAGCACCCGAAGCAACTCGTCTCCGGCCGGGTGACCGAGCGAATCGTTTATCGCTTTGAAACCGTTGAAGTCGAGCACCATGACGGCACAGGGCACTCCCCGGCGAGCCCCCTCGGCCGCCTCGTCGAGCAGGCTGCGGAAGTTCAATCGGTTCGGCAGTCCGGTGAGCTCGTCGTGCCTGGCCTCGAAGTGCAGTTGCTCGATCAACCGCCCGTTGCGCAGCGCGACACTGCCGTGATTGGCGACGGTCTCCAGCAGTCGCACGTCACCGGGGACGAAGCCGCGTTCCTCTCCGCGCCGGTCGCCGACCAGCAGATGCCCGGCGATCGGGCCGTCGATCCGCAGCGGCACGATCACCGCCTCGCTTATCCCGCGGGCAGCCAGGAACTCCATCTCGGCCGCCCCCTGGCCACGGACCAGCCGGAGCGTGTCG
>JANNPJ010000415.1:0-10420 GCA_031400005.1 Kineosporiaceae bacterium | reverse complement strand
CCGAACTGGTGGCCGGTGTGGAGACGGTGAACCGGAGAATTGCCACCGGACGCTGGGGTAGCAGCACAACGCCCGAGCGTCTCCAGGCGCTCGCCAAGACCGTCGGAGCCGGAGATGCGGCCTTCGTCAGGTTCCATCCGGGTGAGTTCCTCGGCGACCGGCCGCTGCCCAAGGCGCCCTGAAGGTTCCTGTCAGTCGTTGGTAAGCGCGGCTAAACTGCGCCCCAGGGCGGTGCGAAACTCCTGCACCTGGGGCGCAGTGAAGTCGGCGACCATGCGTTCTTCGATCAGGTCGACGGCCTGATGGCAGGTAGCCAGTAATTCTCGACCGTGCTCGCTCAGCCACAGTCGAAGAATTCTGCGGTTGGTGCTGTCGACTCGACGTTCAACCAGGCCGAGTCGCTCGAGCAGCGCGACCAGTTGGTTCGAAGCCTGAGGGCTGACGAAGTTGCGTCGAGCCAGTTGGGCAGACGACAGCCCGCCGCGTCGCTCCAGCGCGCTCAGGGCGGTGTATTGATACAGGGTCACACCCAGCGGCCGAAGGACCTCTTCCATCCGGGCCCGCTCAGCCATCTCAAGTCGCTTGACCAGGTAGGTGAGTCGTTGGGGTGAGCCGGTGTTGACGGCTGGAGGCGAGATCTGCACATTGACACAATATCAACCTTATTGATATCAAAGGTAGAGCAAGGACCTTGATATCAACCGAGGGCGTCGCGTGAGCAGAGACCACCAGGAGGGCCAGCGCCATCTGGTCGATCGGTTGTTCAGCATCCTGGACGCCTTCACCCCGTCTGAGCCTCGACTGACCGTCTCGGACATCAGCAGGCGGACTCTCCTGCCGGTTGCAACCGCCTACCGGCTAGCCACCCAACTGGCGAACGAGGGGGCCCTGGATCGCGGAGAAGATGGCCGGTACGGGATCGGCATCCGGCTTTTGGAGATCGCGCGGCTGGAACAGCACACCCTGAGACTGCGCTCCGCGGCCCTGCCACGAATGCTGCGATTGCAGGAACAGACCGATTCGGCGGTGCTGCTGTGCGTGCTCAGTGGCAAGGACGTTGTGGTCATCGAGCACGTTGCCTCAATTCTCAGACCTGGACTTGTGGAGAGTCCCTCCCGGCAGCGGGCGGCGAGCACACCGGCCGGCCGATTACTGCAGGCGTATCGTCCCGGATGCCCTGCCGTCATCCCCGCTAGTCGCGGCGATATTGCCCAGAGCGGACTGGCCTTCGGCGGCACACAAGCCGGCAGCGAACCGTTCTCCGTCGCGGCGCCCGTGGTGGACGCGTCCGCAACCGTCGTGGCGGCGTTGTCAATCGTCGGTCTGGCGCCGGGACACTCGCCCAATGACGTGGCCGAAGCCGTGAAGCGTAGTGCGGAAACAATCTCCGATGCACTGGCTGCGCAGACCGGTGCCGTGGTGCTGTAGCGCCACACCCGTGGTGGCGGGCTCTGCTCTGCCCTCGGTGCACCTGACTCACACCTAGCGAGCACGTGTTCCTGCCGGATGACCCCCAGCAGGGGTCATCCGGCAGGAACACGTGGGGATGCTGCAGCGGTTGAGCGGGGTCAGTTGGCGCAGCAGGCACCTGAGCCGGTCTGGGCTGAGGAGGTCGCGGCCACTGGCGTGGAACCGACTTCAGCAAGGCTCTTGCCTTCCAAATCGGCTCCCGCGTCGGCGAGTACGGTGTACACCTCCCACCGCTCGCCTCCCGGCCCGGTGGCCCAGACCTTGTCCTGCAGGGCATAGCAGCACGTCGTCCCCTCCTCGACGTCGGCTGCGAGCCCTTCGGCGGACAATCGCTTCGTGGCGGCGGCGACGTCGTCCGTCGAGGCGACCTCGACACCCAGATGGTTCAGGGAGCCGCCCTGGCCAGGATTCTCGATCAGAACCAGCTTCAACGCAGGCTCATCCAAGGCGAAGTTCGCATAGCCAGGCCGGCGCTTGGCCGGTTCGGCCTGAAAAAGCATGAGAATAGAACGCTACTGCGACGTCGATGTCATCGACATTGAGAGCCAGTTGCACTCGGGACACCGGTTTCCTCCTTGATCACCGAAGAGCTCGGGTGACCGGACGTCACGGCATTGAACCCAGAGCCATCCGGTCATCGACAACTGTCGATGACCAAACGATGCCTCGCCTCATCGACGGCTGTCAATATTGACATTTGTCGATGACACTCCGCAGGATGGCAGCATGGCTGTTCATCGCGTCGCGTTACCCCTGGTGGATGCGACTGAGTGCTGCCCCCCCCTGGGGGCGGCGCCGCTGTCACAGCAGCAGGCTGAGGACGCCGCCCGCCGGCTCAAGGCTTTGGCCGATCCGGCTCGGCTGCGCCTGCTGTCGCTCTTGATGTCAGCCCCGAACGGTGAAGCCTGCACGTGCGATCTGACCGAACCGCTGGGCCTTTCCCAGCCGACGGTGAGCCATCACCTGAAGAAGCTCGCCGAAACCGGCTTGATCACCGGTGAACGCCGGGGCAGTTGGACCTACTACAAGGCCGACCTCGCGGCCTTGGCTGCGGTCGGCCGATGCCTGTCCCCGGTGGCGACCCCGGCCAGGTAGATCCCCATCTCGTCCCCAGTACCTGAGCGCACCGGCCGGGCACACCAGAAAACCGGCCCCTCGAACCACGGGCCGACCGGCTTACCGGCGTGGCCACGGGTTGGCACCGCCTACACCGACAACCGCGCTCGGGTCCGTCGGTGGATCTGAGCGGTTCGACGCTTCAGGGTGTCAACGAGGCAAGTTCGTCGGCATCGAGCACGAGGTCGATGGCCGCCACGTTCTCTTCCAGATGCGCGATGCGAGTAGTGCCGCGAATCGGAACGACGGGCAGACCCCAGACCCCCGCCCGTTGGCGCGTCCAGGCCAAGGCGATCTGCCCCGGGCGAACCCCGCGTCTGCGCGCCACTTCCCACACGGCCTCGTGTCCTGGCAGTGGATCGCCCGCCAGCGTTCCCTTGCCCTGCGGGCTGTAGGGCACCACCGCTACACCGAGTTCTGCGCACATCGGTACCAGTGCCGTTTCCACCTCGCGGCTGACTAGTGACCACTCCGGCTGCACCGCCGCGATCGGGTGCACGGCGTGGCCGGCGCGCAGTTCGTCGGCGCTGACGTTGGACAGCCCGAGCTGTCTGACCAGACCGGCGGTGACCAGATCGGCCATCGCGGCCACGGACTCCTCGACCGGCACGAGCGGGTCCGGAATGTGCAGGTAGTACAGGTCGATGTACTCGACGCCGAGCCGGCGCAGGCTCGCCTCGCACGCCGTCCGCACGTATGCGGCATCCCCCCGAATCGTCCAGCTGCCCCCTTCGCCCCAGATGACGCCGAACTTGGTGCCGAGAACCACGTCATCGCGGCGGTGCCGGATGGCCCGCCCCACCAGTTCCTCGTTCATCCCACTGCCGTACATGTCGGCGGTGTCGAGGAACGTGACACCGAGGTCGAGAGCGCGCTCGATGACGTTCTCGTTCCCCTGATCCAGCCTCATGCAGCCAAGGCTGTCGTGTCGATGAAAACAAGTTCACCATTCTTGCCACCCGTGCCAGAGCGCGATATCCATGGTGTCAGCCTGGTACCTAAACAGCACTTGAGGTCAAGTCGGCACCTATCGACCAATTGGTTGATGTGCGAATCAACCTCCTGCCGTGCTGGCTGGGTGATCCGCCGGGTGCGCTCAGCGGTGATGCTCGGTGACATGGCGATTCTTGAGGTAGCGAACCTTTATAAGCGGTACGGCGACACTGTCGCCGTCGATGACGTGTCGTTCTCCGTGGAGAGCGGGGAAATCTTCGGGATTCTCGGCCCCAACGGCGCAGGCAAGACCACCACGGTCGAGTGCATCAGCGGGCTGAGGACGCCCGAGCGAGGGTCGGTCAGGGTGTTGGACCTGGACCCCTGGCGGGATCGGGCGCAGCTGTGCCAGCAGGTCGGAGTCCAGCTCCAGGAGAGCCGGCTCCCGGAGAAGCAGACCGTCGCCGAGGCGATGGACCTGTACCGCTCGTTCTACCGCCACCCCGCCGACGCCGACCACCTGCTCGAGCTCCTCGGTCTCGCCGGCAAGCGAAAGACCAGGTACGGCAACCTGTCCGGCGGCCAGAAGCAGCGCCTGTCGATAGCGCTGGCGCTGGTGGGCAACCCGACGATCGCCGTGCTCGATGAGCTGACTACCGGCCTGGACCCCCAGGCCCGGCGGGACACCTGGGACCTGATCGAGCAGGTGCGTGACACCGGCGTCACGATCGTTCTCGTCACCCATTTCATGGACGAGGCCGAGCGCCTGTGTGACCGGCTCGCGGTGATCGACAAAGGGCGGGTGGTCGCCCTCGACACCCCCGCCGGCCTGGTGGCGAAGACCGCCACCGAGCAACGGGTTCGGTTCCGTCCGTCCACCGCGCTGGACGACAGGTTGCTCACCGACCTGCCGGAGGTGCTGGAGGTGCGGCACCACGGGTCGCAGCTGGAGGTGACCGGAACCGGCAACCTCCTGCAGGTCGTGACCTCGGTCCTCGCCCGGCACCAGATCGTCGCTCATGACCTCCGGGTCGAGCAGACCAGCCTGGACGACGCCTTCGTCACCCTGACCGGTAAGGAGATCTCCTGATGTCCGCGCAGCGCAAGTTGATCGTCTCTGAGGCGAAACTCTTTCTCCGCGAGCCGATGTCCGTCGGGTTCGGGGTTCTCTTCCCGACCGTCCTCCTGCTGATGCTCGGAGCCATTCCCGCACTCCGCGAACCCTCACCCGAGTTCGGCAACGCCCGATTCGTGGACCTGTGGGCCCCGACCTCGGTCGTGCTGGGGCTGGGCATCGTGGGACTCCAGCACATCCCCGCGGTGGTCTCCCGCTACCGGGAGGACGGCATCCTGCGCCGGATGTCCACGACGCCGGTGCACCCGGCAGCCGTGCTCGTCGCCCAGCTCGTCGTCGCGATGGCGGCTGTTGTGGTCAGTGCCGCTCTGGTGATTTTCACCGCCCGGCTGGCGTTCGACGTGCCGTTGCCCCCGAACCCGCTGCAGTTCACCCTGGCCTTCGTCGTGGGGTTTGGCGCGGTGTTGGCGATCGGGATGCTGATCGCCGCCGTCGCCTCGAATACCCGGGCCGCGAGCGGTCTGTCGATGCTCGCCTACATGGTGACGATGTTCGCGGGCGGCGTCTTCCTGCCTCGATTCCTGATGCCGGATTTCCTGGTTGAGCTCGGTGCGTACACGCCGCCCGGGGTCCAGGCGCTCACGGACTCCTGGTCCGGCGGGTCGGAGATCGCCGTCGCACTGGGCGTCGAGACGACCGGGCCGCAACAGGCGTCACATTTGGTGATAATGGTCCTGGTGGGGCTGGTGGCTGGTGGAGCGGCGGCCAAGCTGTTCCGCTGGCAGTAACCGAAGGTGGGAACCGTGGGTGAGCAAGAGGCGCGAACCGTGGATGGGTCCCGGCCGGCGAACGAAACCTGCCGCGACTTCGAGCAGTGGTACGAGAAGCTGCTGGTGCTCCTGCCCTGGCTGTTGCTAGGCGTTCCCACCGTGATCGCCACGCTGCGCACCGGGCAGACCGCGGGCGACCGCGCCGTGACGCTCGCGCTGGTCGCCGCGACGGCCGGCTGGGTGTACGGCGGACACACCCGGGCCTCAGCGTGGCGTCGCGGGCAGACGGCACCGATGCTGGTCTACTTCGCCGGAATGCTGGCCCTCAGTATCGCGCTGATGAGCCGGGACACCATCTTCGTGCTCTTCGCTATCACCGGGTTCTTCCATGCGTTCCATCTGACGCCGTGGCCGCTCGGCGCGGCAGCAATCTTCGCCACCTCCGTGACGATCAACACGAAGACCCTGGGGCTGCCCGCAACGCTGGCGGACGCCGCCGGTTACGTCACGCTGATCGTGGTCCAGTCGACAGCCATCAGCCTCGGCTTGGTGCTCGGCGAGAAGGGGCGGGAGCAGGACGAGAAGCGCAAGCAGATGGTGGCGCGGCTGGAGGCGGCGCTGGAGGAGAACGCGGGGCTGCACGCCCAGTTGCTCTCCCAGGCCCGGGAGGCCGGCGTGCTGGACGAACGGCAACGGATGGCCGGTGAGATCCACGACAGCCTGGCGCAGGGACTGACCGGGATCATCACCCAGGTTCAGGCCGCCCAGCGGGTGTGGCACGCGCCCGAGGCGGCGCGCGAGCATCTGGACCGGGCGCTGGGCCTGGCCCGAGAGAGCCTGACAGAGGCCCGCCGTTCGGTTCAGGCTCTGCGGCCTGGTCAACTGGAGGCGGCCCAATTGCCCGGGGCGCTGGACGACTTGTCCCGGCGCTGGTCCCAGGACGCCGGTGTGGACTTGCGTTTCGACGTCACTGGCGAGCGGGTGGCGCTCAGCCCGGCGATCGAGGTCGCCCTGTTCCGGGTGGCGCAGGAAGCACTGCAGAACGTCGCTCGCCACGCGCAGGCCTCACGCGTCGCACTGACGCTGTCCTACCTGCACGATGTGGTGCTCCTGGACGTTCGGGACGACGGGCGCGGGATGAACGGCCAGGGGCAGGGGTTCGGGCTCACCAGCATGCGGCAGCGGGTGCGTAGCGTGGGCGGCGCGGTGGAGATCGAGACCGCGGTGGGCGAGGGGACGGCGATCAGCGCCCGGGTTCCCGCGATGACGATGGTGGCATCGTGATCCGCATCCTGATCGTCGATGACCATCCGATCGTCCGCAACGGGCTTCGCGGCGCGTTCGCCGACCTCCCCGACATCGAGGTGATGGCCGAAGCGGCCAACGGACTGCAGGCTCTCAGCGAAGTGGCCCGGCACCCGATCGACGTGGTGCTGATGGACCTGCGGATGCCGGAAATGGACGGCCGCCAGGCGATTATCGCCCTCGCCAAGGCCGCACCGGAGGTCCGGGTGCTGGTCCTCACCACGTTCGACAGCGAGTCCGATGTGCTGCCCGCGATCGAGGCCGGCGCCACCGGATACCTGCTCAAGGACGCACCACCCGAGGACCTGATCCGGGCCGTCCGCGCCGCGCATCGCGGCGAGTCCGTGCTGGCGCCCTCGGTCGCTGACCACCTGATCGGCCACGTCCGGCGATCAACCGCGGCGGCGCTCAGCGACCGGGAACTGCAGGTCCTGAAACTGGTCGCCGACGGCGCCTCCAACAAGGAGGCCGCCAAGCGGCTGTTCATCAGCGAGGCGAGCATCAAGACCCACCTGCAGCACGTCTACGACAAGCTCGACGTCCGCGATCGCGCCGCCGCCGTCGGCGAGGGCTACCGCCGCGGCCTGCTCTCCTGATCCACCGTCGTCCGCTGGCACTTCCCGGCGCGGAAAGCTGCCGGTGCCCGCGGGGGCGAGTACCGTGCAAGGGGTGTGGATCCTGGCAAAAAACGTACTCAATGGACCGCAGATCACGCAGCCAACCGTCCGCAAACGTTGTAGTCAAAGACCCGCAGAAGTTGTAGCGTGGAGTTCATGGCACTGGACTACCTTCCTCGATTCGTCGATGATCTGATCACCGATCTGGTAGACACTGCCCCCGCGATTATGATCACCGGCCCTCGCGCATCAGGGAAGACCACGACAGCAGCGCGCCATGTTGTCGACACCGCTCGACTTGATCGCCCCGCCGAGGCGGTGGCCTTTCGCGCTGACCCGGATGCGGCCCTACTGGCCCGACCGACTCCACTGTTGATCGATGAGTGGCAGGTAGTTCCGGAGGTACTCGGTGCAGTCAAGCGTGCGGTAGACGCAGACCCCCGGCCAGGCCGGTTCGTGATCACGGGAAGTGTCAGGGCTGATCTCGAAGATCAGACCTGGCCTGGCACCGGCCGAATCCTGCGAGTTCCGATTTGGCCGCTGGCTCAGCGAGAGATCGCTGGGCTGAGCGGAGATCCCGGGCTCTTCGATCGGATCATCAACCAGGGCCTGGACGCCGTGATCGCTCCAGCCGATCCTCCGGACCTGACTGGCTACCTCGAACTCGCCACCGCAGGGGGGATGCCGCCCGCCGTACTTGCGGGTGATGCCCGCTTTCGCCGACGGTGGCACCTCTCATACTTGGATCAGCTCGTGACACGCGATGCCGCTGGCATCGCTGAAGGACGAGATCCCGTCCGGTTGCGTCGCTATGTCGACGTTCTGGCCGAAAATACCGCAGGATTGCCCTCAGATTCTGCATTGCTGGACGCGGGGGGAATCAACGCCCGCACCGCCGCGGGATACGACCGCCTGCTCCAGTCCTTGGGTGTCCTGGATATTGTTCCTGCCTGGTCCACGAACCGGCTGAAGCGTTTGACCCAGCGAGGCAAGCGTTACCTCACAGACACCGGTTTGGCAGCTGGCGCCCTGCGCGTTGCCGCAGCCGATCTGATGCGCGAAGGTGATCTTCTCGGCCGGATGATCGATACTTACGTTACTGCCCAGGTCCGAGCCGAGATCGCGGCTTCCGATCTACTCCCGAGCCTCTTCCATCTTCGGGACAGAGATGGACACGAGGTCGACCTGTTGCTCGACTATGGCCGTCGCGGTCTCATTGGGATAGAGATCAAGGCCTCTGCATCTCCGACGAGAGCAGATGCTGCGCATCTGCGGTGGCTTCAACAACAGGTGCCCGATTTTCGGGCCGGCCTGGTGCTGCACACCGGGACCAGGATATATCAATTGCATGATGGCATTGCGGCTGTCCCGATCGCTGCGCTCTGGAATTGAGCTGTATCGGTTCGCTTGCAGACCCACACCACGTCGGCAGAATCCCACCGGCAGCTTGCTCGCTACGGCGTGGACTTTATGAAACACGCACTCGGTGCACGCCGAGAATTGACCGCCGTGCATGACAAAGGCCCTGGCCGGACTCAAGTGTCCGGGCAAGGGCCTTTGTCATGAAGCGGGCGACGAAATCCGTCGGCTGACTTAAGCAGAGCCCGACCACTCAAGAGAAGAGTGATCGGGCCTGCTCAAGACGTGATGACTGACCGACTCAGAGGTTGACGCCGAAGTCTGATGCGATACCGGCGAGACCGGACGCGTAGCCCTGGCCGACGGCGCGGAACTTCCACTCTGCGCCATTTCGGTACAGCTCGCCGAATACAATGGCCGTCTCGGTGGAAGCGTCCTCCGAGAGGTCGTAGCGGGCGATCTCGACGCTGTCGGCCTGGTTGACCACCCGGATGAAGGCGTTACGCACCTGGCCGAAGCTTTGCGCGCGGGTCTCGCCTTCGTGGATCGAGACCGGGAAGACGATCTTGTCGACCTCGGCGGGCACGGCGGCGAGGTCGACCTTGATGGTCTCGTCGTCCCCTTCGCCCTGGCCGGTGAGGTTGTCACCGGCGTGCTCGACGGATCCGTCCACGCTCTTCGGGTTGTTGAAGAAGACGAAGTGCTTGTCGGACAGGACGTTGCCGTCAGCCCCGACCAGAAGGGCGCTGGCGTCCAGGTCGAAATCCACACCCGTGGTGGTACGAAGGTCCCAGCCCAAGCCCACCGCGACCGCGGTCAGACCCGGCGCTGACTTGGTCAGAGAAACATTTCCGCCTTTGGAAAGACTGACTCCCACAAATCCCCCTACGGTCTCGGACAGCGGCCTGATGCCCTGTCCAGGTTCAGCACAACCGCCGGGCCCGATGCTCGTCTTGACCGGTCCGCCGGTTGCCTGTTTCGTTACAAACTCTGGCTCGCGTCGAATGGTTCCCCGGCGCGGACACAGCGGAGCCTCAGGCCCACCGATGAGCAGGCGCGGCTCACTCTGGACGAGCAGTGGCTTTCCGGCCACGCTGACGTTCGGTGATCACCAGTCCGATGCCAATCGCCAGCAGCACGAAACCGATCGTGGCACTGAGCATGTCCCCGTCCCAGAGGCTCCAACCGGCAAGAACAGCGCCCGCTCCCATGAAGCCGCCACCCCTGGAGGAGGTCCACACGCTGCGGGTCGGACTCGTCATGATCGCGAACCTACACGAGAGTCACCACCCCATCCCTTGCTGACCGCTGCCCCGATCAGAGATTTATGGCCCGCGAATGGCCCGAACCGCACAAGTCAGGTGGGGTTCCGTCGGAAGGCTGTCGGGTGTCCCTGGGGGCGAGTATCGTGCAAGCGTGTCGATGCCTGCTGAGCTTCCGGGTGAGGTGGTGCCGCCTGCGGCGGACCCTCAGTCCATCCGGGCGAGCCTGACGCCGTCGTTGGTCGCCGAGTTCGACCGGGAATGGGATCTCGTGCTGGACGAGGCCAAGCGAGGCAAGGACCTTGAGCCGATCCAATCCCTGTTGATCAAATGGCGACACCTGGCGTATGCGGAGCTCAAGGATCCAGGGTCGCACTACCGCATGCTAGCGAAGGCGGAAGAGATCATACGGACTGGGCAGAATCCTGGCGGTGCTTCCATTGAGGAAGTGCGGGCGTTGATCCAGCGGCGATTGGCCGGGTAGTTGTACCGGATTGTCCACACCCCCGAGGC
>JANNPJ010000407.1:0-26415 GCA_031400005.1 Kineosporiaceae bacterium | reverse complement strand
AGTTGCCCTGTGGCGGAGCGGGCAACCCGTGCATGATCGCGAGGGTTTTCGGGGCATGCCGGCGCGGACGCGCCTCCCAAATGCATGATCACGGGTGGGGCAAGGGTCAGCAGCGGGTGATGATGGTGGCGGTGGAGAGCGCGCCGCCGGCGCACATCGCGATCAGTGCGGTCGAGGCATCCCTTCGTTCGAGTTCGTGCAGGGCGGTGGTGATCAGGCGAGCGCCGGTGCTGCCCACCGGGTGCCCGAGGGCAATGGCCCCGCCGTTCACGTTGACTCGGTCCGGGTCCGGGCCGTGCACCGCCATCCAAGACAGCACCACGGAGGCGAAGGCCTCGTTCACTTCAAAGACGTCGATGTCATTGATCTTCATACCGGCCCGTTCGAGCACTCGCTGGGTGGACTGCACCGGCCCGTCCAGGTGGTAATACGGCTCGGCGCCGACCAGGCATTGGGCGACGATCCGGGCTCTTGGCGTCAATCCTTGCGCGCGGGCCCGGTCCTCGTCCATCAACAGCAGGGCCGCTGCACCGTCCGAGATCTGCGATGACGTGCCCGCCGTGTGCAGGCCATCCGGCAGCACCGGGCGCAGTGTCGCCAGTCCTTCGGCGGTGGTTGCCCGCAGCCCTTGATCGCGGTCGACAAGCCTGTTTTCGCCGGTCGACATCCCATCAGAATCAAGTTCGGGAACGGGTACCGGGACGATCTCGCGGTCGAAGCGCTGCTCGGCCCATGCCTGGGCGGCCTGGATCTGGGATCGCAGCCCGAAATTGTCCACGTCGCTGCGACTCAGCCCACGCCGCTGGGCGATCCGCTCAGCGGCGGCGTACTGGTTGGGCAGGTCGATGTCCCAGGAGTCCGGTCGTGGCTTGCCTTCGGTACCGACGTTGCGGCCCAACGGCACCCGGCTCATCATCTCAATGCCGCAGGAGACCCCGGTGTCGATCGTCCCGGCCGCGATCAGGGCTGCCACCAGGTGGGTGGCCTGCTGCGCCGAGCCGCATTGACAGTCGATCGTCAGGCAGCCGGCCTGCGGTGGCATGCCAGAGTTCAACCACGCCGTCCTGGTGATGTTCAGCGACTGCTCGCCGGCTTGGGTCACGCAGCCGCCGATTACCTGCTCGACGTCTGCCGGTTCGACGCCAGCTCGCTCCACGGCGGCCTGCTGGGCAACTCCGAGCAGTTCCGCCGGGTGCAGACCTGACAGCCAGCCTCCCCGTTTGCCGATCGGCGTGCGCACCGCGGAGACGATGACCGGTTTACCCACGAGTGGACTCCCTCATTCGATGACCTAACCAAACTAGAACACGTTACTGCTATCGGAACAAGCTCTAGTTCTTACTATCGCGGTCGACCGTGGGTATGCTTCAGTCCATTGTGGAACGCGTTGCAGATGAGACTGACTCGGCCGCCAAAGGCCTGGAGGCACACTATGACCGCGCCCAACATCCCGGCCGGCTTCGACTTCACCGACCCGGATCTCTATGCCGAACGGGTCCCGCTGGAGGAGTTCGCCGAGCTGCGTCGAACCGCACCGGTCTGGTGGAACGCCACTGAGCACCGTGCCGCCGGGTTCGACGACGACGGGTACTGGGTGGTTTCCCGGCACGCTGACATCGTCGAGATCTCCCGCAACAGCGCAGTGTTCTCGTCGAACGAGAACACTGCCCTGGTTCGGTTCGCCTCCGACATCCCGCGGGAGATGATTGAGTGGCAGCGGGTGATCATGCTCAACATGGACCCGCCCAGGCACACCGATCAGCGCCGGATCATCTCCCGGGGATTCACGCCGCGGGCCATCAACGGCCTGAGGGACGTGCTGGCCGCCAAGGCGCAGCGGATCGTTTCCGATGCTCTGGCGAAGGGGGACGGCGACTTCGTCAACGACATCGCCGTTGAATTGCCGCTCCAAGCGATCACCGAACTGCTGGGTATACCGCAGGAGGACCGCCGGAAGATCTTCAACTGGTCGAACGAGATGGTCGGCTACGACGACCCCGATTTCGAGGTCGACTCCGAAACGGCAGCCGTGGAGATGCTCGGCTACTCGATGGAGATGGCGGAAGAGCGCCTTCGCTGCCCGATGGATGACATCGTGACCAAGTTGGTGACTGCCAACATCGATGGCGAGGCCCTCACCTCGGACGAGTTCGGCTTCTTCGTCGTGATGCTGGCGGTGGCGGGTAACGAGACGACCCGGAACGCGATCAGCCATGGGATGAACGCGTTCCTGGACAATCCGGAGCAGTGGGAGCTGTACAAGGAGGGGCGGCACCGGACCGCGCCGGACGAGATCGTCCGCTGGGCGACGCCGGTGGTGGCGTTCCAGCGCACCGCATTGCAAGACACTCAGGTGGGCGGGGTGCACATCGCCAAGGGTCAGCGGGTGGTCATGTTCTATGCCTCCGCCAACCACGACACCGAGGTGTTCGATGACCCCGAGCGCTTTGACATCACCCGGGACCCGAACCCGCACCTGGGGTTCGGCGGGACCGGCGCGCACCACTGCATTGGTGCGAACCTGGCCCGGCTGGAGATCGACCTGATCTTCAACGCGATCGCCGACCACATGCCGAACATCACCAAGGTTGCCGAACCCCGGCGGCTGCGCTCGGGCTGGATCAACGGAATCAAGGAACTCCGGGTCCGCTACGCCTGACGAGCGAAGCCGCCTGTCAAGCAACCTCAGGCGTTCAATGGCATTCAGTCCCGGACGGCCTGTCCGAGGAGTTCTTGCAGGGTCGCCGTGTATTGCTCGAGGGCGGCCCGTCCGACCTGGGTGAGATGGACCGAGGTCTTGGCCGGAGTACCTCGCTGAGACTTCACGTTGGCCACGTATCCGGCGTCCTGGAGTTTGCGGAGGTGGGTGATGAGATTGCCGGCAGTCAGATCGAGCAACTGCTGCAACCTGGAGAAAGACAGGCTGTCACCGTCGGGGAGGACAGCCAACGCGACGATGATGCGCAGTCGCGTGGGCACATGAATGATGGGATCAAGGTCGGCACCCCGTTGGGTCACAGCCGCTGCTGCCGGGTGACAAGGCCGGCTGCCAGAAGGAAGCCGCCACCCCCCGCGAGGGCACCGATCAAGAGCGCGGTCACCGGTCCGGTCCAGGCGCCGACGGCGGCGACCAAGGCCATCCAGACTCCGAGGGCGAACATTGACCAGTCGATCCACAGTGCGGATGCGACCAGGTAGATCAGAGCGGTGACGAGGATCGGCCCGGTAACGCCGATCACGCCCAGCACCTCATCGCTGGCGCCGTGCTCGGCCAGCGCGCCCTCGATGGCGAAGAGCGCGGCGAAGCCGATCGGCCAGGACAGTCCGTAGATCCGCCCCTGCAGACTGGACGTACCCTCGACCCCCCGGCTCGCTCTGACCACCACGATCATCGTGACCATGAGGGCCGCGAACAGGAGGACACCGAGGACGATTTGGGAAAGCGTGCTGGGCTCCCGGTAGGGCTGCTGATCACGTACCGAGAGCCACATCCCACCAAGGCCGAGAAACCAGGCAAGACCCCAGGCGGCGTAGAGCGGCGGCGTCTCGACCGTGAGAGAGCCTCGGGTGCGCTCGCGGGTTTCCCGCACGATGGCATCGGCTGCCCGAACGTCCAAGGCCTCGTCGTTCGTCGCTTCGTTGTCGCTCATCGCTGCGCAACCTCCTGGGTCGCCGCACATCACTTTGTATCGCAAAGTTAGATCGGTTTGCGGCGCAAAGTCAATGCCCTGTCGCCCGCCCGGAGCGGGGCGCTCAGGGTTTGGTCGAGCGCACGACCCACATCGCGAAGAACTGAGAGCCGCCGCCGTAGGCGTGCCCCATCGCGGTTCTGGCGCCGTCCACCTGATGAGCCCCCGCCCGGCCCATGACCTGCATTGCCGCCTCGGCGAAGCGCAGCAGTCCGGAGGCACCGATCGGGTTGGAGCAGAGCACCCCACCGGACGGGTTCACCGGCAACCGACCGGTCAACTCGGTGACCCCGGATTCGGTGAGTTTCCAGCCTTGTCCCGGTTCAGCGAAGCCCAGATTCTCCAGCCACATCGGCTCGAACCAGGAGAAGGGGACATAGATTTCGGCGACATCGACCTCGGCCAGCGGGTTGCTGATCCCGGCCTCCCGCCACAGCTGAGCCGCGGCGTCCTGGCCGGCGCGCGGATTGACGTGGTCTCGTCCGGCGAAGACAGTCGGTTCGGTGCGCATCGCGGTGGCGTGAATCCAGGCGACCGCGCCCGGCGCCTGTTCAGCCGCCGTTTCGTCACCGAGGACGATGGCACAGGCGCCGTCCGAAGAGGGGCAGGTCTCGTCGTACCGGATCGGATCCCACAGCATGGTCGAGGCGCGAACCGAGTCCAGGGTGATGTCCGGCTGGCGCAGGTGGGCATAGGGATTCAAGGCACCGTTCAACCGGTCCTTGACGGCGACCATCATCCCGATGTGGTTCGGTGCCCCGGAGCGCCGGATGTACGAGCGCACATGCGGTGCGAAATAGCCACCGGCACCGGCGTGCACCGGCATTGAGAACGGAATGGGTATCGAAAGAGCCCACATCGCATTGGATTCGGACTGCTTCTCGAAGGTCACTGCGAGTACCCGGCGGTGTGTTCCGGACTGCACCATACTGGCCGCGACGAGCGCGGTGGAGCCACCCACGGAACCGGCGGTATGCACGCGCAAGAGCGGTTTTCCGACGGCGCCGATAGCGTCGGCGAGCGCCAACTCGGGCATCATCACGCCCTCGAAGAGATCGGGTGCCTTCCCCAGCACCACCGCGTCGATGTCGGCCGAGGTGAGCCCGGCATCGGCCAGTGCCCGGTCAATTGCCTCCCGGCACAACCCGCCGAGTGAGACGTCGGTACGCCGACTGGTGTGGTGGGTCTGGCCAGTGCCGAGGACTGCTGCGCGGTGCTTCATCAGTTCGCCTCCATCGTGCAGACCAGGTTCTGCTGCAAGGCCGGCCCGCTGGTGGCATGAGCCAGCACTCGTCCGGCCCGGGAATCAATGATCTGCATGGCCGCGGCACCGATTCGGACCAGCCCGGCGGCGAACATCGGGTTGCCGGTCAGCACGCCACCGGACGGGTTGATCGTGACGTCATCACTCAGCTCGAGCGCGCGCCGCAGGAGGATCTCCTGATGCGTGAACGGCGCGTGCAATTCGGCTACGTCAATGCCATCGGAACCACCCAAGGCGCGCATGCTGGCCGCACTCGACGGCGAGGTGGTCAGTTCTCGAGTGCCCAGGGCAGCCGACTCCACCCGATGCTCGATCCCGGTGATCCAGGCCGGTCGATCGACCAGGTCGCGGGCGCGATCATCGGCTGCCAGGAGTACCGCGGCGGCACCATCGGTGATCGGTGCGCAATCGTGTGCCCGCAGCGGATCCGCCAGATAGGAGTCTGCCAGCAGGGCCTCGACGTCCACGATGCCACTGAGCTGGGCGGATGGATTGTGGATGGCGTCGGCTCGGTTGCGGGCGGCCACTTCGGCCATCTCCCGCTCGGTCCAGAGTCCGGCGTCCAGCCCGAGTCGCGCCTGCAGGGCGGCGATACTCACCGAATCCGGCCAGAGCGGGGCGATCGAATAGGGATCGGTTTGCAGCGCGAGTACCCGTCGCAGCACGCCGGCCGAGGACTTGCCGAACCCGTAGACCAGTGCCGTCTTCACCTCACCGGTGCGGATCTTCATCCACGCCTCATACAACGCCCAGGCGGCATCGGCCTCGACGTGTGACTCGTTGATCGGCGGAAAGGCGCCGATCGCATCAATCGCTGAGACGAAGGAAAATGCCCGGCCAGCAAGGTAATCGGATGATCCTGAGCACCAGAAGCCAATGTCATTCTTGGTCAGCTCGGCGCGCTCCAGCAGTTCGCGGAAAATCGGAATCAGCAACTCGACGCCGTTCGTCGTCATGTCGCTGACCCGCACCGACGGTGACTGGGCAAAGCCGACGACAGCGACGGCGGGACCAGCGGATCTCATCAAAGGCTCCTCGGAACTACAGATGCTGGGAGTAGGTCTCGTAGGCGGCATCCGGTTCTCCGGTGGGCCGGAAGTGATCGATGTTTTCCAGCGTCGGGCCCCATTGCTCGCGGGGCCGCCAGACCGCCTGCACCCGCATCCCCATCCGGACGTCCTGAACCGGGCAGCCCAGGATCAGGTGCAGGAAGGCAATGTCCGCGCCGTCCAACAGGATGTAAGCAGCGACGTAAGGCGGGGTGATGCGCTGCCCGAGGAACGGCACATTGACGATACAGAACGTGGTAATCGTTCCGCTGTCCGGCAGTTCCACCTCCTCGATCGTCGCCACGCCGTCCACCGGACAGGCGCTGCGCGCGGGGACATAAACCTTCCGGCAAGCGGGGCAGCGTTGACCGATCAGTCGTCCTTCGGTCAGTCCGCGGAGGAACCGGCTTTCCTGATGCGAGGCAGTGTGCAGGTATTCGAGGTGGATCGGCGTGGTCAACATGGTCACCGGTTCGGCCGGTGCAGGCTCAGATTCGGTTGGCGCGAGCTCAGATTCGATTGGTGTGACGTCAGATTTGGCGGGTTCGAAACACTCGATGTCGCGAATGCTGCCGACCGGCTTGGCGACCCACCGGGCCCGCACCCGCAGGCCGGCGTGAATCTGCCCGGCCGGCACGTCGACGGCGTGCAGCATCATCGTGTCCGCGCCGTCCAGTCGGATCAGCGCCCAGGCGAAGGGATGCGAGAGTGGCTGGCCTTCGAGTGGTGCCGGCATCCAGGACCAGGACACCACCTCGCCCACCGTCGCCACCTCAACCAGTTCGGTGAGTGGTTCGGCGGTCACTGGGTCGTACTCGACCGGTGGGGCGTGCACGCGCCCGTCTGATCCGCGAATCCCGAGAATCCGCCGGTCTCGCAGACCAGTCATAAAACCGCCCAGGACCGGGCCCAGCGATCGGGTGTAGTCGAAGTCCACGATCAGTGGTGCACCCAGCGGAGCGGCGGAGGAGGAGTGCGTCGCAGAACTCACGCCCTGAGTAGAACACGTTCTTGATTCGTGCGGCAAGATAAGGCCTTGCCACGAT
The DNA here is from genome assembly GCA_031400005.1 of Kineosporiaceae bacterium. Classification (GTDB taxonomy): domain Bacteria; phylum Actinomycetota; class Actinomycetes; order Actinomycetales; family Kineosporiaceae; genus JANNPJ01. The sequence goes on along the minus strand of JANNPJ010000407.1, from coordinate 19,367 downwards.
CGGACAGCGCTGGAGGGGCCGCAATGCGATTGGGACTGCAACTCGGTTATTGGGGAGCGCGTCCACCGCGCGATGCCGCCAAGCTGGTGATGGCTGCCGAAGAAGCCGGCTTCGATGCGGTCTTCGCGGCGGAGTCCTGGGGTTCGGACGCCTTCACTCCGCTCGCCTGGTGGGGATCGAGCACGTCGTCCGTGCGGCTGGGCACATCGGTGGCCCAGCTTTCGGCCCGCGCACCTGCCGCCTGCGCGATGCACGCGCTGACCCTGGATCATCTGTCGGGCGGACGATTCGTGCTGGGGTTGGGCGTCTCCGGCCCGCAGGTGGTGGAGGGGTGGTACGGGCAGCCGTTCGCCCGCCCGCTCGCGCGCACCAGAGAGTACATCTCGGTGATCCGCCAGGTGTTGAGCCGGGAGGCCCCGGTGCGCAACGACGGCCCGCATTATCCGTTGCCGTACACCGGGCCCGGTTCTACCGGGCTGGGCAAACCACTGCGCCCGATCACCCATCCGTTGCGCGCCGACCTGCCGATCTGGCTCGGCGCCGAAGGGCCGCGGAACATCGCGCTGGCTGCCGAAGTCGCTGACGGCTGGCTGGCAGTGTTCCATTCGGTCCGGCTTGCCGGATATTTCGAGGAGTGTTTGGCAGACGGGTTCGCCCGTTCCGGAGCGCGTCGATGCCGCGAGGACTTCGAGGTGGTGGCCAACTGCCAGATCGTGGTCACCGATGATCCGGCTGCCGAGCGCCAGTTGCTCAAGCCCTCACTGGCGCACTACATCGCTCGGATGGGCGCACCGGAGCTGAACTTCCACGCGGACATGTTCCGACGCCTCGGCTACGGCGAGGACGTCGCCCGGATCACCGCCGCGGCGGACGCCGGTCGGTGGGACGACGCGGTTGAGGCGGTTCCAGATGAACTCGTCGATGAGATCGCGATTGTCGGTGATGCCAAGCGGGTTCGGGCCGAGGTGGCGCGCCGGGAGGAGGCGGGGGTGTCGATGTTGCTGATGTCGTGCCGCGACGTCGCCCAGGTGCATCTGCTCGCCGAAACGCTTGACGACACACTCGGCGGCGAGCCACCCCTTGTCTCGAGGCTATAACACGTTCTACCTTGAGCGGATGAACAGCCCGGGGTTATGGAATATCGCGCGCGAGCAACCGACATTGACCGCAGTGGTGGGGCCGGACGGCGAGCGCTTGGATTACGCCGAACTCGCTGCCCGTGCCGATCGCTACGCCCGCGGACTGCAGGCCCTCGGCCTGCGCCCGGGGGACACCCTCGCCATGATGCTGCCGAACGGGGTCGACCTGATCTCGGTGTATTTCGCGGCGACCCAGATCGGGCTGTACGTGGTGCCGGTGAACTGGCACCTGGTCGGTGCCGAGGTCGCGTATCTGCTTGCTGATTCGGAGGCGAAGGTGTTCATCGCGCATCAGCGCTTCGACACCGTAGCCGTTGAGGCGGTCCAGACTGCGCAGGAGGCAACGCGCGCGGGGGTGGGAACGGCCGAGAGTCTGCTCGCCCGGTTCGCCGTGGGCGAGGTGGCCGGTTTCCAGCCGCTGGCTGAGCTGGGGGCGGATGAGCCTGCGGGCCGACCGTCCGGCCGCACCTCGGGTGCGCCGATGGTCTACACCTCCGGAACCACCGGTCGGCCGAAAGGCGTGCGCCGAGCGCTGACCGGTGCCGATCCCGACGAACTGCCGGCTGCTGGGCGCTGGTTCTTCGGGATTTTCGGTCTGAATCCGTTTGACGGGCACGTGCATCTGTGTTGCTCGCCGCTCTATCACACGGCTGTGCTGAACGTGGCGACACTGGCGATCCAACATGGCCATCCCACCGTGCTGATGGATCGCTTCGATGCCGAGGAGATGCTGCGGCTGATCGAGCGGCACAAGGTCACCTACAGCCACATGGTGCCGACTCAGTTCAGTCGCCTGCTGGCCTTGCCTGAGGAGGTGCGCGCGCAGTACGACGTGTCGTCCCTGCGCAACATGATCCATGGTGCGGCGCCGTGCCCGGCAGAGGTGAAGCGGCAGATGCTGAAGTGGTGGGGCCCGGTGGTCACCGAGTACTACGCGGCGACCGAGGGCGGCGGGACGACGATCACTGCCCCCGAATGGCTGGAGCGGCCAGGGTCGGTGGGCAAGGCGTGGCCGGGGTCGGTGGTGCGCATCCTGGACGACGAGGGTCACGACGTCCCGGTGGACACCCCGGGCCTGGTCTACCTACGGATGGGTGTCTCCACCTTCGAGTACCACGGGGACAAGGAGAAAACCCAGGCGGCCCGAGTAGGCGACCTGTTCACCCTCGGGGATATCGGTTACTTGGACGACGAGGGTTACCTGTACCTGTGTGACCGCAAGAGCGACATGATCATCACGGGCGGGGTCAACGTCTATCCGGCGGAGATCGAGGGTGAGTTGTCCGCTCACCCGGCCGTCGCCGACGTCGCCGTCTTCGGAATCCCGCACCCCGAGTGGGGCGAGGAGATCAAGGCGGTCGTCCAGTTGGCGGAGGGAGTACAGCCGGGGGATGAGTTGGCGGCCGAGCTCATCGAATTCGCCCGGCGCAGACTGGCGGGTTTCAAAGTGCCCCGCAGCATCGATTTCACCGAGCAGCTACCGCGCGAACCCAACGGCAAGCTCTACAAGCGCCGCTTGCGCGACCCCTACTGGGAAACCGCACCCCGCGCCATCTAGACCCCAGCAGTCGCCCGCCACCCCCTCAACCGCCACCCCCTCGGCCGGGCCCCCTTGCCTGTGCTCTCCCTTAGCCGTGATCGAGCATCATGCATGAAGTGACATAGCGCAGCCGGGGTGGTGTCACTTCGTGCATGATCACGGCTAAGGGTTTTGGTTACGGCACCGGATCGACGGTGCCGCGCGCGGTTGCGGGGGTGCAGCGGCTGAGCCTGCCGACGATCAACCGGGTACCGGTGGCCAGGCCGTACCGGCTCACTGCCGTCAGGCCGTAGGAACTGCAGGTCGGTGTGTGCCGGCAGGCGGTCGGCAGTCGCTGCGTCAGCCAGCGTCGATATCCGCGGATCAGCAGGATGCCGAGGCGCCCTGGCATGGACGGGCGGGACCGCGGTGGGCGGTCGGGCGTCGAGAGGGCGACCAGGTTGAGCAGGCGGCCAAGCAGGAAGATGTCGCACCCCGGACAGCCGCATTCAGCACAGTCCAGGCCGCAATCGCAGCGGTCGAGCGCGCGTTTCGTACGGTCGGCGCGGCTGCGTTTGCGGCGCGGCCGTCGAGTGTTGCCGTCGCCTTCGGATTCCCCCATGATCAACCCTTCAGCGCCGCCCGAACGTCCGCGCACAATACCCGCTGACGTCCTCGCCGCCGAACTCGGCCGGCGCGCCTGGCATCGACGACTGGCTTCAACCGCTGGTCATGCTCTCGCCGTGCTCCCGGCGGCCACCAAAACCAGAGATCACAGCGGCAGATCCGGTAGCCACTGGGCGTACAGCCTGAGCATCGCTCAGGCGCCCGGGTCAGCGGCCGCGGAACTCGGGACGGCGCTTGGCGGTGAAGGCGCGAGGGCCTTCCTTGGCGTCCTCGCTCGCGAACACCGCCATCCCCAGTTTGGCCTCCAGGACGAAGGCGTCGTCCTCGGCCATTCCCTCGGTCTCGCGGATGGTCCGCAGGATTGCTTGCACCGCGAGCGGGCCGTTCGCGGCGATCAGATCGGCGATCTGCAAGGCTTTTTCCAATGCTGTTCCGTCCGGTACGACGTACCCGATCAGGCCCATGGCGAGGGCCTCGGAGGCGGTGATGTGCCGGCCGGTGAGCAGCAGATCGGCCGCCAACGTGTAGGGGATCTGGCGGGTGAGCCGGACCGCGGAGCCGCCGAGCGGGAACAGCCCCCACCGGGCCTCGGCGACGCCGAACCGGGCGCTCTGACCGGCCACCCGGATGTCGGTGGCCTGCAGGATCTCGGTGCCGCCGGCGATCGCTGCGCCCTCCACCGCCGCGATCAAGGGCTTGGTCAGCCGCCGTCCCTTGAGCAGCGAATCGATCCGGCTCAGGTCCGTGGCGTCCACCGTGAACGCTTCTCCCGGGGGTGCCGCCGCCATGGCCTTGAGATCTGCCCCGGCGCAGAAGGCACCGCCCGCGCCGGTCAGCACGCAGACCCGGATCTCCGGATCGGCGTCCACCTGGTCCCAGGCGTCCCGCATGATGGCCAGCATCGCCGGGCTGAGCGCGTTCTTGGCCGCGGGGCGGTTCATCGTCACCACGAGGACGTGGCCGCGCTGTTCCACCAAACAATCCGGCTCCGAAGGCGGTTCGGACGGTGGTTGGGATGGCGGCTGGGTCAGCGGTGCAGCGGTGGGCTCGGCCGGCGTGGGCTGAGTTGGGGTGGGGGGCATCGTGGCTCCAGACCATCAAAAGGGCCGTCAGTCAGAGCCGAAGGCCACAGAGGATTGTGGAGAACAATAACATGTTCTACTTTGTGGCCATGGCGCTGACCGTGGCAGATCTCGTTGAACATTCCGTCGACGTGGTACCGGACCGAATGGCGGTGATCTGCGGAGACCGCCGGGCGACGTATGCCGAACTGGAGGCCAGGGCCAACCGCTTGGCCCATCACTTGGCTAAACATGGGGTTGGCAAGGGTTCGCACGTCGCGGTTTTCGCGACCAACTCGATGGAGACCATCGAGACCATGCTCGCTGTGACCAAGCTGCGGGCAGTGGCGGTCAATGTGAATCACCGCTTCACCAAGAACGAGTTGCGGTACCTGTTGAGCAATGCCGATGCGGTGGCGCTGGTTCACCAGCGAGCCGCGACGGCGAATGTCGCCGCGGTGCTGCCGGACCTACCGCTGTTGCGGCACATCATCGTTGTCGAGGACGGCAGCGATTCGACAGACGGCACGGACGACGTCAACCGCGCGGACAGCACAGCCGCGGCCTACGAGGCCGTGGAGTATGAGGCCGCCTTGGCCGCCGAATCGCCGGAGCGGGACTTCGAGGAGCGCGATCCCGGCGACCTCTACCTGCTGTACACCGGAGGCACCACCGGGCACCCCAAGGGGGTGATGTGGCGGCACGAGGATGTCTGGCGGGCACTCGGCGGCGGCGTCGATTTCTACACCGGAGAACCGGTCGCCGACGAGTTCCAGCAGTCTCGGAACGGGGCTCAGATGCCCATGGTCCGGTTGTGTTCCGCGCCGCTGGCGCACGGGCAGGCGCAGTGGGCGATGTACGGGGCGCTGTTCTCCGCCAACACGGTCGTGCTGATGCCCCACTTCGATGCGCACGAGATCTGGCGGGTGGTCGAACAGGAGAAGGTCAATGTGATGACCATCGTCGGCGACGCGATGGCGCGGCCACTGATCGAGGCGTACCACGCCGGTTCGTACGACGCCTCCTCGCTGTTCTTCATCTCCAGCACCGCCGCACTGTTCTCGACCAGTGTCAAGAAGCAGTACCTCGACACCTTTCCGGACGCGATGCTGACCGATTCGATCGGTTCGTCGGAGAGCGGCTTCAGCGGGATGGGGATCATCACCAAGGACGAAGTCGAGCCGCGTGGGCCACGAGTCACGCCGCACCGGGATGCGATCGTGATCGACGCGGCCGGCCGGAAATTGCCGCCGGGCACCGGTGAGGTCGGCCGGATCGCCCGCGGCGGAAACCTTCCCCTCGGTTACTACAAGGACGAGGAACGGACGAAGGCGCTCTTCATCGAGGTGGATGGACGCCGTTATGTCGTCCCCGGGGACTCCGCGCTGCTCGAGGCGGACGGCACCATCACCCTGCTCGGCCGCGGTGACATGTGCGTCAATACCGGCGGCGAGAAGGTGTATCCCGAAGAGGTCGAGGGTGTGCTGAAATCGCATCCCGGGGTTTTCGACGCCCTGGTGATCGGCGTGCCCGACGAACTGCTCGGCAGTCGGGTGGCCGCGCTGGTGCAGTGGCGGGCCGGGCACGAGCCAGACATCCCTGCCCTCGACCTGCACGGCCGTGAGGTGCTGGCCGGTTACAAGATGCCCCGCAGCTATTGGTTCGTCGATCAGATGATGCGACTGCCCACCGGGAAACCCGACTATCCCTCGGCCAAGCGATATGCCGCGGAGCATTCGCCCGACGTGCAGCTGACCGTGACCGCCGGCCGGGGGTCACAGCATTCGGATCCGGGAAAGTAGGACACGAGAACGTATGCGTACCAGCATTTGTGAAAAACTTGGGATCGAATATCCGATTGTCGGCTTCACCCCCTCCGAGCATGTAGCAGCCGCGATCAGCCGCGCTGGGGGCCTGGGGGTGCTGGGCTGTGTGCGCTTCAACGATCCGGCCGAGCTGTCCGACGTCCTGGATTGGCTCGAGGAGAACACCGACGGCAAGCCGTACGGCATCGACGTGGTGATGCCGTCCACCGCCCCGACCGAGGGATCGGTCGGCGATCTCTCCGGGCTGGTTCCGCAGCGTCATCGGGACTGGGTGGATCGCACCCTGACCTCGCTCGGAGTGCCGCCGCTGCCGGACGGGGAGGCGGACGGCGACGGGGTGCTCGGGTGGCTGCACTCGGTGGCCCGGGCGCATGTGGACATCGCGCTGGCGCACCGGCCGGCGCTGATCGCGAACGCGTTGGGCTCACCGCCGAAAGATGTCATCGATCGGGCGCATGCCCAGGGGATCCAGGTCGCCGCACTGGCCGGACGAGCAGACCATGCCCGCCGTCAGGTGGCCGACGGCGTCGACATCGTGGTCGCCCAGGGCTACGAAGCCGGCGGGCACACCGGCGAGATCGCCACCATGGTGCTGCTACCCGAGGTGGTGGACGCCGTCGGTGATCAGGTTCCGGTGCTCGGGGCCGGCGGGATCGGTTGCGGTCGGCAGGCCGCGGCTGCCCTGGCGCTGGGTGCCTCCGGGGTCTGGATGGGATCCGCCTGGCTGATTGCGGAGGAATACACCCTTGGCGGCCAGGGGCAGACCTCGGTCCGGCGGGCGCTTCTCGGTGCCACCTCGGCGGACACAGTCCGGTCCCGGATCTACTCCGGCAAACCAGCTCGGCTGGTCAAGAGTCGCTGGACGCAGGCCTGGGCGGCGCCGGACGCCCCCGAGCCGTTGCCGATGCCGCTGCAGAACCTCCTGGTCGGCGCGGCACATCGGCGGATCGCCGCCGCCGACGATCCCGAGGTGGTCGCCATGCCGGTGGGCCAGGTGGTAGGCCGAATGAACACCGTCCGGCCGGTGGCTGAGATCATGGCAGATCTGGTTCGGGAGACCGACGAGACGATCTCCGCCCTTGGCAAACTCGTCTAGCTGCAACCGGATTCGCCCCCTGGCCGGTCGAACGCTGTTGTAGTCGGCGTCGCTACGGGGGCGGACCGGTGGACTCGCGGACGATCAGCGCGGCCGGCCGACTCGAACGCCGGACCGTACGTCGGGTGGAGCCGAGGGAAGCGTCGTCGGGTTCGAGTTGGACTGCCAGCAGCCCGAAGGAGCGTCGTCCTAGATCGACAAAATCCTGAGCGACGGTGGTGAGGGCGGGAGTCCAGAGGGACGAGAGCGGGTGATCGTCGAACCCGACCACGCTGACGTCCTGCGGCACCCGGCGACCGGCATCCTGCAAACCCCGCATCATCCCCATCGCGAGTTCGTCGTTGCCGCAGAGCACCGCGGTGATCTCCGGTCGGCTCTCGCCGACCATGCGACCGATCTGGCGGGCCTGCGCCGTGTCCCAGGTCCAACCCAGCAGCTCCGGCACCTCGGCGCCGGCTCGTTGCAAGGCCTTGCGCCAGCCCACGGTGCGCCCGTCTTCACGTCCGGTCGTCGGTATGGCTAGATGATGGACCGTGCGATGGCCCAGGCTCAGGAGGTGCTCGGTAGCCTCGCCCGAGCCGAGCGCCTCATCGATCACTGCCTGGTAGGCATTCGGCTCGCGTTGGCCCGAGACCACTACTCGCGGAACGGTATCGGGAAGTGCTTTAAGCGCCGCGACGCCCGGCGGATCGAACTTCAGAACGACGACACCGGCGACCGACTGGCCGAGTACCTGATCGACCGCCGCGATGCCGCCGGCCCGTTCATCGTCCTCGATAGCGGCTATCAGCACGAGGTAATTGGCCGCCCGGGCTGCCTCTTCGACGCCTTCGATGGTTCGCGCGTACCCGTACCGCGAGGTGTTCCCCGCCAGGATGGCGATCGCCGAGGGCCGCCCGGAGGCGAGCGTCCGGGCCGCACCGCTCGGTCGGTAGCCGAGTTCGGCGATCGCCTGAAGAACTCGCTCATGCTTGGCCGGGCTGACTCGCTGCGCGCCGGTCAGCACGCGGGAGACGGTCGGTACCGACACGCCGGCCCGCTTGGCCACGTCGTCGATGCGCGCCGGCCGGGAGGCCGCAGCCTCGGGTTTGGGGGTCACCATCTGCTCACGCTTAGAACCTACCCGCGCCACCGCCGGTCCGGCGCTTCCGGCCTGCCGGTTCACTGCCGTTGCCCGGTTCACTTCACCGCCCCACTGGTGATTCCCGCGATGATCCGACGCTGCGCCACGATGAAGACGATCAGCAGGGGCAGCGTCATCAAGATCACGTAGGCGAAGATCAGATTCCAGTTGTTCAAGTACAGACCGGCGCTGGCGACCTTGAAGAGATTCAGTGGAAGCGTCGAGGTACCGGAACCGCCGAGCACGAAGAAGGCATAGAAGACATCGTTCCAGGTGTAGAGGCAGACCAGAATGGTGGCCGTGGCGATGACCGGTCTCAGCAGCGGAAGAATGATCCGGGTGAACACGATGAACGGGCTCGCGCCGTCCATCCGGGCGGCTTCCTCGAGTTCAAGCGGAAGGGTCCGGATGAAACCGACCATGAAGAAAATAACGGTGGACAGATACATCCCGGTATAGACCGCCACCATGCCGATCGGACTTGCAGCGATCCCGATCTGCCGGAGCAGGAGCACCACCGTGATGACCGCGGGCGGCAGCAAGATCCCACTGATCGCGAAGCCATACATGACGGCCGTGGCGCGACCACCCCTACGGGCCAGCACCCAGGAGGCTGCCGCCCCGAGGACGAGAACGGCCACCACTGTCGGCACGACCACCAGCAAGCTTCCCAGCAGCGCCTTCAGCACCTCTCCCTCGGTGAAGGCCTGCCGGAGGTTTGCTGTCAGTTCCCATTTCGAAGGCAGGGAAAGATTCGGGTCAAGGGCCTCGCTCGTGGTCTTCGATGCCGTCGCGACGACCAACCACAGCGGCACCCCGATGACGACCGTGGCCAGCGCCAGCGCGGCGAGGGGCTGGAACCGGCGGGGAAGATCCCGGCTAGTTGACACGGCACTCATAGGATCTGCTCCCGACGTCGAAGAAAGAGAACCAGAGGCACGGCCAGCAAGAGAATCGACAGGAACAGCACCAGGCTCATTGCGGTCGACTGGGCGTAGAGACCCTGTCCGAACGTGCGAAAGATGAAGATGTTCAGTACTTCGGTGCTGCGGGCGGGCCCGCCACCGGTGGTCGCCTGGACCACATCGAAGCCGTTCATGGTCCCCAGCAATGCCGTCGCCACGTTGAACGTGACCGCAGGTGCCAGCAGCGGGAGCCGGATGTGCCAGAACCCTTTCCACCGGCCTGCGCCGTCGATCCGAGCAGCTTCCTGCAGGTCTTCGGGGATGGTCTTCAGGCCGGCCAGATACACCAGCATCGCCAGCCCCATCCACTTCCAGGCGTGTACCAGGGCGATCGTCACGATCGTCCACGTGGTGCTGCCCAGCCACTCGACTGCCACTTGATCACCGAAGAGGGTGCTCAGCACCGAGTTCAGCGCGCCGTCCGGCTTCAACATCGCCTGGAAGACGTAGCCGACTGCCAGCGCGGACATCAGAACCGGGAGGAAGAACAGCGCCCGGGCGAATCGATTGACCCGGGTGTCACGTTCCAGCAGGAGGGCAAGCCCCAGGCCGAAGAGATTCTGGAACAGCGCGACCAGGACCGCATAGATCAAGGTCACCTTGAGCGAGCTAAGGAGGGATCCGTCGTCAAGGATGTCGCGGAAGTTGCTCAGCCCGGCTGACTGGATCTCTGGTTTGAACGCCGACCAGTTGGTGAAGGGGTAGATGAAGTTCATCGCGGTCGGAACCACGAAGAAGATGACGATCATGGCGAAGGCGGGAACCAGGAAGGTCAGCGGATGATTCGCTGACCCCCGGCGCCGCCCCGCGGAACGCCGACTGGCGGTCCGCGGGGCGGGCTGGTCCGGCGCCGTCACCGATGGTTGCGACACCGTTGTTCGCACTGCAGCACCTCGGCTCCGGTATCAGTGGATCAGAAGCCCGGGACGCCCTGGGCCTTGGCCAGCTGAGCGAACTGCGACTGGGTGGCCTCGGCCACCTGCATCGGGGTCTTCTTGCCGTAGAGCATGTCGGCCAGGTTCAGGTAGAGGTCGGGGTTCGCGACGGCCAGGGACTGGAATGATCCCACGCTGGTGGCGAGCGCCTTGTTCTGGTCGATCGCCAACTGGGAGACGCCGGCCGGGGTGGGCACGGTGGGCTCCAGCGAGACGGTCTTGGCCTGGTTGACGAAGTCGGCGTAGCCCGGGCCCATCCAGTAGGAAAGGAACTGGCGAGCGGCAGCGGTTCTGGCGTCGTCACCGGTCTTGAACGCCACCAGCGCGTTGGACTGGTCCGGGATGGACGTCGCCACGTTGCCGGTCGGGGAGATCGGGAAGAAGCCGATCTTCTTGTCCAGTGCGGCTGGGTCGGTCTCGCGGGTCTGCAACTGCAGTCGATAGGTGTCCACCTGGACCACCATTGCGGCCTTGCCGTCCAGCAGGGCAGCCCCCTGGTCTTCGAACGTCGCGGTCTTGATGTCCTTGTTGAACAGGCCGTCCTTGACTAGTTTCTGGTAGTTCGTGATGGCGTCGACCACGATCGGGTCGGTGAACTTCGCCTCGTTCTTGTTTACCTTGTCCCAGAAGCCGTCCTTGGCCGCATCGGCGAGCTGCACCTGAATCCACCACTGGGTCATCCACTTGTCCCCGCCGCCCTCGAAGAACGGGGCCACCCCGGTCTTCTCCTTGATCGTCTTCGCGTTGCTCACCATCTCCGCGAAGTTCTTGGGGGTGGCGTTGATTCCGGCCTTGGCGAAGATCTCCTTGTTGTAGAAGACGCCCTGCGTGGACGGGCTGGAGACCAGCGCGGCGTAACGGGTGTCATCCAGCTTTCCGGTGATATCCCGGACCGCTGGGTCGAGACTGGCCAACCAGGGCGCGTCGTCCATCGGCTGCAGGTTCGTCTTGGCTTGCAGCACGGAGAGCTGGCTTGCGGTGGGCTGCCAGAACGCCAGGTCGGGCTTGTCCCCGGTGGCCACCTTGGTCTGGACGTTCTGCTCGTACGGGTCCGGGATGGTCACGACCTCGACCTTCGCACCGGTCGCCTTCTCAAAGCCCGCGATCACCGGCTTCGGGATGTCGGTGGAGTTCTGTGCCGCCCAGATCGTCAGGCTCTTGCCGGTCAACGAGGCCGTCGGTGCCGGCCAGGACGACGTTGCCCCCGCGGCGGCGGTCGGCTCGGACGCTGGGTCCGAGCAGGCCGCGAGTGCGGTGACTGCGAGCAGCCCGGCGGCAGTGACAGTGAAGACGTTCTTCATCGAACTCATCTCGTCTCATCTCGGTTTTCAGTGCTGATGGTGGTCAAGCGGAGGGTGCGGGCGCTGATGGCGGCGGAACCGGCGGTGGAGGTGACCCGCAGTTCCGCCGTGATCGGATCCCATTCGGTGTCCCAGGCGGGAAGGTGGGTGGGAAAGATGGTTTCGACCTCCAGTAGGTGTCCGCGGAACCGGGGGATCGGCAGCACGACGTCGTTCGGGCCAGGTTGGCGATGCCAGAGGTGCAACACGCTCTGGGTGGCGTCCTGGTTGATCAGCTCGAGGGCCAGCCACGAGTCGTCCCAGCCCGGAAGGCCCAGCGGCCATTTCGGTTGGGAAGTGAGGAGGAAGTCACGCAGATCGCCGTACGCGGCGGTGGCCGCACGGACCACAGCTAGTTCGGCGCTGCTCATTCGATCGAGGTGACCGGAGAGGTACAGGCGACCGGCCAGGCCGGTGACCAGGGTGGCGGCGGCCTTCTCCGGATCCATGCCCGGCTGCGGATAGGCCCAGTTCGCACACTGTTCGGGCAGAATCGACAGCGGAGCCGCTACGGCGATCGCTGGGTACCGGAGGACGTCCTGCTGGTCAGAGGTGGACTGGAGCTGAGTCCGGGAGAGCAATCCGTAGTCCATCCGCATTGCCCCGGAAGCACAGTTCTCCAGGATCACGTCCGGGTGGCGCTCAAGCACGCCGTCCAGCCAGTCGACGTAGGCGCGGGTGTGCTCCAACAGGCCGACTCCGGGGCTGACACCTCCGAGATCTGTGCCGGCGCCCGGTCGAATGTTGTAGTCCAGCTTGAAATAGCCCACACCGGACTCGTTGATCAGCCGGTCGATGGTCTCGTCGAGGTGCCCACGGGCAGCCGGATGGCGAAGGTCAAGATGATAACGGCCGGCCTCCACCACCCTGGTCCCGCCACGCTGCCAGAAAGCGGCCGTCGGGAGCCTTTCGGCGAGCGGGCTGCGAACACCTATCACCTCCGGCTCCAGCCAGAGCCCAGGAACCATGCCCTGGTCCCGGATATGATCGAGTACCTCATCCAGACCGTTGGGAAAGCGACGCGACGATGGCAGCCACTCGCCGACCGAGTCCCACCAGTCCTCGTCATCGGAGTACCACCCGGCGTCGATGCAGAACACCTGGGCACCGGCCGCCCCGGCCGCCGAAATCAGGGGGAGCAGGCGCGCGGTGGTCGGATCGCCCATCAGCGTATTCATGTAGTCGTTGAAAACAATGGGTATTAAATCGTTATCGTTGTGCTGACGGCGGAGGGCCCGACGGTAATCGGTCAGCGCCGCAACTGCCGCGTCCAGGTCGCCGCCGATGGCAAGGGTGACCGGGACGGTAGTGAACGATTCGCCCGGGGCCAGTCGCTTCTGCCACTGGTGATCCTCATCGGTGGGACCGGACAACGCCAGATACGCCCCGGCGAGGTCTTCGCCTACTTCCCACCGCCAGCCACAGCTGCTCTCGATCTGCCAGACCCAGGCCGCGGAGTCACCGATCAGCCCGCCCATCGGCAGATCACCATCGGTCGACCAACTGCCCTGCGAGTGTGCCGAGATCGCACCGCGGGCACCCTGTCCATGCGCGGAGAGGGTCAGATCCGGCAACCCGGCCGAGCGCAGTGACTGCCGACTCCAGCGGCCCTCGCCCAGCCAGTCCGAACTGCCGCGCAGGAGCTCCAGTTCGTGGATCGGGGTGGCGGCGGTCGAGTCGCCGGACAGGCACACCCGCAGGGCCAGACAGGTCACCAATTGCAGGCTGATCGGTTCCGGGCCGGTATTCGTCACCTGGACCTGCGCACGCACCACGTCCACACCGGGCGGGGCGCTCAGGATGCAGTCGATGGCCAGGCCCGCCTCGGTTGCCTCGGCCATCACGCGTTGCGCCGGCCAGCCCCGCTCGTCGACGTCCCTTTTCACCTCAATGATCCGCACCTGACTTCCGATTGCGGTGGAAACCAGGCGATTTGCGGCTCTCGTCCGACCGTGGCCGACGGCCAGGATCTCGACCATGGGCTGAAGGTCGGTATCGGCGCCATCGTCTGTGGTTCTTCCCGGCTCCGGATCGGCCACCGTTGACCACCACGGTGCCAACAGCTGGACGGCGAAGGCGTCGACAGCCGACATCACCGAAGCCGGCACCCGGTTCACACACCGGCCGCGGCTTCCCCCGGGTGACTGGTCCTGGTCCATCTGGCTCCTCGCTCGTTCCCAACATTTGCAGGGTCTCTTGATAGCGCTTTCTGATAGCGCTATCAAGGGGTGAGCGAAACTTTGAGCCGTTAAGGGGACATCGCAGGCCACGGCCGCCGCTGGGTGACCCGGCTGCGCCGGGCGGCGGGCTCGGCGATGGGGTGGTTCGCTGCAGCGGCTGTGGTGCGGCCTCAGATTCAGCTGCCCCGATTTGCCTGCGTGTGGTGGGGCTGTACCGCAGGGGAGGACTCAGGGGGCCAGATCACCGCAGGATGGCCCCCCTGGGGCGATGAATCCTCCCCGGCGGTCCGCTTGGCCGGCCGGGGCCCCGCCGGGCGAACCAGCAGATCGAGCGAGGGCTACTGCTGGGCGATGATTCGGCCGAGGGTGCGCAGCTGCACGGTGGCACCGCCCAGCTCGAACTCGGCCCGCTTGGCGGCGAGGAAGTACCTGTGCAACTGGTGCTCGACATCGATGCCGGCACCGCCGTGAACATGGACGCAGGTGTGCGAGACGTAGTGACCGGCCTCGGCTGCCCAAAACTTGGCGGTGGCGATGGCGCTCAGGACGGTGTCAGCCGCAAGCTCCGCGTCCCGAGAGTGCGCGTCAAGCATCCAGGCGGCGTTCCACAGGGCCAGTTCGAGCGCGTGGACCTGGATATAGGCATCTGCCAGCCGCTGCGCGACAGCCTGGAACGTGCCGATCGGACGACCGAACTGGGTTCGGGTGGTGGCGTACTCTGCGGTCAGTTTCAGGGCGCGCTCAAGCACGCCGAACTGCTGGGCGCAGAGCGCAACCGTTCCTCGCCGCACTACCCAGGCCACCGGGTCGCCGGTAACCCTGCTCTCGCCGTCCACCCTGCTGGTGGCGGACCCCTCAGTGCTCGCGGCGCCGCCCGGGCCGATCCGGCGATCGGCCGGTAGCTGGACGTTGATCAGCTCCAGCCAGCCGGCGTCGTCGTGGTCGATCATCCGCTGCCTGCTGATCCGTACTCCGGCGTCGTCCGGGGTGACGGCGAACAGGGCCGGTCCTTCCGGTGTCGTGGCGGATACCAGAATGACGTCGGCCAGCGGTCCAGCTGGAACCACTGTCTTCGTGCCGGCCAGCGACCAGCCGGTCGACGTCGGCTCCGCGCGGGTGGAGGGGGTCAACGGATCGGCTCCGTCCGGCTCGATCAGTGCCACCGTGAGGATCAGCTGTCCGCTGAGGACGGGTTCGAGCCAGGTCGCCTGCTGCTGCGGCGTCCCGAAGTGGGCCAGTACCGAGCCGGCCATGGCTATGGTTGCCAGGTAGGGCACCGGAGCTAGGGCTCGACCCGACTCGATCAGTACGCTGCATTGCTCGAGCAGGCCGTGGCCGTCGCCGCCGACCGCGAGCGGCAGGGTTGCGCCGAGCACGCCGGTCTCGGCCAGCGCGTTCCACAGCTTCGGATCGAACCGGTCGCCGCCGTTCTCCACCTGCCGGTCCACGTGGCGCAGCCGCTCGGTCCCGGCTCCATCCTGCAGGATCTGTGCGGTGAGCGTGCTCAGCGCCCGTTGGGCTTCGGTCGGGGTGAAGTCCATGATCATCTCTTCCCGGCGGGGAGCCGTAGGCCGACGGTGGCGATGATGTCTCGCTGAATCTCGTTCGTACCGCCGCCGAAGGTGAGGATCAGGGCGGACCTGTGCATTCGTTCCACTCTGCCGCGGAGCGCGGCGCCGGGGGAGTCGTCCTGGACGCAGGCCGCCGGCCCGAGGACCTCCATCAGCAATCGGTACGCCTCGGTGGCTAGTTCGGTGCCGTAGACCTTGGTGGCGGAGGCCTCCGCAGGGTTGACGCCGCGCTCGGCGCCGGCGGCGATCCGCGCGTTCATCAGCCACAACACTTCGGCCTTCGCCTGCACTCGGGCCAGATTGAGCTGCACCCACTCGGCATCGATCACTCGACGGCCATCGGTGTTGCGGCGCAGCCGCGCCCACTCCTGCACCTCCTGCAACACCGATCGCAGCGGCGCGGCCGGAGTGAGGGCTACTCGCTCGTGGTTGAGCTGGTTGGTGATCAGCGGCCAGCCGCCGTGCTCGGGGCCTATCAGGGCCGTGCCGGGTACTCGAACATCCCGGAAGTAGGTGACGCTGGTGGTCGGCCCGGCCATGGTCGGCACCGGGGTCCAGGAGAAGCCGTCCGCATCGGTGGGAACGACCAGGATGGAGAGGCCGCGATGTTTGGCCGCGGCCGGATCGGTCCGGCAGGCCAGCCAGACGTAATCGGCGTACTGGATCAGACTCGTCCACATCTTCTGCCCGTTGACCAGGTACTCCTCGCCGTCCCGGACGGCGCTGGTTCGCAGTGACGCAAGGTCGGTGCCGGCCTCCGGCTCGGAGTAGCCAATCGAGAAATGCAGCTGACCGGCGGCGATCCGAGGAAGAAAGAAGTCTTTCTGCTCCGGTGTGCCGAATCGCATGATGGTCGGCCCGACCGTGTTCAGGGTGAGGAACGGGATCGGTACCCCGGCGAGTGCTGCCTCATCGGTGAAAACCAGCTGATCTAACTGAGATCGGCCCTGGCCGCCGTACTCGGGTGGCCAGCCAAGAACCAGCCAGCCGTCCGCTCCCAGCTGCCGGATGGTCTCTCGATAGGCCGTCCCGTCGCCGTAGTCACCCTCGCTGGTGGACCGCAGAGCCGCCCGCCGCTCGGGGGTCATCAGCTCGGTGAAGTAAGCACGTAGCTGCCGGGCCAGCGCTTCTTGCTCCCCGGTGTAACGCAGACGCATCTGCCCTCCTGGCGAGTCGGCCAGCTGCCGAAGCGTGCGTAGCAGCATCGTCGGATTCAACTCCACAATGAAACGTGTTCTACGCACCGTAGACCGCGCCCGAGATGAGCGCTAGCTTGGACCTGATTCTCATAGAACGTGTTCTAGAACCCAGGCGCGAAATGGCCTCGAGTCGGGGGTGGGATGCCAATGGCGAACGGAGGGCCCCATGGACGTCCGAGTAGATCCCACGCTGTGCGAGGCAAACGCACGCTGTGTAGCGATCGCACCTGAGGTGTTTGCCTTGGATGATGATGAAATCCTGCACATCACAGCCCCGACAGGAGATCTCGACCCGGCGCGGATCGAGCGTGCCGTCGACTCCTGTCCGTTGAATGCCTTGTCCATTCACGCGACCGGTCCTTCGGTTCCGAACCCTTGATGATAATAGGAACAGGTTCTACAGTGTTCGAAAATGCGCATGATCCTCATCGGGGGTGTGACAGTTGACTGCAGCCGCCGGGTCTCCAGCGCCCGCGCAAACCGGCCTATCACACACCGCACAAACCGAGCTGGCGCAAACCGATCGAGAACCAGCCGGTCTGGCCGGTCGGGTGGCTGTGGTCACTGGGGCTGGGGCTGGGCTCGGCCGGGCAGAGGCTCTCGCGCTCGCTGCGGCGGGTGCTGACCTCATACTCAACGACGTGAGCCCGCGCGCCGGCGCGTTGGTCGACGAGATCGCCCAGCTCGGAGCCAAAGCCGTGCTGGTGGTCGGCGATATCGGCGAGTCGAACGTCGCCACTGAACTGGTGAGGACGGCGGTTGACACCTTCGGGCGGCTCGACATCGTGGTGAACAACGCGGGTGTGCTTCGCGACCGAATGCTGTTCAGCATGTCCGACGAGGACTGGGACCTGGTGCAGCGGGTGCACCTGCGCGGGCATTTTCTGCTCTCCCGCAACGCCGCGGCGTACTGGCGGGACACGGCGAAGGCCAGTGGTGGGCCCGGTTACGGCCGGCTGATCAATACCGCCTCCGAGGCCTGGCTGCTTGGCTCGCCGGGGCAGGCCAATTACGCCGCAGCGAAAGCCGGAATCGCTGCGCTGACCATCTCCGCTGCCCGCAGTCTGCATCGCTATGGCGTGCGGGCCAACGTGATCTGCCCGCGGGCACGCACCTCCATGACCGCGGACGTCTTCGGTCCGGCACCGGACGGCGTTGTCGACCTCCTCTCCGTGGATCATGTCGCGCCGTTCGTGGCCTTCCTGGCGGGCCCGTCGGCGGACAAGATCAACGGCCAAGTCTTCATTGTGCACGGCGGGACGGTGGCGCTGCTGGCACCACCGACCGTGGAACGGAAGTTCACCGACTCCGGATCCGGTTGGACGGCCGAGAACCTGGCCTCGAGCGTCGGAGCACATTTCACCGATCGCGGCCTGGACGACGTATTCGCTTGTACTGACGCACTGTCGTTGCCCTGAGGTACCCACAACCAACCGACCCCTGCCTGACGCAGCGAGTCTTCGATGAGGAGGACTGCAGAGATGAGAGCCAAGTCGGCCCGTAGCCAGTTTCTGGTGGCGGCGGTGGCGTTTTCGATGACGCTCTCGCTGGGCGCCTGCGCATCGGACAAGGCGGAGGTGAACACTCAATCCGGAACCGTGGAGGGCCTGACCGATACCGGCGGTCCCACGGTCAAACCCGGCGACTGCGCCGGGCTGAAGAACGGCCCTGGCATTACGGACAAGACCATCACCATCGCCAACGCCTCCGATATCACCGGCATTGCGCCGGGCCTGTTCAAGGACGTGCAGCAGGCGGTACAAGCCTACGTCGCGTACTTCAACGCCGGGCAAACGATTTGCGGTCGGAAGCTGGAGTACTTGCCGCTCGACAGCCGGATCGATTCGGTCGGCGATCAGGCCGCCGCAAAGCAAGCCTGCAACAAGGCGTTCGCGCTGATCGGGTCGATGGCCGTCTTCGACAGCGGGGGAGCCTCGACGGTGCAGAAGTGCGGCATTCCGGATCTGCGCTCGGCGACGCTGAACACTGCTCGGCTGAAATCCGATGTCACGTTCGCGGCCAACTCGCTGGCGGTCAATCTGATCCCCTCGGTGGTGCCGGACTACTTCAAGGAGAAGTACCCGGACGTTGCAGAGAGCGCTGCCTTTCTCTACCTGAACGCCGGTGCCTCGCAGGCGAATGCGGTGAACGAGATAGCGGTCTGGAAGAAGCGCGGTTTCAAGTTCGTGTACACCCAGGGCATCGACGTCTTCGATGCCGACTACACCCCGTACGCACTGCAACTGAAGAAGAAGAATGTCAAGTACGTCCAGTTCATCGGCAACTTCAGCTCGGCGGCGAAGCTGGCCTCCGCGATGCACTATCAGAACTACAAGCCGGAGGTGTTCCTGCTCGATCCGGCCGGCTACGACTTCAAGTACCAGAAGTTCGGTCAGTCGGCGGTAGAAGGCACCCGGGTGTTCATCAACAGCGCGCTGTTCGAAGAGGGCGCCGAGAATGAGGAGATGCGCCGGTACATGGGTTGGCTGAAAAAGGTTGACCCCAAGGCGTACCCGACCTATTTCGGGTTGTTCGCCTGGGCCTCGGCCCGGTTGTTCACCGAACAGGCCATCACCCTCGGCGGCCAGCTCGATCGCAAGACCCTGCTCACCGCCTTCCGCGGAGTGAAGGACTGGACCGGTCACGGACTGTTCGCCCCGCAGAACGTCGGCGAACGCAAGACCGGCGGTTGTACGGCGATCATCCGGTTGGAGAAGGGGGAATGGGTGCGGGAAGCGCCCGAGGAGAAGGGAAAGTTCATGTGCGGGCCGGTGGTTGACAGCGGC
>JANNPJ010000373.1:0-6322 GCA_031400005.1 Kineosporiaceae bacterium | reverse complement strand
GCTGGACTACGGCATACCGCTGCGCGAGATGCGCGGCGTCGAGCCGCTGCTGCGGCAAACTCTCGCGCACAACGAACAAGTCCCCCAGGCGCAAACGCCGGAGGGACTAAGGATGACCTAACACCCGTACTCGCTGATCTTTTTTTGACCAGGGGTTCGAGTAAGCGTGTCATGGTGCCCCCGGCGGGACTCGAACCCGCACTGCAGCGATTTTAAGTCGCCTGCCTCTGCCATTGGGCTACGAGGGCCAACCGGTGCACGTTGAGTGTCCCGGCCACCCCCAAGGTTATGCGGTCAGCGGCGGCCACGGAGGCAGGAGTCACCTAGAGCGTGCTGTGCGAACTTACCCGGCTTACCCTGACGGCATGGGGCATCTGGTCGATCGGCGTCGGGTCTTGCGGGTACGGGGCGCAGGCACGGACGCCGCGAGGGCGCAGGAACAGCCGGACCAGCTCGCGGTCGAGGCTCCGCTGACGCTGCGCGTAGGTGGGCAGACTGTCGCGACCACGATGCGCACGCCCGGCCATGATCTGGAGTTGGCGCTCGGCTGGTTGGTCGCCGAGGGGGTGGCCCGACGTCCGGGCGATGTCCTGGAGGCGACCAGTTGTGACGTCGACACCGTGCAACTGCGGCTGGCCCCGGGTGTGGCCGCCCCCAAGTCCAGGCTCGGTGCCACCACCAGTGCCTGCGGGGTGTGCGGAAGTGACACGATCGACGAGGTACTGGCCCGTCGCGGCCCGGGACCGATACCCGGCCTGCCCTTGGTTGACGCCGCGGTGATCACGACGCTGCCGGATCGACTACGGACCGCGCAGCGGGCATTCGCTCGCACCGGCGGTCTGCACGCCGCCGGTCTGTTCACCGCCCAGGGTGAGCCGGTCTGCGTCCGTGAGGACGTCGGTCGGCACAACGCCGTTGACAAGGTCGTCGGCTGGGCCCTTCAGGCCGGCCTGCTGCCGGCTAGTTCCCTGCTGCTCCAGGTCAGCGGCCGGGCTTCATTCGAGCTGACGCAGAAAGCGGCGATGGCCGGGATCGCGGTGCTTTCCGCCGTCTCCGCGCCGTCCACTCTGGCTGTTGATCTTGCCCGTGAAGCTGGCCTGACCCTGGTGGGTTTCGTCCGGGGTGACTCGATGAACATCTACGCCGGTAGCGACCGGGTCGTCGTCGACCCGGTCGCCGTTCCAGAGATCGTCACGTCGCCACAGTCGGCCTAGCCGTGGTCAGGGCGCACTTGTCGGGCCCCTGGTCGGCTGAATGGTGGGTCGACCCGGGCTCGGACTGACGGCCGGTCGCGACGGCCTCGGCGCTGGCGCCGTCGCTGTCGCTCCGTTCTTCGAGGTCGGGGCGGGAGTCATAGCCGGGGTGGGGGTCTCGATCGGGGTCGCCACTCCGGTCGGCGCCACCGTCGGGAGGAGCTGCGCGGGCATCGACGGGACACCGGACAGCGGCAGCGGCGCCGGCTCCACCGGACCGAGCTGGCCCGTGTCATCGTCGGACCTGCGCTGCTGCAACGGGAACGCGTTCCAGCGTGGCGCCGATCCCGGCGGTGAGCCGGGGACAAGTTCGGCGGAGGTCCCGGTCTGCTCGTCGTACACGCTCCGGTCGCCCTCCGCGATCTCCAGGGCACGGCCGTTCTGGTCGTAGAGCTGCACTCCGGTCAAGGGACGCCCGGCGGAGTCGTAGGGGAACACGTTCGTCACCTGCTCACCGCCGAGATTCAGTCCGCTCGGCGGCTCCACGTACCCCCGATCGTCGGAGTAGTAGTTGTGCTGCTGACCGGTGAACATCACCGGCAACAGCAGCAGGATCGCGACCACGTTCCAGGCCGCGACGGTGACTCGCTGCCAGGTGGCCGGCAACGGCGTGTTCCGGCCGATCTGGACGCTGAGCACGATCACCGCGAGCAGTAGCAACAGCCCACCGATGCCGCCTCGGACGGCGCTGTCGCCGCCGTCGTTGTTGAAGACAATGAGGAGCGACTGGACGGCGACCCAGGCCCGGATCACCCACCACGCCGGCCGGAGCACCACGAGGAAGTCCCGAACCCCAGGCCACCACGGCTTGGAATCCAAGCTCCGGAGCCCGGATTGGATCTTTTCCCCAACCGGGACGACGAAGTTCTGCTCCAGGCTTTCGGCAAACCCAGGCCCCCCCGCGCGGCGCGCCCCTCCGGCGCCGCGTGGTGGGAGCCCGGCTGCGGCCCGCAGTTCACTCGCATACTCGGCCGGGTTGCCGTACCGATCGGACGGCGTCGACTTCGCCTCCGCGAGGGCATCGGTCAGGTCTGCCTCCAGCCCGCCGGTGAGCTCGGTGACCTCGTCTGCGGACAGATCATCGAGACAGGCCCGGACTGCGGCCACGAAGTCGGTGATCTCCGGCGAGGTCCGACCCCCGGGGGTATCGAACGACCGGGTCGTCGGACTGCTCATGATGTCTCCTTCATCGCCACACGACTCGGCAGCAACCCGTTCATCGTGTCCGCAAAGTCCGCCCAGATCTTGGTCTGAGTTTCCAGCGTCGCCCGACCATGAGCGTTGATTCCGTAGTACTTGCGGTGCGGACCCTCGTCGGACGGGACGACGTACGAGGTCAGTGCCCCAGCCGCGTAGAGCCGGCGGAGCGTGCCATAGTCCTAGGCATCCCCGACGTCGACCAGACCTGCGGCCCGGAGTCGACGCAGCACCTCATAGCCGTAGCCGTCCTCCTCGGAAACCACGGCCAGCACGGCCAGGTCAAGCACCCCCTTGAGCAACTGGGTGGTATCCATACGCCCTCCTCCGGTGTTCCCTCCTGCACAGTACTACACACTGCGCGGTACTGGCAGTACATCTTCCTCCCGCGACTCGACAGGACCATGAGGACCGTCTACCCGCCGCACCCCCGGCGGTGATCCAGCCCGGTACCCGCGGGTGAGCAGTCGCGGGATGTCCGCCAACGTCGCCACCCCCGCCTGACCGCCGCGGCGCCGGTTCTGAGCGGCAGCAAACTGGCTACGAGGAGGGTGGCACTGCCTTGCGCAGCCCGAAGGGCCCTCGCCACAGGAGATTCGCTCTTGGCAAGCGCGTCGCTGTCACCGCAGCCAGCCGGTCCGGACACCCATGCCCGGACCACGGCGACCCATAACCCTGGCGCGAACTGTCGCTGGAAACCACCTGCGCCTACGGATTGATGTCCAGGATGCGAACCGGTTGCCCTTGCCATAGTTCGGGCCGGGTGGTGGCCACGATGGCACCGTCGGGCATCTCGAGGGACGGTTGGGCCGCGTAACGAGTGTGCGGCAGAGCCCAGTCGTCTGTATCCATGATGTCCAGGGCTGCGGGCAGGTCCAGGGGAAGGATGCCCAGGTTGGGTAGACCGGCGACATGCATGCCGGTGCCGGGCCGCTCGCGGTCGGCGGCCACGAGGGCACAGGCGGCGATGTAGATGTGAATGGGCTTTTCGGCAGAGTCGCGATCCTGGAACGGGTCCGGATGGGCCCGAGCGATGAGGGTGGCCGCGATGACGTTGCTACGGCCGGCGGCGACGAGCGCGGAATCGTCGAAAATGATGTGCAGGGGTTCTGGGGAGCGCCCGGGAGTGGAGCTCACCGCGGAGGCATGTCGAGCGCGCTCAGCCGCCGGTTCAGTTCGGCGTTCGCGGCTTCGGTCTGCTCAGGGCTGGGATCGTAACCGCTCCATTCCCTGAGGATGGCGCGCGCCCGTTCCGCCCGTTCGGCGCGTTCGGTGGGGGTGGTGACCTGGCTGGCGAGTCGAGTCAGGTAGGCACGCAGGGAGACCCCTTCGGCCGCCGCGACGGTGGCCAGCCGGTCTCTGGTTTCCTTGGGCATTCTCACGTTCGCGTCTGCCATGTCCTGGTCCTTCCCGGGGTGTGCGGCCCAGCCCGCGTGGACGATCTTCTCACGCAGGGTACGGGTACGGGTACGCGGTGCGTGGTACGTGGTACGACTGCAAGGCTTATTCGTCCGGACGGATACGTGGCCTGGGTAGGAGGCGGAACCGACCTGGGCTCCAGGACGCGCTCACCACCTGGATCGGAGAATGATCATGTTCATCTGGTCTCGGGGTATGACCCTTACGCGGACCCTGCTGGTTGATTGGCCGAGTTCAAACCTGTCGTGATCATGCGCAAAGTGACACGTCGGCCGCACCGGGCCAGGTAGCCAGCCCAAATGCTGTGCTTGGCCACGATGCTCCGTCTTTGCTCCCGTTATCCCCGCTGCCGCGACACCGAACTGCCCGGACGGCGAGGATTCCACCGGGATACCGGGAGCATCGGTGGAGCACCGTCGCATTGCCTGGCCGCTGAGGACTGATGGCGTCGTGATCCATGCGCGTTTGGTACGGCGATCCGGTCATACTCAGGCGATGCTCCCGGTATCCACCCGAAAACGCGATGAGGGAACCTCGATGAGGGAGCCGTTCTTGGTGGCGGACGGGAGTATGGCTTGAGTATCGCCGCGCAGGGTCGGTGACTGGGTCGGAACCCGCACCCACAACTCAGGACACGCGGCGTTCCCACCTCCTTGTGCCTGCTGGCCAATTCGCTCAAGCTTAAAAATGGAAGTGATTCCCCCCACCCTTCGGGGCGGGAGGTGCCCCCTGCACCGTTGCCCGGGTCCGTCGAGGGGTTCGCCACGGGCACGCCGGCGGCGCTGACGCGCTTCCGAGCATGATCACGGCACCGGGGCGATCCATCGCTCACACAGCGCCAACCGGGCACTTCGCTCCCGTTATGCCGGTGGTCTGGGCACTTCGCTCCCGTCATGCCGGTGGTCGCGGCACTTCGCTCCCGTTAGCCGGTGAAACCGCCTAGTGGATTAAGTTTTCACCGGCATAGGCGGAGCGAAGTGCCCGGCAGAAAGGGAGCGAAGTCCCCGGTCATGCCCTCGACCGAACCCGAGCTCGCCCACCTCGCCCACCGCGCCCGTGGCGCCCGCCTCGACTTCACCCTCACAGCCTGACTCCACCGAATAAGCCAGCAGGGTCAGACTGCTCTCCAGTAGTCAATGAGCAGTCTGCTGCCGACACCGGCATTTCTCAGCCGTAGCTCTGTGCTCGGCGGCTTTTAGCCCTCACTAAGGCGTCAGAGTGGTAGTGCCTGTGATTAGCCGTGGCCAGTGGCTGCGCGTGTTGCAGCGAAGTTGTAGCACTGGGACAGGACGTTGTGCACGTGAACGAACTCGACCCGATTGTCGGAGAGAGTCTCCCGCAGCACCGCGTGGAGTCCCTCGCCGGCCCGGACCAAGCGGTTGAGCTCATACACCTGTGTGTGGTGTCGGCCTGCGTCGTCGCCGAAGGCGCGGACGACCTGGTCGCGCTGTTCGAACTGCGACGGGTATCCGGCTGCGGCTCCGGCGCAGTTCTCGGCGTGGATGACGATAGGCCCGGTCTCGCGATAGGGGCTGACCCAGGGGAACGGTGAGAAGGCAATGATCGCCAACCGGTCACCAGGGGCCGAGTCTCGCAAGCAGCACCGCAGGTGCCATCCACCATCGTCGTCAGTGAACGGTTCAATTGGGTGACCACCGTTGTCGATGCCGCGCTCGAGAATGGATGCACGTTCGTCTGCACCGATCCCTGTGTAGGTGATGTCCATGACCAGTAAACGCGCCAGCCCTCTGGAACGTGAGGTCTCGCTGCGTTTTGCTGGCGCTGAAGACCCTGCTGGCCAATTCGGCAGTCCCGAACCATCCGCAACCTGCACGGGTTGGCAGACCAGCAACGGTTGCCCGCTTTGACCCCCACGGGGGTTTGCTGGTTGCTGTGCCCCTCAAAAACCGGTGCTCGAGGTAAGAATCTGCCCTGATCACCGGTTTTTGAGGTGCACAGCAACGATTCCCGACGTCTCCCTTTGGAGTCCACACCGGAGCTGACCGCCGTCCGGACTTGGACTCTCGGGATTGGCCAGCAGGGTCGGCTAGACCCTGCTGGCGAATTCGGTTTCGGTGACTATACCGTTCTGACACCGGCCGACACCTACACCCGACGACGCTTCGCCTTCGGCGCAGGCGGCGGAGCGGCCGAGAACCACCGCCTCGCCCAGGCCGTACTCGCCGCCACGATCGCTACCTCGGACTTGCCGAATACCGCGAGCCAGGCACCCGAACGATGGACAGCAGCCGGCCCGCGATCGACTTAGACGCTGACCGGCGTGAATAAACCAGATAAAGGAACGTCTGTGTCTGAACTAGCGAACATCACCGACCGAGCCGAACTCGCTGCCCTCGTCAGTCGCCTCGGGCGATGGCTGGACGGCAACGACGAGGACGGGAGCACGATCTATCACCCGGACGACGTAGTCCGCAGCCCGCGGGGTACCGCCA
>JANNPJ010000340.1:0-3021 GCA_031400005.1 Kineosporiaceae bacterium | reverse complement strand
GGCGATCTTGGCCGACGAGGTGGGGTTGGGCAAGACCATCGAGGCGGCGCTGGTGCTGTCGGAGTTGCGCGCTCGGGGGCTGGCCCGCCGGGCCCTGATCGTGACGCCGGCCGGGTTGGTGGGGCAGTGGCAGGAGGAACTGGACCGCAAGTTCGCTCTTCCCTCGCAGGTGGTCACCGGCAGTTCGGCCGGCGATCTCGAATCCGCCGGTGCGAACGGTATCGGCGCTGGCGGTGAGCATCCGGTGGTTCTGGCCTCGCTCGCGGCCGCGCGGCGGGACCCGTTACGTTCGGTGCTGGTGGGCCGGGATTGGGATGCGGTGATCGTGGACGAGGCCCATCGGGTCCGCAATCCGCGCAGTGCCTCCGGGCGGCTTGCCCGCGAGCTTCGCAGCCGGCAGTTGTTGCTGCTCACGGCGACCCCGGTGGAGAACCGGTTGGATGATCTCTTCCAGCTGGTCAGTCTGGTTGCGCCCGGGCCTGCTTGGGGGCTGCGCTCGCTGGCCCGGCTGGCCGGTTCCAGCCCGGCCGCGCTGGCCCCGGCACTCGCGCGAGCCGGGTGGGGCGATCTGGCGATCCGGGCGGAGGCAATTCGGCGTTCCCGTAAGGAAGAGGTACTGATCGAGCGGGTCAAGGAGCATCTGGAGCGGCAGGAGAAGGTGATCGTCTTCAACGCCTTCACCCGACACTCGAACGGTTGGCGTCGGCCCTTGAGACCGCCGGGGGTCGACGTCGTCCGCTATCACGGAGGTCTGTCCCGGGCGGCCAAGGACGCCGCCGTCCGGCGGTTCGAGGGTGAGACCGGCGTGCTGGTCAGTACGGAGGCGGCGGGGGAGGGCCGGAACCTGCAGTTCTGCCATGTGATGGTGAACATGGATCTGCCCTGGAATCCGATGCAGATTGAGCAGCGGATCGGGAGGTTGCACCGGATCGGCCAGCAGCACGACGTCGTGGTCACGAACTGTCGTACGTCGAGCACAGTGGCGGCCTGATCGAGCCGGTGAACGAGGGCGCATTGGCCGTTGTCCCCGACGAGTTGCAGGTCCGGCTGGGATCACCGGAAACGGTGAGCGTCACCGGTGATCCAGAGGTGGCGCGGGAGGACGGCGCCTTGCTCCTGGCGGCGGGCCATCCGGTGCTCGACCTTTCCGCTGAGCAGGTGCTGAGCGTCGGCGACGTCTGCGAGCATGCGCTGGCCTGGCCGAGGCTCGAATTGCCGGCAGCCGAGGATCTGCTGGAGCAGGCCCGGGGCACCTTCAACGTGGATCACGGCCGGATCGACCTGGCCGCGCCCCCGATCCGCAGCTACCTGCCGGTGATCCGGGCCGGGGCGATGATCAGGTACACCGTCGCCGGCGACGAAGCGTTTCAGGAACGGCTGGAGTGCTGGTTGGACGCCGACACCCGACGCGAACTGCCCCGCGCTCACCGCGAAGCGCTCCAGGCGGCACTGCCGTGTGCGCCGGACTCCACGCGCGTATTGCCTTTCGATCTCGGATCCGCCGTCGAGACCGCGCAGCGGTTGCTGTCGGATCGGGCCGACGCCAGGCTGGAGACTCTGGACGGAGAGAGCCGGCACGCGCGCACCGCTGAGTCTCAAGTCGTACGGCGGGATGTCGCCGGCCGCCGGTCGGGGTCGCAGGCGCCCCGACCTACTCAGCCGAACATGCCCACGTTGCCGCTGATTCACCCGAACTCCGCAGCCGGGGGGCGCCTGGCTGGCCGGCGGCGACGGGCACACCGGGAGGATCGTCCGTTTCAATCTCGAGCGGCTGGTCGCGCACCACCTGCTGGTGTTCGAGGTCGCCCACCGTCCCGGCTGGCCGGGCCCGGCTCAGCCTGCAGCAGAACAGTTCGAGCCAGATCAGCTGGGGCGGAACCGGATCCACCAGAAGCCGAACCCGGCAAGCAGCAGGGCCAGGACGGTATAGGCCGACAGTTCGATCCACTGGAAGGGCCAATAACGACTGGCCGGCTGGTAGACGAACTCGAAGTGCAGGTTCTGTGCCTCCATGCATGCGGGCACATTCTCGGGATCGCCGGTGGTGCAACTCTTGGCCTGCTCGGCGGTGTACTTGGTGCCGTCCGCGTTGAAGATTGTGCTGTTCGTGGACAATGACCAGGCCCCGGGGAGGATGTACCGCTCGACCGATGCGCCGGCCTCGGAGATGTCGAATCCGCGGGCCTGGTCCATCACTGCGGTGGTGAATTTGATGTTGCTGGTGACCGGGGAGATGAGATGAGCCCGGAGCACGGTGGGGACGAGGACCTGGAGGACCGTGAAAACGGCGAGGGTCAGGGCCATCGCCGGTAGTGTGCGGCGGACGAGCAGTCCGATGATCGTCCCGAGAACGAAGGCGAAGAGGGCGTACCCGATGGGTACGATGTTGCGCGAATCGTAGGTCAGAGTCGCAAATCGGTCGCCCGCCACTTGGTCGAATCGGCTTGCACTCCAGGTCAGCAGCAGGCTGAACAGTCCGGCGGTGGCCATGCTGACCAGCGCGATGAACGCCAACTTGGTCGCCAGCCAGTGGGTTCGGGTCACGCTCTGGTTCCAGACCAGCCGGTGGGTACCGTCCTCCAGTTCGCGGGTGATCAGCGGCGCGCCCCAAAAGAGTCCGATCAGCGCCGGGACCCCGATCAGCAGCGCTCCAGCCCAGTGTACCTGCGCGCCGTACGTGTCGGTGAAGCTCTCCTGAGCGGTGACGCAGTCCGCGGGCAGGCAGCCGATGATATCGGTGTCGTACGAGTTGCGAATTTGGAAGCCGAGTATGACCAGGTAGATCGCGAGGACGAGCAACGCGAGCAGGCTCCCGAGGGCCTGCACCCGGAACTGACGCCAGGTTAGCCAGATCATCGCTGTACCTCCAAAGGCTTCGCGGCAGTACCGCGCACGGACTCGTTGGCCGCCCGGGTCATGTACGCCAGGACCAGATCCTCAAGATCGATGTGTTCGGCGTTGGGAAAGGAATTCGGCGCTCGATCCGGGTCCACTTTGGGCCGCGGCACGCCGGCAGGCAAC
>JANNPJ010000329.1:0-23973 GCA_031400005.1 Kineosporiaceae bacterium | reverse complement strand
TGTTGGCGAGCGCCGTCCCTTCGCCAGGGCGAGTTGAGGACAGGTCGATGAGCTGTCGATGAGGTATTGGCGACATCAGGAACTCGTGAGGATGGCGAGCTGCTGGGTGGCTCGGGTCATCGCGACATAGCGGTCGACAGCTCCTTCGATGCCCGTGCCGAACGACTCTGGGTCGATGAGGACGACCAGGTCGAACTCGAGTCCTTTCGACAGCTCCGGGGTCAGCCGGCGGACCCGGGCCATCGATGGGGAGGTGCCCACGTCGGTGTCAGTGCCGATGACGCAGGCGACTCCATCCGCCTGTGCGGCGACCCAGGTGTCCAGGATCGAGCCCAGGTCCGCGGTAGATCCGTGCACGACGGGGACGTCGCTGCTGCGGATCGAGGTCGGCACGTTGGCGTCCGGAAGCACCGCCCGAATGACCGGTTCGGCTTCTGCCATAACTTCTTTCGGTGTCCGGTAGTTAATGCTCAGATTCGCCTCGCTGATCCGGTCGAGCCCGATTCGCTCAAGCCGTTCCTGCCACGACTCGGTAAACCCATGCCTGGCCTGAGCCCGGTCGCCAACGATGGTGAAGCTTCGGGACGGGCAGCGCAGCAGCAACATCTGCCACTGCGCGTCGGTCAGTTCCTGAGCCTCGTCCACGACGATGTGCGCGAACGGGCCGGCGAGCAGGTCCGGGTCGGCGCTGGTCAGTGTGGACCCGTCCACCAGGACACTCTGCAGGTCATGCCCACGCAGCATCGACATCACCAGCATCTCGGAGTCGTCGGCCGCGATCAGGTCGCCGACGACGTCGGCCATCCGCTCTCGTTCGGCGGTGACGGCGGCGTCATGGCGACGCTTACGTCGGGCCGACTCCGGGTCGCCGACCCGCTGCCGGGCGGCGTCCAGGAACGGCAGGTCGGACACCGTCCAGGCCTGGGCATCCTGGCGCTGCAGCTGCCGAACCTCCTCAGGACTGAGCCAGGGAGCGCACATTCGCAGGTAGGCAGGGACCGACCACAGGTCTGAGACCAGGTCGGTCGCTTCGAGCAGCGGCCACGCCCGGTTGAACGCGGTGAGTAGGTCCCGGTTCTGCGACAGCGACTTCCGGCACACGCCAGGAGAGAGCTCGCCGTCCTGGTCGTTGTCGTCCTTGTCCAGCAGAATCGTGAGCAGCGCCGCCCAGATCTGCTCGCGGGCCTCGTTGTGCGCCGTGCCGGGTTCAGCCGCGTCGAACGCCTCGGCCCAATCGTCGGGGCTCAGCCAGAGGTCGGACCAGCCGGTGGTGACGGTCATCCCCTCGGTGGGTGGTTCCTCGTAGAACTGGACGGCCGTCTCGATTGCCGTCATCAGGTTCGCGGACGACTTCAGCCCGGCTACCTTCGGGTCCGTCTCGATCGTCGCGGTGGCTCCCTCGGTGACGAGGTCGCGCAGCGTGCAGGTCTGCACGCCGTCCTCTCCGAGGCTGGGAAGGACGTCGGAAACATAGTCCAGATAAGGCTGGTGCGGGCCGACGAACAGGACGCCGCCACGATGCTGGCTCAGTCGCGGCTCGGAGTACAGGAGGTAGGCGGAGCGGTGTAGGGCGACGACGGTCTTCCCCGTCCCCGGACCGCCGTCGACGACGAGTGCACCGCGAGATCCCGCGCGAATGATGGCGTCCTGGTCGGCCTGGATGGTCCCGAGCACGTCTCGCATCCGGGCCGATCGGTGGCTGCCCAGGCTGGCGATGAAGGCGGACTGGTCGTCGAGCGCAGCGTGCCCGGCAACATCGCGCGCAGCGTGCCCGGCAACAAGGTCGGTGGTGAACACCTCGTCCCAGTAGTCGCTGATCCGGCCGCGGGTCCAGCGATACCTGCGCCGGCTGGTCAGGCCCATCGGGTTGGCGTGGGTCGCTCCGAAGAACGGCTCAGCCGCGGGGGAGCGCCAGTCCAGCAGCAGCTGCCGGCCCGCGCTGTCGGTCAGGCCAAGCCGTCCGATGTACAAGGTTTCGGGGCTGTCTGCGCTGACGATGCGGCCCAGGCACAGGTCCAAACCGAAGCGCCGCAGGGCACGCAGCCGAGCGGTCAGCCGATGGATCTCCAGGTCCCGGTCCATCGCCTCCTGGCCGATGCCGCCGGGTGCTTTGCGCAGCACCTCGAGGCGGTCGGACAGGTCGGCGATCGACTGCTCGAGGCACTGTGCGATGGCGGCGAAGTGCTCTTCGTCGTTCGCAATCAGCGCCGGGTCGGCTTTGGCGGTGAGGTGTTCGGGAAGGTCAAAAGCACTGGTAATCAGCGGATTCACAGCATTGGCTCCGATTTAAGGTGACGTGCAGGCATTGCCGGCGATCCCCATTCCGCAGGTTCTGGCCCGCCGATTCTGCGGCATGACCTGGGCCTTGCCGCAAGCCCCCTACCGCGCTATAAGTTAGAAGTGGCAAGGAGTGGCTAATCGTCCGCCCGCCACCAGCGAGCAGAGGAAAGGCCGAGCTCGGGCACGGTTAACGCGCCTGGAAGACGAGCCGAATCTCGGTGTTGCGGTAGCTGGCACGGTCGAAAGCGGCGGCCATCGGTGCGTTCGTGATGTCGGTGGTGGCGGTGATCAGATCGGCGCCGTCCTCGGCGTGCAAGCGGGTGATCTCGCCCAGCACCTCGTCGACGTAACCGCGCCCGCGTAGTTCGGGCACCACCCCCAGATAGCCGACATGTCCAGGCTGCCCACGGAGATCCGACGGAAGGCCTCGACGAAGGCTTCGTCGGTGCTCTGGACTAGTCGGTGCTCTGGACCATCTGCTGCCTCGGTGGCTGGGTAGGTTGGCGGCGTTGATCGTCGGATGGGAGAGGTGTGGTGACCCGACCGACCGCACGGGTCCTGGCGTTGTTGGAGCTGTTGCAGGGCGGCGGCTTGCGCACGGTCGGCAGCCTGGCAGAGCGGCTCGGGGTGGACGAGCGGACGGTGCGCCGGTACGTGGAACATCTGGCTGATCTCGGCATCCCGGTTGAGACGCGGCGAGGGCGTTACGGCGGATATCGACTGGCGCCGACGTACAAGTTGCCGCCGCTGATGCTTACTGACGACGAGGCTGTCGCGGTACTGCTCGGTCTGGAGGCCGGACGCCGGGCAGGGCTGTTGACGGCACAGGCGACCGGCGCCGACAGTGCGTTGGCGAAGATTCGGCGGGTGCTGCCAGCGGGCTTGGCTGACCGGTTGGCGAGCCTGATGGCCATGGCTCGGTACACGGCGGTGGAGCGAACCGGTGCCGGGCCAGAGGTGACGGTGTTGCTAGCGCTCGCTGACGCAGCGAAGCGGCGCAGCACGGTGAGCGTCGCCTACACCTCGTGGGATGGGCGGGCCAGTCAGCGTTCGGTGGACGGATACGGGCTCGTGTTCCACAACGGCCGCTGGTATCTGACCGGGTTCGACCATCGCCGTGCGGAGGTCCGTACCTTCCGGTTGGACCGCATCACCGAAGCCGTGCCGACGGACGAAACATATGAGGTACCAGCCGATTTCGACCCGGCGGCGCGGGTGCTGTCCGGCATCGCTGCGGTGAACTGGGCGCACGAGGTGGTGGTGGTGCTGCACACCACGCTGGACGAGGCGCGACTTCGGGTTCCGGGCGCCGTGGGCCAGGTCACCGAGGTACCCGGCGGGGTGCGGTTGCAGGCGCGGGTCGATCGGCTCGACGGGATGGCGCGGATGCTGGCCGGGTTCGGGTGGGACTTCACCGTCGAACAGCCGCCGGCGCTGCGCACGGAGGTCCTCGCTCTTGCCGAGCGGATCCGCACCTCGGCGGAGCGCGGTACCGACTGAGCGCGTCGTCCCGAAAATCGCTGAAGATACCGGGCGGATCCTGTCCGGTATCAGTTCTAGCGTTGTCTGCATGACGACATACGTATTGATTCCCGGTTTGTGGCTCGGCGGTTGGGCTTGGGAGCAGGTCACGGATGCGCTGCGCGCGCACGGCCACGACGTGTACCCGATAGATCTCACCGGCCTGGGGGAGCGAGCGCATCTGGCTACCGCGCAGGTCAACCTCGACACTCACGTCACCGACGTACTCACCCTGCTGGCTGAGGAGGACCTGCATGACGTCGTCCTGGTCGGGCACAGCTACGCGGGGGCCGTGGTCATTACCAGCGTCGCCGACCGGGCGGCGGACCGCATCGCCACCCTGGCATTCGTCGACACCGGACCGCTGCCCGACGGGATGTCGCAGTCGCAGTTCGCTGAGCCCGACGAGCAGCAGCGCGACGCCGACCTGGTTGCCACCCAAGGCGACGGGTGGAAGCTTCCCCCGCCGCCCTGGGCGGACCTCGCCGCCGCCGTACCCGACCTCGACCCGAACGTGCTGACCGCGTTGACCGAGCGGTCTGTTCCGCAGCCGTGGGCGAGCGCCACCCAACCGGTCCGGCTGACCGGTCACTGGGAGAAGCTGCCGCGCCTGGGCATCCTCAGCAGCTTCACCGAGCAGCAGGCCCGCGGTCTGGCCGGCGTCGCACCGGCCTTCCAGCACATGGACGACGAGCAGTGGACCTACGTCGAACTGCCCACCTGGCACTGGCCGATGTTCACCCGACCCACCGAACTCGCCGACATCCTGCACCGGGCGGGCTGACGTGCAACCTAGTGTCAGGTACTCGCGAGAGCAGGCTCGAGGTCCGACGTGCCCGCCGGCGGCAGGGGCCACCACATCCATCGACCCACGTCCAGGGTCAGCGCGGCAACCAGCACCGAACGGACGATGATGGTGTCCAGCAGCACACCAAAGGCCACCGTGAACCCTAGTGTGACATCGCCTCTCGGATGTGATCCGTATCTCAACGGACATCATCCCGCTAAGCAAACCGTTCTCGACGCGCCGCCGTCCACGTGATTGGGGAAGAGCCGGTTCATTACCTGGGGACAGCCTTCCCCAATCGCGCGCTCAATTAACCCGTTTCGGTGATCATGCACGAAGCAGCTATTGCCAGTTGCCGGTACTCCAGAGGGCGCCGGCCCAACTGGTGGTGGTGATCGGCTGCGACCAGCTCCCCGCCGACCAGCCGCTGCCAGCCCACGAGCGTCCAGTGAAGTTGGAACTCGCCCAGGACCGGCCGGTCCAGGTGTTGCCGGCCCAGGATCGACCGGCCCAGGAACGGCCGCCCCAGGCCTGGCCCGCCGCGGTCGTGGTGTCGGTGGCGAACCCGGAGCCGGTGAGGGGGACATCGTTCCAGGTGGAGCCGTCACTGGACCAGATGGTCGCGTTCGTGATTTTGGCGCCGATGGCGCCGCCCTGCCAGCCGCCGAACAGGTACTGCTCACCGGAGAGTTCGCTGCCGTCCATCCTCACGTGCATGCCGCCGCGGGCGTTCTCGATGCCGCCGTCGCCCCACCCCGGGCTGGAGGGCTGCACCGAGGTGGGCACCGCGGCCTTGGTGGCGTTGGCCAGGTTCAGCTCGCCCTTGCCCTGGGCGTCGGACGAGATGCCGGAGATCGCGGTCGCGGTGTTCATCAGTAGTGCTTTGACCTGGTCGGGCGTCATGTTCGGGCGTTGCTGCAGGAGCAGCGCGACGGCGCCGCTGACCACCGCCGCCGCCTGAGAGGTGCCTGACCCGCGGATCCAGTTCGAGGCGACGGCGGCTTTCGGGTACATGTCGGCGAGGACGGAACCGGGGACCTTGGCGCTGACGATGCCCACCCCGGGGGCGACGATGTCCGGTCCGCGTTGGAAG
Organism: Kineosporiaceae bacterium; assembly: GCA_031400005.1. GTDB lineage: Bacteria > Actinomycetota > Actinomycetes > Actinomycetales > Kineosporiaceae > JANNPJ01. Next base: position 18,292 of record JANNPJ010000329.1, on the reverse strand, counting down.
TTGCCGCCAAAGGCGGCGGAGAACGACGGGATGGTGTCGTCGCCGAACGCGGTCGTTCCCTTGGTGTCGACCGCGCCGACGGCCAGCAGTCGCGGGTTGTACGCGGGGGAGTTGAGGCCAGCGTAACTATCGCCCTGGTTGCCACCCGAAGCCACGACGACAATGCCCTTGTTCCAGGCCATCTCCGCGGCCCAGGACAACGGGTCGTTCTTCGGGTGCTGGCCGGTGTCGAGCCCGAACGAGAGATTCAGAACGCGCACGTTGAGACCGTTGCTCCGGCCGAACTGCGTCACCCAGTTGACCGCGGCGATCACCTGCGAGACGTCCACGGTGCCGTTGTGGTCGCCGACCTTCAAGCTCACGATCCGCGAGTCCGGCGCCATTCCGTAGAAGTTCTTCGCATCGGCCGCGTACGTGGCGCCTGAGGCGGCGGCCACCTCACGGCCAGCGATGACGCCGGACATGTGCGTGCCATGACCGTAGGAGTCCAGAAACCGCGTCGAGGTCGACTGGCTCTCGAACGACAGGTCCGGCCCGAGCACGACCTTGTCCGATCTCGACAACCCGGGCACCGGGGCGACACCGGTATCGATGACCGCGACGTCAATGCCCTTGCCTGTGTACCCGGCCTTCCACAGCTCGTTCGCGCCGGTGAGCGCGGTGACCTTGGTCATCGAGCCGGTCTGCGTCGCAGGGTCATAACCCAAGGAGTTCAAGGTCACCGACGCGTCGTGGGCGACGCTGGTCACCCATGGCTGCGCCCGCAGCACCGCAGCCAGGCCTGCCGGACCGTCCACGACGGCCATCTCCAGCGCGGGCTGGGTCGCGACGACCTGACCGCCGGCTGCCTCGACGACCTGGCGTAACGCGTCCGCCGAGCTCGCGTCGCCGAGGCGAATGATCAGCCGCCCGCCCACGTCTGCTTCCGCCTTCGCGGCATCGAACGATGCCATCGCGTCCACCGGCCCAGTCCCGGCCATCGCGCTCGGCGCCAGCCAGCCGAGTGCGAGTGCGCCCGCCAGGCCGAATGACGTCGCAACGCACGCACCTCGTGTCAACCACCGCATGAGATCCTCCAACGTCCAGTCCGGCCCGGGCTCCAGGATGCACGTTGCGTTCACTCTTCGTCACCAGATGCGACTTGGCGTCACCCTCAGGAGAGTGGTTTCACCCATCCGCAGCAGTCGAACCTGTGCCGCTGTCACCTATCGCCGTCCGGGCAGGATTGGCGCATCCAGCTGCTCGACCCCATTCATGAATTGGGGGAACTCCTCGAACTGAGTCCACTGGTTGTAGACCGTGCGGATCGGCACGTCGACCTCGATGGACCTCTGGACCTTGGACATCGCTACTCCCTCATGGTGTGAACAACCCACTTTGGGCAGCTTTACGCCCTCAACCGGCGGCCGCCAATGGACCTTGACCGCGGTGGTTCGGTAACTACCGGCGCAGTTCGGTGGCGGTGAAGACGTCGTCGATCCGCTTCATCGCCGTTGTCAGGTGGGCGCGCATGGCCTCCACCGCGGCGTCGGGATCTCCTGAGGCGATGGCCTTGGCGATCGCGACGTGCTCGGGCTTGGTTGCGGCGGCCTGTCCAGCGTGGTGGTAGAGCCGGTACATGTGCAGGTGGCTGCGCAGTCGAACGAGGGAGTCCCGCAGCCAGGGGTTGCCGCCGAGCTGGGCGACGGTGTCGTGGAAGGTGGCGTCGTAGATCATGTCCAGCCGGTTGGCGGTGACGTCCTGATGGCCTGCGCCGCCGCTTTCAGCAAACGCCTCGAGCGCCGTGGCCTGGTCGGCGGTGACGTTGCGGGCCGCCGCGGCGGCCGCTGAGGGCTCGATGAGCAATCGGAAGTCGATCAGTGCTCGCAGGTCGTTCAGGCCGATGAGCGGGGCCACCATGTAGCTGCGCCGGGGCTCCTTGACGACCAGGCCCTCCGCCTCCAATCGGGCCAGCGCCTCGCGGACCGGCGTGGGCGAGACCCCGAGTCCCCGCGCGAGCGCGTCGATGTTGAGCCGCCCGCCCGGTTCGACGTCGTGATTCATCACCATGTCGAGAAGTGCCCCATGGACCTCGTCCACGAGTGGTGCGCGCGCGCTCAGGCGCTGCCCGGCTTGGGTGGCACGGGCCATGTCGCCGAGATCAAAGCTGTTCACTGAACTCCCGCAGGTTGTCGATGCATCGAGCATATCTTTCGATTTGGTAACTCGTCTATCCTATAGGAAATTTGGTATTGACTATCAGAAGAACCATTCATATCGTTCCTGGCAACCGAAGGAGGCGAGTCGAAGGTGACCGAACACGGTGGCGAGACCCTGGCGACGGCGCCCGAGCAGAGGCAACCTTCGGTCGCGGACGGCGCACCGTCGTCGAGGCCTCGCGGGTATCGCGGCCTGACCGTGGCTCTCGCCGCCCTGCGGGCCGGTCCGCCGGTGATCTTGCTGCTGCTGGTGGTGGTCTTGAGTTTGCTGTCCGACGTCTTCCTCTCGCTGGAGAACATCGGCAACGTGCTCAAGCAGTCGGCCGTGATCTGCATCCTGGCACTCGGTCAGTTGCTGGTGGTCGTCACCAGGGGTATCGACCTGTCGGTCGGGTCCAACCTGTCCCTGAGCGCTGTGGTGGGGGCGATGGTCTGGCGCGACCAGGGTTCGGCGACCTTGGCGGTGACCGCCGCGCTGGCCACCGGGACCCTGGTCGGCCTGGTCAACGGACTGCTCTACGTCAAAGGCAGGTTGCCGCACCCGTTCATCCCGACCCTGGCCACGCTGACCGCAGCGAGCGGTATGGCGCTGTACCTCTCGGAGAGCGAAACCATCCAGGGCGTACCACCCGTGGTGAACGAGATCGGCGCCGGCCGGATCGCTTCCATCCCCGGCGGCGGCGACGTCGGCTGGTTTCCCACTGCGGCGCTCGTCGTGCTGGCGGTGGCCGTGGTCATGGTCCTGGTGACCCGGGGCCTGGTCTGGGGACGCTGGATCTACGCAGTCGGAGGTAACCCCGAGGCGGCCGTCCGCAACGGCATCCCGGTCCCCGCGGTACTGATCTCCGTCTATGTCGCGTGCGGATTCCTCGCCGGTGTGGCGGCGTTGCTGATGATGGGCAAGGGGGACGCCGGGTCGCCCACCTCCGGTGCGCTCTCCGAGTTGGACGCCATCGCGGCGGTGATCATCGGTGGTGCGAGCTTCCTTGGCGGCCGCGGATCGGTCATCAACGCCCTGACCGGAGCCCTGGTGATCGCGGTGATGCGGAACGGGTTGAACCTGCTCGGGATCGATCCCAACTGGCAATACATCGCGACCGGTGCGGTGATCGTCATCGCGGTCGAACTCGACGTCGTCCGGGGCCACGTGGAACGCCGGTTCCGCAGTCTGCAGGCGGTGAACGCGTCATGACCGTAACGGCCTCCGACCCGACCCGCCCGGTGCTCGAAGTGCGCGATGCCTGCAAGCGATTCGGTGCGGTCGTCGCCCTCGACGGGGTGACGCTCGACGTCGCCGCCGGCGAGGTCCTGGCCCTGCTCGGCGACAACGGGGCGGGAAAGTCCACTTTGATCAAGGCGATCAGCGGGGTGCACCGGCTCGACTCGGGGTCCGTGACCCTCGACGGCGTCGATATCACGGCCTCCACCGCGATGGCGGTCCGGTCCCACGGGGTCGAGACCGTCTACCAGGACCTCGCGCTCTTCGACAACCTCGACCCGGCGGCGAATTTCTTCGCCGGCCGCGAATTGGCCCGGCCTACCTGGCTGCCGCGCGGACTGCGGCTGATGCGGCACCGTGCGATGGCCGAGCGTACTGCGGAGTTGCTCGACCGGCTCCAGGTCCGGTTGCCGGACCTGGACGCGGCGGTCGCCCTGATGTCCGGGGGCCAGCGCCAGGCCGTCGCTGTCGCCCGTGCTGTCGCCTTTTCCTCGCGGTTGGTGATTCTCGACGAGCCGACCGCGGCCCTCGGCCTGCGCGAGTCGGCCCGCGTGCTCGACCTGGTCCGCCGGCTCAAGGACGACGGCGTCGCCGTGATCCTGATCTCGCACAGCATGGACCAGGTGATGGCCGTGGCCGACCGCGCCCTGGTGTTGCGTCGAGGCCGCTCTGTCGGCCAGACCGTGCCCACGGCTGAGAACCACGGACAGCTCGTGTCCTGGATTGTCGGCGCCACCGACGCCCGCGCCGTGTAACCCGCACCGGCGGCGGCAACCTCGCCGCGGCAAGACCGAATTGCTCGCTACCAAGACTCACGAAAACACATGCAAACAAAGGAGTTCGCTGTGAATGTTCGCCAATTTCTCGTCGTGGGTGCCGCTGCTGCGCTGGTGCTGACCACCGCGGGCTGCGGTGGGGACGACAGCAAAGAGGGTACCGAGAGCGCAGCGCAGCCCGCTGCCTCCTCGGCAGCGGCCGGCACGGTAAAGGTCGCTTTCATCACCAAGTTCCCGGTCGCCTTCTTCACCGCAATGGAGGACGCGGCCAAGAAGTACGCGACCGAGAACGGCGGCGTCGACATCAGCTACTTCTCCTGCAAGACACCGGCCGACGTCGCCTGCCAGACCGCCCAGATCGAGGACGCCGTCACCAAGCGCTTCCAGGCCATCGTCATCACGCCGATGGGCCCGGAGGTGATCCCGGCGATGAACGCGGCCGCGGAAAAGGGCGTCAAGGTCGTCCTCGCGGACAACGACCTTGACGCGTTCACGAAGAAGACGGCGGTCGCCGCGACGGACAACGTCAAAGGCGGCGAGGCCGCCGGGGAGTACCTGAAGTCCGTGCTCAAGTCCGGGGACACGATCGGCCTGATGGAGGGGGTACGCGGCGTCCCAGCCTTGGACGCCCGGATCGACGGTGTCAAAGCCGCTCTCGAGGGCACCGGCGTCAAGGTCATCATCGGCGGTGCGGAGACCAAGTGCGACTCCGCCAACGGCGCAACCGTCGCAGAGGATCTCCTGACTCGCCAGCCGAACCTCACCGCGATCTACTCCGCCTGCGACGACCCGGCCATCGCCGCCGCCAAAGTGGCCAAGCAAAAGGGCAAGAAGGTCCTCGTGATGGGTTACGACGGGCTACCGGACGCCGCCAAAGCCATCGAGGCCGGCGACATGCGGGCCACGATCGCGCAGTTCCCCGGGAAGATGGGCTCCCTCGGCGTCGAGGCGGCCGTCAACGCTGCTCAGGGCAAGCCGGTCGAGTCGTTCATCGACACCGGCACCGAGCTGGTGACCAAGGACAACTCTGCCCAGTTCCTGAAGTTCCAGTGATCGTCGGATCCGGTGGCGATCGCTTGACCGCCACCGGATCCAGATTCTCGCCGTTCGTCAGCACCGAGGGAGGTGGAACCGCATGCAGGCGGCAGTGTTGATCGCTCCGGGAAAGCTCGAACTGGTCGAGCACCCCGAGGCCCGAGCCCCCGGTCAGGGAGAGGCGCTCGTCGCCGTGCGGCGGGTCGGGATCTGCGGGACCGACTACCACGCGTTCGGCGGAACTCAGAACTTCATCTCCTACCCCTGCGTTCTCGGGCACGAGCTCGCCGTCGAGGTGCTCGAGGTCGGCCCCGGCGTGAGTGCAGTCGTCCCCGGCGATCTCTGCGCGGTGCTGCCTTACATTTCGTGCGGCATCTGTGTCGCGTGCCGTCGTGGCCGCACCAACTGCTGCGCGCGGATCGAGGTGCTCGGGGTCACCCTGGCAGGTGGGCTCCAGGAGCGGATGGTGCTCCCGGCGGCACTGCTGTTCGTCGGGGGCGGCCTCACCCTTGACCAACTGGTGCTGGTCGAGACGCTCGGAATCGGTTGGCACGCGGTCGATCGCGTCCGGCCTGGAGCACAGGACGACGTACTGGTCCTCGGTGCGGGGCCGATCGGTCTCGCGGTGGCGCAGGCGGCGCATCGGCGAACGGCAAGCGTGGTGGTGGCGGACGTATCGGCCACCCGGGTGGGATTTGCGGCCGAGTCCGGCCACGACGTCCTGGTCGTGGACGGTGACCTCACCGCCGCGGTTCTGGACCGGTACGACGGCGAACTGCCGTCCCTCGTCGTCGACGCCAGCGGCAACCGGGCGTCGATGGAGGGAGCCTTCGGGCTGGTGGGCGTCGGCGGCACGCTGATCCTCGTCGGTCACACAAGAGGTCCGCTGACCTTCCACAACCCGGGATTCCACGCGCGCGAGCTCGACGTGCGAGCGTCCCGCAACGCCACGCCCGAGGACTGGGCCCAGGTGATCCGTGCCGTCCAGGACGGTTCGCTCGACGCGCTCGGCTGGGTGAACCACCGCACCACGCTGGCGGCCATCGTGGACGACCTGCCTCGGCTGGCTGGCAGTCCCGGTGACGTGGTCAAGGCCGTCGTCGAACTGAACCCACCGACACCGGGAGACGCGACATGAGCGAGAAGCGGCGCGACGGCGCCTGGACGGAGGCTGCACGCAACGACGTAGTCGCTTGTGGGCGGCCGGAGGAAGGCGCCGTCATAAGCGCCGCGCCCGAGCGAATCGAGGGCACATGAGCGAGAAGCGGCGCGACGGCGCCTGGACGGAGGCTGCACGCGACGACGTAGTCGCTTGTGGGCGGCCGGAGGAAGGCAGCACAGCGGCGCTCATCCTGCTCGCCGACGGCGACGACGTGCTGATAGCAGTGCGCGATCTGGAGGCCGGAACTCACCGGACGTCAACCGGTGGCACTGCCGTCGTCCGGGAACCGGTCCGGCTCGGTCACAAGGTCGCCGCCCGCGACCTCGCGAAAGGAGAACGAGTGGTGCGCGCAGGGATGTCCATCGGTTCCGCGACCTCCGCCGTCCTGGCCGGCGAGTGGGTGCACACCCACAATCTGGTGAGCGACTACATCGTCACCTTCGCTCACCGCGGGGGTGAGCGATGACGGCGACCCCGGCCGCGTCGCGCGGCATGATCCTTGGGTACCCGCGATCCGACGGCCGGGTGGGCATCCGCGACATCGTCGCCGTCGTATACCTCGTGGAGTGTGCCCGGCTGGTCGCAGACGCGGTCGCCGCCGGCCGGGATGACGTGCACGTCATCGGGTTTGGCGGCTGCTACCCGAGCGCCTACGCGCAGCAGATGCTCGAGCGGCTGTGCACGCACCCGAACGTCGGCGCCGTAGCCCTGGTCTCCCTGGGGTGCGAGGGGTTCGACCGCGAGCACCTTGCCGAGGTCATCGCGGCGTCCGGTCGCCCGGTCACCACGTTGGTGATCCAGCAGACTGGCGGCACGCGGGCCACCGTGGCCGCCGGGCGGGCGTGGATCGACGACGTCCGGGTTCGGTCGGCTACGACGCGTACCGTGGCGATCGGTCTCGCGGACCTGGTGGTCGGCACCATCTGCGGCGGCTCCGACGGCACCAGCGGCATCACCGCCAACCCGGTGGTGGGTCGGGTCTTCGACCGGCTGGTCGCCGGTGGCGGTACCGCTGTCTTCGAGGAGACCGGCGAGCTCATCGGCTGCGAGCAGCACATGGCCTCCCGCGCGATCACTCCGGAGCTCGGCGCCGAGATCGTCGCCCGGGTCGAGAAAGCGGCCACCTACTACGCCGCGATGGGCCACGGCAGCTTCGCACCGGGCAACGCCGAGGGCGGGCTCACCACGCTCGAGGAGAAGTCGCTCGGCGCGTACACCAAGTCCGGTGCAGGGCCCATCCACGGCGTTGTCACACCCGGTCAGCTCATCCCAGCTCCCGGACTCTATCTGCTCGACGTGGTACCAGAAGGCGCCCCCCGCTGGGGTTTTCCCAATATCAACGACAACGCCGAGATCGCCGAGCTGATCGCGTGCGGCTCGCACGTCGTGCTCTTCACCACAGGGCGCGGGTCGGTGGTCGGCTCGGCGATCTCCCCGGTCGTGAAGATCTGCGCCAACCCCGAGACGTACCGCCAGATGAGTGAGGACATGGACGTGGACGCAGGACGCATTCTCGAAGGGCGCGACGACATCGACGACGTGGCGGGCGAGGTGCTCGACCTCCTGCACGCGGTGGCCGGTGGCCGCCTGACGGCGAGCGAGGATCTCGGTCACCGGGAGTTCGTTCTCACCTACAAGTCGAGCGAAGCAACTGGGCCGTCATGCCTGCCGATGGCCCGATGACTCCGATGGTCGGCGCCGCGTTCACTGGATACGACCGGGCATCGTTGGTGCCTACCGTCGTGCACGTCGGGCCGGGTGTGTTTCACCGCGCCCACCAAGCCGTGTACGCGGACGAAGTGCTCCGGACCGGCTCCCGGTCCGGAGCCGTCTGGGGTGTCTCACTGCGGTCGCCGACCACGCGAAATGCATTGGCGCGCAATGATTTCCTGTACCACGTCGTGGAACGGACATCATCCGCGCCGGACGTCGTCCGGCCGGTCGGCGCGCTGCTCGGGGTCGATGTCGCGGCGGAGGGCGTCGAGCCCGCGCTGGCCCGGTTGGTCGACCCCGCGGTCACGGTGGTGACGGTGACGGTGACCGAGCACGGATACTGCGCCACGAGTCCCGGCGGGCCGCTCGACCCGCGCCGTCCCGAGGTGCTGCACGACCTGCGGCACCCGCAAGCGCCGCGGTCCCTGCCGGGGCTGCTGCTGGAGGCACTCGTCCGCAGGCGCGCAGCCGGCACCGAGCCTTTCACCGTGGTCTCGTGCGACAACCTCCCTGGCAACGGGAAGGCGATCGCGCAGGTCGTGCTCGACCTCGCGGAGTACCGGGAGTCTTCGCTGTCCGCCTGGGTCCGCGGCAACGTCGCCTTTCCGTCGTCCATGGTGGACCGGATGGTCCCGGCGACGACGGACGAGGACCGCCGGCAACTGCGGGAATCCGGGATTGACGACGCCTGGCCGGTGGTGACCGAGCCGTTCACGCAATGGGTGCTCGAGGACGTCTTTCCGACCGGACGGCCACCGTGGGAGCGGGTCGGAGTCGAGATGGTCGCGGACGTGGGCCGCCACGAGCAGGCAAAGTTGCGGATCCTCAACGCCGCGCACTCCGCCCTGGCCTACTGGGGCCTGATCGCCGGCCATCGGTTCGTGTGGCAGGCCGCAGTCGACCGGACGCTGCTCGCCGCGACGCGCGACCTGCTCCTCACGGAGGTGATTCCCACTCTGGCGACACCGCCGGGCTGGGACCTCCACGGCTACGCCGAGCAGGTTCTGCGGCGATTCTCTGATCCCGGGCTGCCGTACACCACGGCCAAAGTGGCCAGCGACGGCTCGCAGAAGCTGCCGGTCCGGTTGATACCGACCGTACGCAGCCGCGTGCACGCCGGCGTCCCGGCACCTCGGTGCGTCCAGCTCCTCGCCGCCTGGGCGGCATGCCTGTGTGGCCCTCGCGCCAGCGCCTTCGCCATCTCCGATCCGGCGCTCGACGCCACCTCGACGCATTGGTCCGCGCTGCGCGCGGGCGCGATCGCCCCGGGCGGCGCCGTGCGCTGGCTCCTGTCCCGGCCCGGATTCCTCAGCCCAACCGTGGCGAGCGAGAGTGCCTTCGTCCGCGAGGTGGAGCTGGCCAGCCGCGACTTCTGGTACCGCGACGTCCACGCCGCGCTGGCCACACCATGGCAGCCCGGCGGTCACAGCAACCCGCCCCAGCACGGCTGGCGGACCGGGACCGACGCGACGGAGACCTCCGGATGAATTTCCACAACGTGCGCGCGTGCTTCGAGATCTGTGATTACGATCGAGGTTTGCCGTCCTTCCGGGCTCAGCAGTGGGCCGTTTATTTACCGGAGGTCTTCCGTGTCCATGACGTCGTTACCGGCCCGGGTGGTACCCCGTGGCATGTTTGGAGTTCTCGCCGGAGCCGCGGTCATGGCGGTCGGTCTAATCTCAGCTTCCAGTCCGAGTGCAGCTAATCCTACTGATACCAGAACGGTTTCGGCCGTTCGTGGGGGCGGAGCGTCGATCAGCTCCGAGCCCTGGGGCAGCACCGCCGAGGGCGCGGTGCAGCGCTGGACGCTGACGAACCGGCACGGGGTACGGGTGCGGATCCTCACCTATGGCGGGATTCTGCAGTCGATCGACGTCCCTGACCGGCGTGGGCGTCTGGCCAACGTGACGCTCGGTTTCGACAACCTGGCCGACTACGTGGCTAAGAGCCCGTACTTCGGCTCTATCACCGGCCGGTACGCGAACCGGATCGCCAAGGGCCGGTTCACCCTCGATGGCACGACATACCAGTTGCCGATCAACAACGAACCGAACAGTTTGCATGGCGGGACGGTCGGTTTCGACAAGCGCATCTGGTCTGCGAAGCCGTTCCGCAAGAACGGCTCGGTCGGGCTCGTGATGCGATTCACCAGCCCCGACGGCGACCAGGGCTACCCGGGCCGGCTAGCCACCACGGTGACGTACACACTGACCGACAGCAACGGCATTCGGATGGACTACCAGGCCACCACGACCAAGGCGACGGTCGTCAACCTGACCAACCATGCGTACTTCAACCTGCAAGGTGAGGGCACTGGCTCGATCGAGGACCACACGTTGCTGCTGCCGGCCAGCCGATACACGCCGGTCGACGCCACGCTGATCCCGACCGGTGAACTGGCTCGCGTGGGCGGCACCCCGATGGACTTCCGGCACGCCACGGCCGTCGGTGACCGCATCCGCGACGGCTTCAAGCAACTCGTCATCGGCCGCGGCTACGATCACAACTGGGTGCTCGATCGTCGCCACTCGGGTTCGGGCGCAGGTCTCGAACTCGCCGCCCGCCTGACCGACCCGACCAGCGGCCGCGTGCTCCGCGTGCTGACCACCGAACCAGGCATCCAGTTCTACTCCGGCAACTTCCTCGACGGCACCCTCGTTGGCACGAGCGGCCGAATGTACCGGCAGGGGGACGGCCTGGCTCTGGAGACCCAGCACTACCCGGACTCGCCCAACCACGCCAACTTCCCCTCCGCAGTGCTCCGGCCCGGCCAGGTGTACCGGACCACGACTGTCTACCAATTCGGCGTCGAGCACTGACGTCGCAACCCATTTCGCTGCGAGCGGTGAGGAGATCAGGATGCACAAGTGTGATTCCACAGGTGATCCCGTGGTCGAGCGGGCGATCGACACGCTTGGACTAAAAGGCTTGACCCGCCGCCGACTGCTCGGCGGGGCCGGCCTGGCCAGCGCGTCGCTGGCAGCCACAGCGCTGCTGTCGGCCTGCACCGACGACTCGGAGGGTAACGGATCCGGAAAGGCGACCGGGGCTGCGGGTGCTGCGATCGGCAACTTCCCCGCGACGCCGAAATGGAAGTTCGTGTTCGTCTGTCACGTCACGACGAATCCGTTTTTCACGCCGACGCAGTATGGCGCCGAGGACGCGTGCAAGCTCCTGGGCTGCGAGTTCCAGTGGACCGGTTCCAAGGACTCGATCGTCGCGGAAATGGTGAACGCCACGAACACCGCGGTGACGGCTAGGGCGGACGGTCTGGCCCTGGCCGTCGTGGACAAGACCGCCTTCCGCCAACCGGTCGACAAGGCTCTGGACGCCGGTATCCCGGTGGTCTCGTACAACGCCGACGGCGCGCGGGACGACGTCGGCACCAACCGGCTCGCCTACATCGGGCAAGGGTTGTACGAGTCGGGGTACGCCCTCGGGCAGCGGGCGCTGGAGCAGATCGATGGCGGCGAGGTCGCGGCCTTCATCGCCACCCCCGGGCAGCTGAACATCCAGCCCCGGATCGACGGTGCCGAAGCGGCGATCAAGGAGTCGGGCAAGTCGATCAGCTTCAAGGCGGTGGCCACCAACGCGGACATCACCAAGGGGTTGTCGATCATCGACGCGTACGTCCAAGGCCACCAGAACGTCGCCGGACTGTTGGCCGTGGACGCCGGTTCGACGCAGAGCATCGGGCAGGTGGCGAAGAAGTACGACCTGCGTAGCAAAGGGCTCAAGGTGGCCGGTGGGTTCGACCTGGTGCCCGAGACGCTGGCGTCGGTCAAGACGGGGGATCTCGATTACACCATCGATCAGCAGCCCTACCTGCAGGGCTTCCTGCCAGTGCTGGCGCTTTACCTCTACAAGATCAGCGGCGGTTTGATCTCGCCACCGGTCACGAACACCGGCCTGCTCTTCGTCACCAAGGACAACGTCGCTCCCTATCAGACGACGAAAACCCGCTACCAAGGCTCGAACGAGGCGCCCAAGATGGTGGAACGCAGCGGCGCCATCGCCCACGCTTAGGGGCCTGTCCTAGTCCGTATCAGGGGAAGGAAACAGGGCGTGACTGCACCGCAACTGAACCGCCCTTCGGCGCCGGTGCGTGACAGCCGCACCGGCGCCGAGCGGGCGCCCACCTGGCCACGAATGTTGGGTGGGCTGGGCCAAATCTTTCTGCTCCGGCGGGAGGCCAGCGTCCTGGTCGTCCTGATCGGGCTGATGGTGTACTTCCGGTTCTCCTCGGAGTTCTTCCTGGAACGCGCGAACCTCGTCAACATCGCCCAGGCCTCCGCGCCCGGGGCGATCGTGGCAGTGGGGATCGTCCTGTTGCTGGTCAGCGGGGAGATCGACCTGTCGGTCGGGATGGTGTTCGCGATGGCGCCATTCCTGATGCACTATGCCGCCGACTTCTGGGGCGTGCCCCCGATTCCGTCGATTCTGCTCGCCATCGGGCTCTGCGCGCTGGTGGGCTTGTTCAACGGCATTGTGGTGTGCCTGCTCAAGGTCCCGTCGTTCGTCACCACGCTAGGCACGTTTTACGTGTTGCAGGGCATCGTGCTGACGACATCGAACGCCTACCCGGCGGAGATCCCGCCGAGCATGGAGGGCAGGATCCGGTCGTGGTTCGGATCGGCCGACTGGGCCACGCTGATCTGGTGCCTGGCGATCGTGGCCTGCTTCCACGTGGTGCTGACCCAGACCCGGTGGGGCATCTACACGGTGTCGGTCGGCGGCAACCTGTTGGGCGCCACCGAGGCCGGCATCAGGGTGAACCGAATCAAGATCGGCAACTTCATGATCACCAGCGTGCTCGGAGCGATGGCCGGGATCATGGAAGCGTTTCGGGTCCACACCATCGACCCGAACCTGGGCGGTGGCACGGGCGTGACGTTCACCGCGATCTCGGCCGCGGTGATCGGCGGCACAGCACTCGCTGGAGGCTCGGGGACAGTGATCGGCGCCCTGCTCGGCGCCGTCGTCCTCGCCGTGCTGCAGAACGGGTTCAACCTGATCGGGATCAGTGCCAACCCGTTCTTCCTCATCCTGGGCACCGCGATCCTCATCTCGATGATCGTCAACCAGTACCTCGCCCGACTGAGACGCTCAGGAGGTTCCTGATGTCCCCGGCAACCAGCCCGACGTCCGATCCGGCGTCCGACCCGTCGTCCAATCCGTCGCCCAACCCAAGGGTGGGCGTACCCGCCCAGGACAGCGTCCCCGGGCCGGGGACCGGCCCCTTGACGGAAAACGTGTTTCAGGTCGAGCACGTGACCAAGCGTTTCGGGGCCGTAGTGGCGCTGTCCGACGTCAATCTCCGGCTCGGCTACGGCGAGGTTCTCGGGCTGATCGGAGACAACGGCGCCGGCAAGTCGACGCTCGTCAAGGCGTTGTGCGGGTTTCACCGGCCGGACTCCGGCCGGATCCTCCTGGACGGCGTGCCGGTCACTCTGCGAAGCGTCGACCACGCTCGCTCGCTCGGGATCGACATCGTCTATCAGGACCTTGCGTTGGTGAACCAACTGTCCATCTACCACAACATGTTCCTCAACCGGGAGCCGGTTCGCCTGCGGCTGCTGCGGAATCGGACGATGCGGCGGCAGGCTGCCGAGCACCTGAAGTCGCTGGGAATCAGCACGATTGGCGATGTCGGAGTCGAGGTGGCCAAGCTGTCCGGCGGCCAGCGCCAGGCGATTGCCGTTGCGCGGGCGGTGTTCTCCGACTCCAAGGTGCTGCTGCTCGACGAGCCGCTGGCTGCCATGGGAGCCAAGGAGGGGGCCCTGATTCTCGACCTGATCCAGGATTTGCGGGCCACCGGCCGGATCTCGATCATCATCATTGCCCACAACTACGCTCAGATCCTCGAGGTCTGCGACCGGGTCAATGTGCTGCAGCACGGCCAGATCACCTTCGACAAGCCCGCCTCCAGAACCTCCCTGGCCGAGCTGACCGACCTCATGGTCACCGAGTACCGAAAAGCGCGAACAGGTAGAGGTGCCACGCCCTCACCGGCGTCGGATCGCGACGGGCAGGCGCAGGAGTGATGGCCGCCCGGCCGGAGCGAGTGGCCATGCTTGACAGTCACGTGCATTTCTGGGATCCCGCCGTCCTCGACTACCCTTGGCTGAGCGCGAATCCCGGACTGAACCGGGCGTTCCGGCCGCCAGATTTCGACGCCGCCGGTGCTTCCGTCGACGCGGTGATTGTCGTCCAGGCCGACTGCCTGTGGCCGCAAGCAGCGGCCGAGGTGGCGTGGTTTCAGGGCCTGGCCCGCCAGGGCGCGCCGATCCGGGGAGTCGTGGCTGCCCTCCCTCTGGAGCAAGGGCCGGACTGCGCCGAGCAACTCGCGGCGCTCGCCGGTCAACCACTGGTGGTCGGCGTCCGCCGGTTGTTGCAGGACGAAGAGCCAGGTTTCGCCCTCCAACCGCAGTTCGTCGCCGGAGTCCAGCAATTGGCCCAGCATCACCTGGTCGCTGACCTCTGCGTGCGTCATCACCAGTTGGCCGAGGTCACCGCGCTGGCCGAGCAGTGCCAGGAGGTGGACTTCGTGCTGGATCATCTGGGAAAGCCCGACGTCGCGGCCGGACGGCGTAACCCGTGGGCGGCGGACCTGAGCCGGTTGGCGATGCTGCCCAATGTTCGGTGCAAGCTGTCCGGGCTGACCAGTGAAGCCGACGAGACCACCTGCACGTCGGCAGCCATTCGCCCGTTTCTGCAGCATGCGATCGACGTTTTCGGGCCCGCTCGGTGCATGTTCGGTAGCGACTGGCCGGTGGCGAGCCTGAGCGTCAGCTACCCCGGATGGCTGGACCTGGTGGCCGATGCCACTGCGGACCTGACGGACGACGAGCGAGGCCTGATCATGAGTGGGACCGCCACGGCGACGTATCGAGGGCCGGGACTGCCCGGCGACGAGCCTCACCCTCACCCGGCCGCCGTGACCCCGTGACCCGTGACCCGTGACCTGCAGGCCACCCCGGTGCTCCGCGGCGTCGTCTGCGGCACGTCGACGGTCAGGCGCCGGCCAGCGCGACGCCGTGCCGCTCGGTGACGGAGAGGATCGCGGCCATCGAGTCCTCGACCGGCTGGTCGGCGGGGACTGATGCGGCGAAGTCGGCGAAGAAGCGCCCAGCGCCGTCGCCGGAGGTGACCGCCACGAAGCGGGCGGACTCGCCCATGACTTCGAAGCTGCTGGGGGTGCCGGCCGGGAAGACGACGACACCGCCGGGCTCCACGTCGTACGTCGTGCCGTCGACGAGCGCGGTGATTCGGCCCTCGACGAGGTAGAGCACGCCGGACCACGGCGAGACGTGCGGGGGTGCCATCGGCGCGGCCGGTGCAACCACCTCGAAGAGTTCGAAAGCGCCGGCGGCGTCCTGGACGGCGGCTTTTGCCACGTGGTCACCGTCGATCATGGGGTAGTGGTGGCCTTCTCCGGGCAAGACGTGGATGGTGGTCATGGCTCCTCCTCGGGCTGGTGCAAGTGACTGATGCGACAAGCCTCCAGCGGTGGAGGAGCGGGGGAGCGAGTAGGGCGCTACTTGATTCCGAGGACGTCCGCCAGCGCGGTGCGCTCGGAGACGCCGAGCTTGTGGCCGGCGCGGTAGAGGTGGCCCTCGACGGTCCGCACCGACACGGTCAGCCGCTTGGCGATCTCCTTGTTGGAGAGCCCTCGGGCGGCCAGGACGACGATCTCGCGTTCGCGGGGCGGTCAGCGGCAGCGGCCGGACCGCGGTGGCCAGGGCCGGGGTACGGGCGCCCGATCGGGCGGCCAGCCTCTCGGCGAGCGCCGCGGCGGAGAGGGCCGAGCCTTGCCGCCCCTGCCGGCGATGCACGTCGGCCGCCTGAGCCGCTGCGTCGCCGGCGGCGACGAGGTCACCGAGCCGGCTCCAGGCGTCGGCGGCACCGAGCAGCGCCTCGCCGTCCCCATCCGCCCAGGCCCGGGCATGCGTGCAGGCCAGCGCGGCCCGCGGGCTCAGCCCGGCCAGCGCGGTGAGGCGGGGCAGCGCCGCGGTCGCGTCGCCGAACTGGACGGCGGTCTGCCGGGCGAGCACCTCGTACGCCCAGGCCTCGGTCTCGCGGGCGAGTTCGGCCGCAGCGATAGCGTGGCCCAGCGCCTCGGTCGTCGACCCCTCTGCGGCCGCCCCCCACGCCCGCGCGAGCAGGTCGTCGGGCACGAAGAGCCGGTAGGCCGGGTGCTGGCCGGCGTCGATACCGGCCAGCAGCGCCGCGGCCTGCGCCGCCTCGCCGGCCTGCGCGGCGGCCGTGGCCAGCAGCGTGCGGCAGCGGAATCGGAACTCGTGCCCTGAGTCCGCCAGCCCGGCCCACGCCTCACGCAGCAGGACCAGCGCGTCGCGGACCCGGCCCCCGGCGAGGGCGGCGTGCCCGGCCACGACCGTCCCCATCAGCCGGGCCGGGCCGGGCAGGTCCGCCGATGCCGACTGCATCCGCCCGGCTAGGACGTCGGCGCGCTCCGGCGTCCCGGCGAGGCGGTGCCCGAGCACCTGGAAGTCCGCGAGCCCGAACCCCGGGATGACCGTGGGCGCCCGGTCGGCGCTGAGCCCGCCCACAACCGCGGCCTCGTCGAGTAGCCCGGGATCGCCGGCAACGGCCGCTGCCGCGGACACTGCGGAGGCGACCAAGATGCGGGCCAGGTCGTCGGGCAGTTCGTCGTGCAGCAACTCGGGACCTTCGGCCAGCACCGGGGACAGCTCCCCGGCCGCGGCAGTCAGGGCGAGGGACATGGCGGCGACGTGGACCGGGAGCGCGCCGGTGGCCGCGGCCGCGGCGAGCGCCCGGCGCGCCTCGTCGGGGCTGGCCATCGTCCACAGCAGGTTGCCGGTGCGGTGCAGGTGGGCGAGCCCGCGGACCACGGGATCCGGCGTGCTCGCGGCGACGTCCTCGAGGATCGCCTCGGCCTCGTCGCCACGGCTGAGCCAGGACAGCGAGGCGGCGTGCACCAGCCGGGCGGCGGGGGCGCCGGTGGTCGCGGCCGCGCGGGCCAGCCGCTCGGCGAGCGGCAGGTCGTACATCCGGGTCGCGGCCTCAGCGGCCCGCAGGAACAGCCCCGGGTCCGGGGCCAGGTCGGAGTCGAGGGTGAGCACGGCCCGGATGATCGGGTCCGCTGCCTGGTCCAGGGTCTGCGCCACCCTGCCGCGCAGGCGGCGCGCGCAGCGTGCCCATGGCGGCGCGCCGCACCTCGCCGTACAGCGGGTGCGCCAGTCGAGCAGCCAGCCCGTCGGTGCGCACCAGGCCCCGGTCCTCGGCCTCCTCGAGGTCCGCGGGCGAGGTCAGCGCGGCGAGCGTCGGGACCGCCACTGGCTCGGCCAGTGCCACCATGTCGACGACGTCCTGCACGCCCGCGGGGACGCTGCCGATCTCGTGCTCCAGCAGGCCGGCCAGCTCCGGCGAGATCTCCGGCTCGCTGGTCCACCGCCACATCCCGGACGCTGGGGTGAACCGGCCTGCGGACACTTCCCCAGCCAGCAGGTGCCGCAGGAACAGCGGGCTGCCCTGCGTCAGGGTCCACAACCGGTGCGCGGAGGCCGACTCGACCGGCCCGCCGAGCACGCGGGCGACCAAGCCGGTGGTCTCGGCGACGTCCAGCGGCGCCAAGTCCAGGCGCGGGAGGTGGTCGTCTTTCCACAGCGACGTCACCGTGTCGGGCACCGGCTCGCCGGTCCGGAAGGTGACCACGACCGGGGCCAGCCGCCGCACCACCACGCGGTGCAAGACGATCGCGGAGTGCTCGTCGAGCAGATGCGCGTCGTCGACGGCCAGCACCATCGGCTGCTGCCCGGCGAGCTGGTCCAGCGCCCGGCCGATGGTCTCCGCCGCGTCGCCGGTCGGCACGTCGAGCAGGCCCGCGAACGCACCAAGCGGCAGCAGCCGTGCGGCTGTGCTCCCGTAGGCCCAGACGACCCTCGCTTCTCGGTGTCCCGAACCGGCCAGCGCCTCACGCGCGAGCCTGGTCTTGCCCACCCCGGCCGGGCCGGCCACCACGATCCCCGGCGCACCGGGCCGGACCGCCGCCGTGACCGCGCGCAGCTCCACATCCCGGCCAGCGAGGGGCCACGGCTGCTCCACGGACTCAGGCTAGCGAGCGGGAATCGACTCAGGACGCCCTTCGGCGGCCTCGTCATCGACAACCCGGTGCCCGAACGTGATGTTTCGCCTGGCCGGTGGGCTC
>JANNPJ010000299.1:0-1551 GCA_031400005.1 Kineosporiaceae bacterium | reverse complement strand
TCGCCAATCGACTGGAAGGTTACGAGCTGTTTTTGGAGGCCAACCCCGGGTACCACGGCAAAGTGGCGCTGTTGATGGTCGTCGTTCCCTCGCGCATCGGCGTCGTGCAGTACGAGTTGATGAAACGGCAAGTGGAAGAGCTGGTCGGCAAAATCAACGGCCGTTTCAGCCGGGTCGGCTGGACGCCGGTGGCGTATCAATACCGCAACGTGCCGTTCAACTCATTGGTGGCGCTTTACTCGGTGAGCGAGGTTTGTCTGGTGACGCCGCTGCGGGACGGCATGAACCTGGTTGCCAAAGAGTATTTGGCTTGCCGCAAAGACGGCACGGGCATGCTCATCCTGAGCGAAATGGCCGGCGCCGCCAAAGAACTGCCCGAAGCGATCATCGTCAACCCGAACAATCTTGCCGAAATCGCCGCGGCCTTGACGGACGCGCTCGAAACAACGGCCGAAGAACAGCAAAAACGCAACCATGTGATGCAACGCCGTTTACGCCGCTACAATGTCAACCGTTGGGCGCCCACCCAGGCCTTCCGCAGCATGTCGTGCAGGATCGTGCGGGGTCCGACTTCCACGAACACCGCGTCGGGGTACCTCGCGCGGATGGCGTCGATCGACGCCTGCCACAGCACGGGCTGCCACACGTGGTCCGAGAGACATCCGACGAAGTGCTCGGGCTTCGGATGCGCCACGATCTCGGCGGTCGTGTTCGGGATGTACGGGCGGTCGGGGGTCTTCCACGCGGCCGCTTCGAGGGCGGGCCGCAGCGCGTCGACGACGGGCCGGAACCGCACGGTGTGCATCGGGATGCGCTCCTCGATGACGCGTCCCTGGAGGAACAGCTCCTCGTCGAGCAGGCGCAGGGCCTCTTCGACGGCCACTCGCTCGCCCGCGATGACCTGCTGGGTCGGGGCGTTCATGTTGCTCATCGCCACGAAGCCCTTCTCGGAGGCCTTCGCGAGGATCGGCGCGAGCTCCTCGGGTCCGATCGGGTACACGGCCGCCATCATCCCGTCGGGACCGGCATCGTAGGCGGCCCCACGGGCGTCGACGAGGCGGAGCGCCTCGGCGAAGTCGAGCGCGCCGATGTGCACGAGGTGGGCGTACTCGCCCAGCGACAGGCCGAGCGACAGGTGCGCGTCGACGCCCGCAGAGCGCAACGCCGACAGGTGCAGCACGTTGCACACGAACACGCCGACCTGGACGTCGCGGTTGGTGGCGAACGCGTCGGGACCTTCGTAGTGCGCGGCCACATCGCGCCCGAGGACCTCGGACGCCAGCGTCAGGAGCCGCTCGGTGCCGACCGGATCGACGGCTCGCGCCGTGCCGAACAGGTCGGAAGCGATCGAGGACTGGCCAGGGAAGAGGAACACCGTGGTCATGGGGTCGCCTCCAGCACGATGCAGGCGTCGGGGCCGCCGAATCCGGCGGAGCAGGTCAGCGCGACCGTCACGCGCTCTTCGCGCGGGTCGCCGGTGTACACGTCGACGTCGCACGCGGGGTCCTTGACCACGCAGTTCGGCGTCGGGAGCACGATGCCCTTGTGCAT
>JANNPJ010000293.1:0-9322 GCA_031400005.1 Kineosporiaceae bacterium | reverse complement strand
GGGAGTTTCTCGCCGAGGGCGGCGAAGAGTTGGCGGTTGCGGGCGTGTGGGTCCGGCCAGCGTCTGTCCATGCAGCGCTCTGCTGTCTTGGTAAGCCAGTCGTCGTCGAACTGGTGGTGTGGGCCTTCGGTCAGGCGCATGATGTCTGCGAGCATCCGGACCTTTTCCTGCCGGGACTTTCCGTACCGGCGGAAGAGTCCCTTGAACGGTCCCGGAAATCTGAGGTAGCGGAAAGCGCCGATCGCCGAACCGCCCATCGGCAGGGCGTTCACCAGGGTCAACGTACGCACCCGGGTTGGGTGGTGGAGCGCAGCGAATTGGGCTAGACCGCCGCCCATCGACAATCCGAACAGGTGCGCCGACTCCCAGCCGAGGTCGTCCATGACGGCCATCAGGTCGTCGAGCATGTCCGTGCAGTGGTAGGCCTTCTTCTTCCCGGTGAAGTGGGTTGACAGGCCGGCGTCTCGGTGGTCGTAGCGCACGACGTGGAAGCCCGCGTCAGCCAGTGCTTGGCAGAAGCCATCGTGCCACCAGATCATCTGGCCATCGAGTCCGCCGATGAGCACCAGTGGACGACTGCCGGGCTCACCGAACGTCTCGTATGCGATCTCAACGTTGCCGTTGTAGGCCGCCTTGGTCTGCATGCGACACCCCTCTCGTTTACAATGCAGTTGCATGGTAACAGACGTTGCAATGCAACTGCATTGTCAAAGGGTGGCGAAATGCCGAAGAAGGTCGATCACGAGGAGCGTCGCAGGGTCATTGCCGACGCAGTCCTGCGGCTGCTGTCCGAGGACGGGGTCGAAGGAACCACCCTGCGCACCGTCGCCCTCGGAGCCGGCGTGTCCATGGGCGCCGTGCAGCACTACTTCAAGACCAAAGAAGAGATGTTCCTGTTCGCGCTGACTCGCGCCAACGAGCGACTGGCTGCTCGAATCCAGGACCAGCTCGCGACGGGCCCCGCCCCGAGCTCTGCCCGGGCCGGGTTCCGTTTCTTCCTCACCCAGCTCCTTCCGCTGGACGAGGAGTCCCGCACTGGCGCTCGCGTGTGGATCGCGTTCCTCTCGCGAGCGGCCACCGATCCGGCCACTCGCGCCCTGGCCGCAGCGGCCTACACCAACCTGACCGGCTTCATCCGGACCCACCTTGCCAAAGCCCATGCCGACGCCGAAACCCTGGAAGACCTCGACCTGGATCGCGCCGCCCACTCCCTGGTGGCCACGATCGAAGGCCTTCGTTACCCGCTCCTTCTGGGCGCCCGAAGCCCCGGTGAATCCCTGGCCGTCCTCGACAAGCAGCTCGACCAGATTTTCCGCCCGTCCCGATGACCTCAGGGCCCACCGCGCCAGTGATCAATCCGGTGGTGGTCCGGGGTGAACCCGTGCTCGACCCCCCAGAGCACGGCCTGGGTCCGGCTATCGACGTCGATCTTCCGGTAGATCGCCCGGATGTAGGACTTCACGGTGTTCGGGCTCAGGAACGTCAGGCGCGCGACGTCCGCGTTGCTCTTGCCTTGGGTGATCAGCGCGAGGATCTCAGACTCCCGGTCGGTGAGTCCCTCGCCGCGCCCGGGCCAGTCCAGCCCGGGGGCGCTGCGCGCGCGAACCGGCGGATCGCTGATGATCACCTGGCCGGCGTGGATCGCCTCCAGCGCAGCCACCAGATCACGCGCGGGCAACGTCTTTGACAGATAGCCGTGGGCGCCCTGCCGACGGGCGCTCTCGATCAGGTCCGGGTGGAAGTTCCAGGTATAGACCACGACCCGGCGGGCCTGCGGATTCGCGACCAGCTCAGCGATCTCATGGTGATCGGACTCGGGCTGGGCGAAGGAGTCGTACAGCACGATGTCCACGGCGTCCTGCACCGAGGTGGTCGCATCGATCTCGGCGATGACGACGCGATCACGGTACCGGTCGAGCATGTGGGCCACGCCGGTGAGTACGACGTCGTAGTCGTCAACCAACGCCACCGTAATCGGTGAGTTCGTTCCCGGTGACGTCATGGATCGACGCTAAACCTCCCTAGGGGTGTAGCGCACCAGCCCTAGGGGTGGTTGCCTCGAAGGACGGCACCGCTTCAGTGTCATTGACGCCACTCCAGAAGGAGGGCCCCATGCTGGGTCTCATCGTCACCCTGATCATTGTCGGTCTGATCGCCGGCGCCCTGGCGCGCCTGATCGTCCCCGGCAAGCAGCACATGTCCATCCTGATGACGATCGTCATCGGAATGGTCGGCTCGTTCGTCGGTGGCTTCCTGGGCTACCTGATCTTCGGTAAGGACTCCGCTGAAGGGTTCTTCCAGCCGTCCGGAATCATCGGCTCCATCATCGGAGCGATCATCGTCCTGCTGGTCTGGACCCGGGTCGGCGACAACCGCGGTGTGCGCAGCTGAACCGCGCCTTGAGTGCGACAAACCGCCTGCGGGCCGGGGAATTTCCCCGGCCCGCTGTCATCGGCGTTCTGCGCCCATTGTCAGCGGGCGTTCTCAAACCCCGCAGTCATCGGGCATTCTCTGCCCGTTGTGACGGGCCTGCTGGCTAGCGCGTGCGCCGCGCGCTGTGCCGGATCCACGGCGGGTCGCCCTTGACCGGCGGCTGTGGGTTGACGGTCTTGGGCGGCGGTGGCGGGGGGCTCTGCGCCGGTGGCGGCGGTGTCGGCGCGGGTGGCGCAGGTGCGTTGCCCGGGTTTCCCGCTGCTCCCGGTACCGACATCAGCGCGCGATACCAAACCGCGGCCATCTTGTCGTATCCGCCGGCGTTCGGGTGGACGCCGTCGTCTAGCAGGTCGGACGGTGACAACGCGTTGTACATGTCGACGAGGTGCACGCGCTTGCCGGCCTTCGCCTTGCTGTCGACGATCGCCGGAATTCTGCTGTTGAACGCCTGCACGTCGGCATCCCCGGCGGCCCACCCCATCGGGGTGATCGTGGCGACGAACACCTCGGTATTCGGCGCAGTCTCCGTGATGCGGTCGATCAAGGTGGAGAGCCGTCCGGGCGCAGTCCGTTCGACGTTTTTCAGGATGTCGTTGGTTCCGATCTGCAGCAGCACCGAGTGCGGCGTGGTGCTGCGCAACCAGCCGACGATGTTCGCGTCGATCTGGTCGATGCGCCAGCCCTGATGGCCTTCGTGGTCATGGTCCCCCAGGTTGTTCGGGCCGTTGAACTGCGAGCCGACGAAGTCATTCCGATACCCGGCCGACGTCAGTCGCTGCCACAGGCCGGTCCGGTACGCGCCCGGTATGTCCACCCCGTCGGTGATCGAGTCTCCCAGGGGCATGATTCGAACGCCCCCGTTGGATTCCGCGCCGGCGGTGCCGGGGGTCACCGCCAACCCGGCGACCGCCAGGGCGAGGCCCGCAGCGGCCGTCATGCATCTCATCCGTGTTTGCATCGTCCATGCTCCGGTCAAAAGTTCCCAATTGGTATGGCTTGGCAGGCCGAGCCACAGGGCAGAGTACTGGCGCGCCGGATGCCACGCAGCAATGTCAACGAATTGCTCCCGGATCTGTCTAACCCCGGCAAGTCAGGCAGGTGCACCGGCAAAAGCGCCCGCTCACCGATCGCCGAGGCCCTGTTACGCCACCACACCGGCGGCCAGGCCGAGGTGGCCAGCGCTGGCAGCCGCCCCAAACCCCACCTTCACCCCAAGGCGGTACGAACCCTCCTGGACGGGTTCGGCATCAACCTCGGCGGCCAGCGCCCCCGGCATGTGGACACGATGAGCGCCGTCTGAGAGCTTGGAAATGAGTTGAACTCAACTTACTCTTGACGACATGACGCCATCCGCCACGTCGCGGGGTATCGCCTCCCGGGACAAGTTGCTACTCGCGGCCCGCGATGAACTGATCGCGACCGGTGAGTTGGAGGTCGGAGCGGTGGCGCGGCGCGCCGGAGTGAGCACGGGCCTGCCCTACCGCTACTTCGGCACCCGCAGCGGTCTGCTTACTGCGCTGGTCGAGCAGTTCTACGACGCGCTGGGGCAGGCGTGCGGACTTCGTGAGTACGACGCACCAACCTGGTCCGAGCGCGAGCAGGAGCGCATCCGGGACTGGGTGCTCTTCCTCTATACCGAAGAGCTGGCGCCGGTGGTGCTCGGTGGGCTGACCGGCGACGGTGAAGTCGCCGCCGCGCACACCCGCTTGCTGCAGGGACTGATCGAACTGGGCTCTCGCAACATCGCCCACGCCCAACGCGATGGTGAAATCCCACCCGACCGTGACCCGCAGATGCTCGCCGCCGCCATGCTCGGCGGTCTGCACGCGGTGGCCGCCGTGGCTCTTACCCGCACTCCACGGCCGCCCGCCGAGGCCGTGATCGACCAGGTGTGGGCTTTCATCGCCGGCGCGGTCGGGATGCGACCGTAAACCAGGAATGGAGCTATCCACCATGCCGATCCCCTCTCCAGGACCCGACCCGGTCGCCTCCATCGACGAGGGCCTGCGCAGCGACCTGGCTGGCCGCTACCGAATCACTGCCAGCAGCGGCTCGGTCATCGACCCGGCCGTCGTTGAGGCGGACCTCGCCATCCTCGAGCGCGACGGATACCTCATCCTGGAGGGACTCTTGAGCCCGCAGGAGTGCGCGAAGATCCGCGCCGGGGTGACGCCGTTGCTCGCTCGGACCGGACGCAACCCCTTCGAGGGCCATCGCACACAGCGGGTCTACAGCGTGCTGAACAAGACCCGCAGCTGCGATCGAACAGTGGATCACCCGCGCGTCCTGGCTCTGCTGGATCGGTTATTCCTGCCCAACTACCTGCTCTCGATGCTGCAGGTCATCAACATCACCCCCGGCGAGGATGCCCAGCTTCTGCATCCCGACGATTCCTTCTATCCCGTTCCCCGCCCTCGACCAGCCCTGGGCGCTGCCACCATCTGGGCGATCGATGAGTTCACCGAACAGAATGGCGCCACGGTCGTCCTGCCCGGCAGTCACCGCTGGGACGACACCCGCAGACCCACCCAGGACGATGAACGCCGGACAGCGGTGATGCCGCCGGGCAGTTGCGTCTTCTTCCTCGGAACGCTGTGGCACGGCGGCGGCGCCAACCGCTCCGGCCACGACCGACTGGCCGTGACCGCGCAGTACTGCGAGCCCTGGCTACGCCCGCAGGAGGCGTTCACCCTTTCCACGACCCGGCAGACCGCCCGCGCGGTCTCCGAGGACATCCGCCGGATGCTCGGCTACAGCATCCACCCCCCGTTCATCGGCCAGGTCGACGGCATGCATCCCCAACGCCTGCTCGACGACGTCCGCTCAGGGGCCCGTTAACGAAGAGCGTCCGGCAATAGGGACTGTCGGACGCTCTAGGACCTACCTGATCACCACAACCAGGCGAAAGCATTGACAAATCTCCGCAGGCGCACAGGATGAGTCCGGGGCCGCTGCTCCGCTTTGCAGTAGGCCCGATCGACCGAGAAAACGGCCGACCAGCGATGTCGCCGAAGCGGACGCGAGGAGGGTGTGGACGATGGTCATCTCGAGTGAGCCGTCTCAAGATCCGAAGTCACCGACCGGCACGAGAAGGTCGAGGAACCCCAAGGAGATAGCCATTTGGACGGCGGTCTCGCTGATCGCGGCCTGCGCCTGGGCAGTTCTCGCGCTGTCTCGCGGCGAAGAGGTCTCGGCGATCTGGCTGGTCGCTGCCGCAGTGGGTTCCTACGCGATCGGCTACCGGTTCTACGCCCGGTTCATCGCGAAACGCGTGCTGGAGGTGGATGATACCCGGGCGACGCCGGCCGAACGGCTGGACAACGGCATCGACTTCACCCCGACCGACCGACGGGTGCTCTTCGGCCACCACTTCGCGGCGATCGCCGGCGCTGGACCACTGGTTGGACCGGTGCTGGCGGCCCAGATGGGCTACCTGCCGGGAACCATCTGGATCATCGTCGGGGTGATCTTCGCCGGTGCCGTGCAGGACATGGTCGTGCTCTTCTTCTCGATGCGTCGCGATGGCAAGAGCCTCGGCCAGATGGCCCGCGACGAGATCGGCGTCTTCGGTGGCGTGGCTGCCCTGATCGCCGTGTTCACCATCATGATCATCCTGCTCGCCGTGCTCGCCCTGGTCGTCGTCAATGCCCTGGCCGGCTCCCCGTGGGGCACCTTCTCGGTCGGAATGACCATTCCGATCGCCCTGTTCATGGGTTTCTACCTGCGCACGCTGCGGCCCGGTCGGGTGCTCGAGACCACCGCCATCGGCGTCACCCTGCTCCTGCTCGCGATCGTCGGTGGCGGATACGTCGAGGAATCGGGCTTGAGCGACGCGTTCACGCTGAGCCCGGAGACGCTGGTCTTCTGCCTGGTGATCTACGGTTTCGTCGCCTCGGTGCTGCCGGTGTGGATGCTGCTGGCACCACGGGACTACTTGTCTACGTTCATGAAGGTCGGCGTGATCGTCCTGCTTGCGGTGGCGGTCATCTTCACCGCACCAGTCTTTCAAGCCGAGGCGATCACCGACTTCGCCCGAAACGGAAACGGCCCGGTCTTCGCCGGGTCGCTCTTCCCCTTCGTCTTCATCACAATCGCGTGCGGCGCCTTGTCCGGTTTCCACGCGCTGATCGCCTCCGGCACCACGCCGAAGATGATCCAGAAGGAGGGACAGGTCCGGCTGATCGGCTACGGCGGGATGCTGACGGAGTCCTTCGTCGCCGTAATGGCACTGATCGCCGCGTGCGTGATCGACCCTGGCCTGTACTACGCGATGAACTCCCCCGCCGGCCTGCTCGGCCCCACCGTGGAGACCGCCTCGCAAGCGGTGGCCAACCTCGGCTTCACGATCACTCCCGAGCAGCTGACCGCGGCCGCGGCCGCGGTGGAGGAACCCACCCTGGTGGCGCGTACCGGTGGGGCACCGACCCTCGCGGTCGGCATGTCCCAGATCTTCTCCGACCTGGTCGGCGGGGGAATGCGGGCCTTCTGGTACCACTTCGCGATCATGTTCGAGGCGTTGTTCATCCTCACCACGGTTGACGCGGGCACCCGAGTGGGCCGATTCATGTTGCAGGACACCATCGGCAATGTCTACAAGCCGATGCGCGACGTGAGCTGGAAGCCCGGCCTGTGGGTCACCAGTGCCGCCGTTGTCGGAGCGTGGGGATACTTCCTCTACACCGGCGTCACCAACCCGCTCGGTGGCATCAACCAGTTGTTCCCCTTGTTCGGCATCGCCAACCAACTGCTCGCCGCCATCGCCCTGACCGTGGCGACCACTCTGCTGATCAAGCATGGCAAGGTGAAATACGCCTGGGTGACGGGCATCCCGCTGGCCTGGGATGCGACGGTGACGTTGACAGCCAGCTGGCAGAAGGTCTTCTCCGACACCCCTACCCTGGGGTTCTTCGCCCAACGGTCTCGGTACCAGGACGCTCTCGACGCCGGCAAGGTGCTGCCCCCGGCGAAGAATCTGGATGATATGCAAAGCGTCGTGACCAACTCCACCGTGGACGGCGTCCTGGCCGCCTTCTTCGCGATCCTCGTCGTGATCATCATTCTGGACGCGGCCCGGATCTGGATTCGCGTACTCCGCTCCCCGACGGCGCTGCCGACCACCGAGGTGCCGCACACCACGTCGTTGATCACCGCACCGAGTGGGCTGTTCGGAGATGCCGGTGAGGATCGTCGGGACCTCGTCAAGCCGCAGGGAACACCGCATTGAACCTCAACCGAGCAGTGAAAAACGTTCTCTGGTATCTGCGGGAAGTGTCCGGCGAAGCCGACTACGACCGATATGTCGCTCACGCGCACCGAGCGCATCCGGGCGCCCCGGTGCCCTCGCGCCGCGATTTCGAACGCCAACGGACGAAGGAACAGGAGGCCAATCCCCGGGCCCGGTGCTGCTGAAGCCACCCACCACTGCACTCGACAACTCACCTCGCAGCGGTCTATCGGGCATGATCACTCGATGAGCACCGGATCACGCCGCTCAGGTTCCTGGAACAGGCACTTGTGGTTCGCCGTCCTGCTGGTTGGTGGCTTGCGGGATCGGCACCTGGTGGGCCTACGTGATCCTCTCGTTGATCAGCCTGGGGCTGGTTCGGCGCCGAGCGCGGGAATCCCTGACCACGGCCTGACCGCCAGCCACTGGTCAGACGCGATCAAGTGCAGTGTCTGCCGCCAGCTGCCGGGCGATCGTCATCGAGTCTGCGACGGCAGTCTCCCGCAGGGCAGGCGCGGAGTTCATCGGTTGGGCGTTGATGAAATGCATGTCGGTAATCCCGATAAAACCGAAGATCGCCCGTAGGTAGGGCTCCTGGAAGTCGTACACATGAAGCGGGCTCTCGGCCGAATAATCGGCGCCGCGCGAAGTGACACAAATCATCCGCTTGCCCAGGACGAGCGGAATGGGTTGGCCTTCCTCGGTGTACCGGAACACGTAGCCAGGCTGAATGAGGCAGTCAATGTAATATTTGAGTGCATAGGGGATGCTGAAATTCCACATCGGTGCAGAAATCACATAGACGTTGGCCTGCAGGAAATGCTCGATCAGCCGCTCGATCTGCTGCCACGACTCTAGATGATTCTTGTCGATCGGCTGCCCCATCATCAGTCCGTACTTGACGTCGAGATTGACACCAGCGACCGCCGGCAGGTCATGGTGATACAGATCGATCACGTCGAGCGTCATCTCCGGGCAGGTCTCGCGTAAATTTTCCAGAAAAGCGTCCGCGACCCGGAGCGTGTTGGACTTCTGTTCACGCGGGGTGGCGACGATATGCAGAACCCTCACAGCAGGTGCCTCTCGTTTGGCCAACGTCGCGGCCAGGTCCACTGCAACGCCGCGGGGAAAGCGAAACACGAAGATCATCATCGAACGCGGTGATTCACTCGTGATCCGCGACACTTTTCGCTTACCGGCAAGTTGTATTACCGGCCGGTCGCCCTCGATTGCCTATGGAATCAGGTCGGATATCGGCCATATTCGGGTATGAGGCCGAACGATCGTTCCGACTGATCTGACCGCTGACGGAGCCAGGCGCTCGCAATGCGCGTGATGTCCTGTGCACCACTTCAGGCGCAACCAGTCGCGAAGTGGGTGCCAGTTTGGGCCCAGCAACCGACCCTGCTGGCTAATTGGCTGGCGTGCCTGTGTCCTCGACGTCGTCGCGCATGATGACCCCCTAGCGACCCTGCTGGTTAATCCCGAGAGTCCAAGACCGGACGGCACCAGTGTGGACTCAAAGGGAGACGTCGAGAATCGCTGCTGTGCCCCTCAAGAACCGGTGATCAGGGCAGATTCTTACCTCGATCGCCGGTTTTGAGGGGCACAGCAACCAGCAACCCCTTTCGTGGTCAAAGCGGGCAATCGTTGCTGGCTGCCAAC
>JANNPJ010000250.1:0-1618 GCA_031400005.1 Kineosporiaceae bacterium | reverse complement strand
ATGCACAGGCGCCACCACTCGAACCTTTTCACGACCGGCCGTAGCGTCTGTCTGTGCGTGCGACGGGAACTGCTGTGGATTCAGAGGTCCGGGCGGCGACTGCGGCTTGGTAGAGGATTTAGGCTGTTTCATGGGGGGTTCTCAAGTTGATAGAGCGATGGGTTGTTGCTGGACGTGCCGGAAGACCTTGGTCCGCAGGTCGTAGATGAGGCCCTGGCCGATCCGGCCGGAGAACAGGACCTGGAGATACATCGCCAGCGCGTCGACCAGGGCCAGCCCGGCGAGGAGCAGGCACAGGCCAACGACCACCGGTAGTCGCCGGCCCAGGATGCCCTGGTCGATGATCGTTTTCAGGATCAACGGGTTCGCCGCTGTGATGACGGCACTCGTGGCTGTGGTCAGCAACATGAAGCCCATCGACCACCGGTAGTGCAACGCATACGGCAGGATTCGCCGGGCGGTTCCTGGCTTGATCTGCTGGCGGGTAAGTGATTCCCGGTCCAGGTGAAGTCTCATCTGACCCATGAGCGGTCCACCGGCCATCGCCACTGGCGTTGTCCTTCCAGTATTCGAATCGTGGGGATAGCGTCGATCAGTATTTCTGCAGAAATTCAATAATCGCCGAATTGACGACTTCCGGGCGTTCCAGATAGCCCAGGTGGCCACAGTCCGAGATCTCCACGTAGTCGCAGTCCGGTATGGCCTCAGCAACCTCGGCCGCCAGGTGCGGTGGGGTTATCTTGTCGTCGCTGAAAGCGATGACCCGGCACGGAGCGATCACGTTCCGCAGTGCCTCGCGATGATCGTCATCGGTCTGGATCCCGGCCTGGCCGTCGGTCGGACTGGTTGCGCCGCGGGAGAACTCGAACAGATCCAGCCATCGCGAGACCTCCTCGTCATTGTTGACCGTGGCCGGCGACAGCCTCTCGAACACCATCTTGGCGCTCTCATAAGCGGCTGGTAGCCGGATTCCACTGGCCAGCAGCGCGTTCTCGGCAGCGGCCTGGGCCCGCCGGGCGGCGTCCGAACGGGACTTGGTGGCGATCAGCACCGCGCACCGAACCAGGTGTGGCTGGCTGACCGCCAGTTTCTGAGCGATCAATGCGCCCAGGGACGTGCCGATGATCCTGCAGGGCGCCAGATCCAGGGCCTCGATCAGTCCCTTGGTGTCGGCTACCAGATCGGCGAGCGAGTACATCCCCGGCGGGGCGTCCGAGGGGGGCACCCCTCGGTTGTTGAAGGTGGTCGCGCGGTACCCGGCCCCGGCCAGGGCTGGCGTCTGGTACATGTCCCAGACCCGACCCGAAGTGCGAGAACCCATCACCAGCAGGACGTTCTCGCCACGGCCCGAGCTTTGGTACGTAAGCCGGACACCATTCGTCTGGCCACTGTCGGGCGGGGAGAACCGTCTCAAGAAGCCCAGGTGTGCGGCCATGCACCGCCCGGCTCCATACCGACTTCGGTAATCACCTACCTGGTAAAGGGCTCATGACCGGCCCGGCACAGACAAAAGCCAGCACCCGATCGACGTGGTGCTGATGGACCTGCGGATGCCGGAGATGGACGGCCGTCAGGCGATCGCCGCCCTCGCCAAGGCCACCCCCCACGTCCGCGTGCT
>JANNPJ010000233.1:0-9967 GCA_031400005.1 Kineosporiaceae bacterium | reverse complement strand
GGTTGGCGGCTCGACACCGGCATATTGGTGTACCGCAGCCAATCTCTCGGCGGCTTGAGACATGTGAACCGCCCTTCCGCCGGCGAAACATACCGGTTGTCGCATGGGTGAAAACCTCGGGTCGGATGCTTGCATCCTTGTCCACAGAAGTCCAGACAGCCCGACACCCGTGGCGATCCGGAGCGCCAAGGGGGCCGGGTACCCCCGTCCCCGACCTCCACCGAAATGGCCTGCCAGTCGACTTTCCTCCGCTGGCCCATCTCCCGGTGGCCGCGAGGGCCTCGGTCAGGTGCCGACATAGGCCGCGAGGTGCTCACCTGTGAGGGTGGAGCGGTCCACGATGAGGTCGGCGGGTGTGCCCTCGAAGACGATCCGGCCGCCGTCGTGACCGGCACCGGGGCCGAGGTCGATGATCCAGTCGGCGTGCGCCATCACCGCCTGGTGGTGCTCGATGACGATCACCGACTTTCCGGCGTCGACAAGCCGGTCGAGCAGCGCGAGCAACTGCTCGACGTCGGCCAGGTGCAGGCCGGTGGTCGGCTCGTCGAGGACCAGGATGTCGCCCTTCTCCCCCATGTGAGTGGCCAGCCTGAGCCGCTGCCGCTCGCCGCCGGACAGCGTCGTCAGTGGCTGCCCGAGGCTGAGGTAACCGAGCCCGACGTCGGCGAGCCGGCGCAGGATGGCGTGCGCGGCCGGGATCCGCGCGTCGCCGGCGCCGAAGAACTCCTCGGCGTCGGTCACCGACATCCCGAGCACCTCGCTGATGTTGCGGCCACCGAGGTGGTACTCCAGCACCGCAGCCTGGAACCGCTTCCCGTCGCACTCCTCACAGGTGGTGGCCACGCCAGCCATCATCGCCAGGTCGGTGTAGATCACCCCGGCGCCGTTGCAGGTGGGGCAGGCACCTTCTGAATTAGCGCTGAACAGCGCGGGTTTCACGCCATTGGCTTTCGCGAACGCCTTCCGGATCGGCTCCAGGAGACCGGTGTACGTCGCCGGATTGCTCCGTCGCGAGCCGCGGATCGCGCCCTGGTCGATCGCCACCACGTCGTCCAGCCCGGACACCGAGCCGTGGATCAGCGAACTCTTGCCCGAGCCCGCCACGCCGGTGATGACAACCAGGACGCCGAGCGGGATGTCGACGTCCACGTCCTGCAGGTTGTGGGTGCTGGCGCCGCGGACCTGAAGCACCTCCGCCGAGGTCCGCACCGACGGCTTCACGACGGCTCGATCGTCCAGGTGCCGCCCGGTCAGCGTGCCGCTGGCCCGCAGGCCCTCGATGGTTCCCTGGAACACCACCTCGCCACCGGTCGCGCCAGCGCCGGGCCCGAGGTCGATGATGTGGTCCGCGATCGCGATCATCTCTGGCTTGTGCTCGACGACGAGCACGGTGTTGCCCTTGTCGCGCAACTGCACCAGCAGCTCGTTCATCCGCTGGATGTCGTGCGGGTGCAGCCCGATCGACGGCTCGTCGAAGACGTACGTGACGTCGGTGAGCGAGGACCCCAGGTGACGGATCATCTTCACCCGCTGCGCCTCGCCGCCCGACAGCGTTCCTGACGGCCGATCAAGACTCAGATAACCCAGCCCGATCTCGACAAACGACCCAAGGGTGAATTGCAGCGCCGACAGCAGCGGCGCGACCGAGGGCTCGTCGAGCCCACGCACCCACGTGGCCAGATCGCTGATCTGCATCGCACAGGCATCGGCGATGCTGATCCCGGCGATCTTCGACGATCGAGCGGCCTCGCTGAGCCGGGTGCCGCCGCACTCGGGGCAGGTCGTGAACGTCACGGCCCGCTCCACGAAGGCGCGGATGTGCGGCTGCAGCGAATCAACATCCTTGGACAGCATCGACTTCTGAATCTTCGGGATCAGGCCCTCGTACGTCAGGTTGATGTTGTCGATCTTGATCTTGGTTGGCTCCTTGTGCAGGAGGTCGTGCAGTTCCTTCTTGGTGAACTTGCGGATCGGCTTGTCCGGGTCGAAGAAGCCACAGCCGCTGAAGATGCGACCGAACCAGCCGTCCATGCTGTACCCGGGGATGGTGATGGCCCCCTGGTTGAGCGACTTGCTGTCGTCGTACAGCTGGGTCAGGTCGATGTCGGTCACGTTGCCCATGCCCTCGCAGCGCGGGCACATGCCGCCGGTGATGGTGAAGCTGCGCCGCTCCTTCACGGTCTGCCCGGCGCGCTCGATCGTAACCGCGCCCGCGCCGCTGATCGAGGCGACGTTGAACGAGAATGCTTGAGGGGAGCCGATGTGTGGCTGTCCGAGGCGGCTGAAGACGATCCGCAGCATCGCGTTGACGTCGGTCACGGTGCCCACCGTGGAGCGGGGGTTGGCCCCGATCCGCTCCTGATCGACGATGATCGCCGTCGTCAGCCCCTCCAGCAGGTCGACCTCCGGCCGCGCCAGCGTCGGCATGAAACCTTGAACGAAGGCGCTGTACGTCTCGTTGATCATCCGCTGTGACTCCGCGGCGATCGTGCCGAACACCAGCGAACTCTTCCCTGAGCCGGAGACACCGGTGAACACCGTCAGCCGGCGCTTCGGGATCTCAACACTGACGTCCTTGAGGTTGTTCACCCGCGCGCCCTGCACCCGGATCAAATCGTGACTGTCGGCAGCGTGCAGAGCTGACGCCCGCGCGTCCGTCCTCGTGGCCATACGTATGGTCTCCTGAGTCGTGGTGGTGACGTCCTTGTCGGGCTACGCTAGCTCGGCTCGGCGGCCGTTGCTTCTCCATTCCTGATCAACCTGCGCACCGGTTTGTGATCATGCGCGAACTGGCATCGATGCCATCTCATCGTCAGAGGCGGCGGAAGTCGTTTCCCTGGGCGAGCCGCCACGTCAGCAGTTCCCGCAGCGACATGGACTCCCCGTCGCGGGCCCCGCGGCCCACCGCCAATGGCGGTGGCGAAGGGACGACGTCCACCCCACGCAACCGTGCGGTGAGCCCACCGGGGACAATCAGCACGTAGAACTGCCCATCATCACCAATCGCCAAAGGACCGCTCGGCTGCAGGTACCAGCCCCGCAGCCGGGTGCGGTACGTCGCCGAACCGCTGTAGGCGCGCGCCCGCAGCGGCACCGGTGTCAGTGCCTGCTCTCGGGCCCGGCGGACGAACTCCGCTACCAGTGGCTGGGCTCGCTCCGACTCCGCCGCCTCGGCCCGCCGCTGAGCCTGCGCGTGCGCTTCAAATGCCGCACGCCGCGATGCGCGCCAGCCTTCGTCGTCCCCTTCCATAGCCCTGACGGTAGCCCGGTCAGGCCTTGGTCAGCACCCGATCCTCACGGACGGGCGTCGAACCCGAGCCAGGACGGTCGCTTCCAAAGGAACGACCCCGTGGTCGCACACGGGGCCGTCCTGGCGCCAGTCCCAGCCCACGTCTCAAGGCGAAGTGGGAGCGGTGCCTTTGCCAACACTAGGCCGCACAGGCCCAAGGCCACCACCGGATGTGTCCAACATCTGCCCGCCCCACCGTCAGCTCCGACGTCATTCCTGATCCCACCGGCCCGACAGCGGTAGGCATTGTGCAGCGAGCCATCGCACATGCACCGCGGTGCCGCCGCCCACATCGAGGACAGCGGCTCAAGATTCATCCCTTCATGGTCGCACAGGGCGTAATACGCAGTCCTTCCATTTCCGGCTACCCCTGTACGCGACCCTAACCCTCGAGGTGGTTGGGGATCACCGGCGCCGTCATCCAATGCTGATCGGTCTGAATATGTCTGGGCCGAACCCATTTGGCCAGATGGGTAGCGAACTCGTCGCGGCGGAACGAGCCGGCGGTGCGAACGACGAAGCCCTCGCTGCGCAGCGGGTCGCGGGAGGCCGCCCAGGACCGCCGCAGTCCTTCCAGCCCGGGGAAGGCACCGCGGTACAGCACCGGCACGCAGTGCAGGCCGAGCAAGTCGGCCCACGCCAGGGTGCTGTCCCAGTCCAGACAGAGGTCGTCCAGCCAGATGTTGAACACCAAGAAGTACGCCGGCAACCGGTCATAGCCGATCGAGTGCTTGGCGTAGAGATTTTCCCCGCAGACGCGCATACCGTCGGGAATCTCGGACTGCAGCCGCCCGGCCAGGGCCGCCACCCTGGTCGTGACTCGTGGGCAACCGAGTCGACCGATCGAGCATGGGCGTAACCCGTTCCGATCGTGGTGTTCTCGCCGTCCATCTTCTCGGTCAGCACCACCTCGCCCGCCGCAAGGAAACGGAGATCGGCCAGATGGACGTCGTCCGAGCTCGCTCCCGGGCTGGTGGGCAGGTGCCGGGTGCGCGGGTACTTCACCCGGCCCATGACGCCTCCACCGGATTCGCGGCCCGGGCGGCTGGATCGGTGAGCCACCGTGATTCGGCCGTGTAGGCCCAGGACTTCCCCGTCGTCTCCACGATGCTGAGCGTCTGATATTCGTCCGGGGTCGGCCAGCGCAGCTTGCGGGCCATCGACTCGATAGCGGCGGCGGGTACCGCATCGGCGTCCGCCCGGGTTGTCTGTCGCTTCAAGGCCAGCGACAGCGGCGCACGGAAGTAGACGGCGTGCAGGTCCGCACCATAGCGGCCGGCAAAGGTGGTGATCACGTTCCGGGTCTCGCGCAACAGGTGGGTAGCGTCCACGCAGATGTCCCGGCCGGCGGCCAGGTGCACGGGGATCTGCTGGAGGACGGCGGCAGCGGCGGCCCGGCGGTCGCGGCGGCGGCCACCCTCGCTGGACAAGACGACGCCGCAAGTCGCCGGCGCCCAAACCTCACGAGCCCAGGTGGACTTTCCGACCCCGGGCAGTCCGATCGGATAGGTGATCGAGCCGCCAGTGCTGTGCCTCTCGGAGGCCGCCAGGTGCGCGCCCACCGCACCGGCATCAGTCAGATCGCCCTCGACCAATGCCCGAAACGTCTCCCGCCAGGCCCGCGGGCTGACCGAGTCTCTGGTCGCCACGTCGTCCAGGCGGCCGTGGCTGTCCGGACGCGCCGCATCGCGTTCCTCCAGGACCAGGCCAGCGAAGGCCACCCGATCCGCAAGCTCGGCCGCGTCGGCACAAATCCGACCGCGAGAATCGCTGTCCCACAAGGCCATCAGTAGGTTCGGGTGGCTCACGTGGGACAGCCGAAGAGCGGCGCCGGAGTCGATACGCTCACCGGCGTAGGTCCACATGTGGGCCCGCACCAGGGCATGCACGCTGGCGTACACCCCCAGCGGCAGATGCTGCAACGCCGGATGGGTGGCGAACAACCAGGAGACCAGCCGGGCACCTTCGAGGTCGTGACCGTGTGCCGACCAACGCCCAGGGCCATTCTCCTTGGTGGTGGAGGGTTTTCCCACGTCGTGCAGCAGCGCGGCCAGGCGCAGGGCGATCTGCTGCGGTGCGATCGCGGCGGGCAGCTCCGGTTCGGTCACGTCGGCCAGCCGGTCGGCGTGGGCGCAGGCGAGATCGTAGACCCGGCGGGAATGCTCGGCCACGTCGCCCTCGCCGTGGAACACCTCCGTCTGCGGACAGCCGCGCAAAGCCACCAGTTCAGGCCGAGTCTCGCGGGCGAGATCGACCGGATCGCCGCGCAGCGCCGCCTCGATCGCGTCCATGTCCTCCGCCTCCGGTTGCCGCAGCGGAGTTTAGCGATTTTCCCGGCCCTCGTCGCGCGAATACTTGGCCAGGTAAATGGGTGGACGTGGGGCCACTCAGGCACGCAGATCACGGACATACCTGCAGGAGGAGGTGGTCGCCGGGCCCATCGTGCGTGCTGGAGTGGCCCTTCGATGTCCAGGTCTGCGGATCACGGGTCACATGACCCCGGATGAGGGCTGCAGATTGACCTCCAGCCAGTACGCGCCGATTGTTCTTGCGACATCAAGATATTCGCCGGCGTTGACGGGTTTGCGAACGTAGCCGTTCGCGGTGATGTTGTGGCTCTCGATCCGGTCGCGGTCGGCACGGACCTTGGTCAGCATGATCACCGGCAGGGTCTTGGTTGACGGATTGGCCCGGAGTCGCTGCAGGACATCCAACCCGTCCATTCCAGGCACGTTGACGTCCAGGAGCACGATTGCCGGGCGGAGCCGGGTGCACTGATCGGCCGGTAGCAGCAGGTCCAATGCCTCGGGTCCGTCGTGGGCCACAACGATCTCAGTATGGAGATTGCTCTGGCTGAACGCCCAGAGCGTCATATCGACGTCGTTGGTGTTGTCCTCGACCAGAAGGATCACGTGGGTGCGCATACTCGCTGCTCACTCATTCCAGCCAGCACAGCAGCCCAGGCAGCATCACCGCCCTTGCTGGGCGGCGGCCGGGCCGCAGACGTAGCCCGTCCACCTCATCGGCGTCCATCGCCATGAACTTGAGCGAATCACCACGAGAATCTTCGTTCGGTAGGCGGTTCCCGATGGCGTGCTCTGCCCGGGGATCACCTAGGCGTTAGTTTCGGGCGAATCAGCCGGGAGTGAGCAGGTATCCGGTGGCCAGGTTGTCGGGACGGGTACCCGTCGTCGCGCCGCCCCAGACCAGGAGGGTGCGCGGGCTACCGACGACGGTGGCTGCCCGGCGAGTCACCCCCGGCAGCTGCGGAACCTGGGCCCAGCGTCCGGTCGCCGGATCGAGCAGCTGACCACCCACCAGGACTCGGTCACCGACGACGGTCGTGCAGCAGTCCAGCGCGGGCGGCCAGGGTGGACGAGGCAGTGCCTGCCACGTCCCGGACGACAGATTCAGAATCCCGCCCTCCGGGTAGGACCGCCCCCAGTTGCCCACCGCACCACCGTCGGCCGAGCCGGTGCCCGGCCAGACCACGCGGCTCCCGACCGCCACCGGACCCCACCCGATGACGTCCGTGTTCGGGAGCATCGACCACCGCGAGAGCGTCTTGTCCAAGCGCGCCAACCGCACCAGCGCCGGCCGCTCGGCGCCCGGGTTCGGCACCAGGTCCTTGGCGGCCAGCAGCAGGCCACCGTCGACCTCGACGGCCGAACGATCGAAGCTGGCCCCGAGCGGGTCGGCGGGAAGTGGACACCATTTGTCCCGGTGCGGGTCGAAAACGGCGTCCGTCGTCGTACCTTGCTCGTCCGAGCCTGGCACGGCCACGACCGTGGTGCCGACGGCAACCAGGGTTCCCAGATCGGGCGGCAGAGGATGCCTCATCCAGATGTTCTGGCCGGACTCGTAGGACAGGAAGGTGACCGGGCTGTCTGCCCGCCCCTGGTCGGCGGTGAGGACATAAATCCGGGGGCCGACCACGGCCATGCTGGACCAGGTCACCGGGACCGGTGCCGCGGCGATCTCGGTCCAGCGTCCGGTCGCCGGATCAAAACTGGCGCCGTCGCGCAACGCTGCTCTCAAAGGCGGCGCACAGTCGGCATTTACCGGGCAGATCGGGCTCGACCAGCCACCGAGGATGACGAACCGGTCGGCGACCCACACTCCCGCCGCCTCGTGCCGGGCACTGAGCGGTGCGGTCGGCAGCCGGGTCCACCCTCCGGCGCGCTGGGAACCCGGGCTGAACTCTGATACCGGTTCCGGCTCGACCGAACCACAACCGGCGGCCAGCAACGCGACCGCCAACCATGCCCAGACCTTGGCTCCGACGAATCTCATGACCGGCCTCCTCGCCCCACGATGAGACTCGGCTGGGACCCTTTCGGTTCCACCCAGCGAAGGCCATCTCTAGCCAGGTGACGTCGGCGATCCCCAGCCCGAGCCGAAGTGGCTGCCGGGTTTGGCCCAGGCACCGGGCGGATTCTGGCAGGGACTTCGCCTGGCCGCTGCCTGGCCGCTAATCCGCCGTGGTCTTCGTCAGCGCTGCGCGGCAACCAGGACAGCGGCGGCCAGCACCAGAGTAAGGATTGGTGCGGTGAGCATGACTGGAAGGACCCAGCGGGGTAAAGGTGCGGCCATGTCGATCCCGGTGCGAGGATCCACGACTCGGCTGTTGCTGGCTCGAAACAAGCGGCTCTGGGCGATGATCATCCCAATCAGCACGGTCACTCCAAAGAGAAGCGGGACCGCGGCAGGCAGGCCGAAAACGCCGTCCTGATCGGAGCTCAGCGCCGACACGCCGTCGAGCAGAAACCAGGCACCGGCTGCGCCGCTGAGTCCGTATGCCGCACCCCTTCGCAAATCCGGCGCGAGCCGGCGCAGCGAAAACGGAGTGCTGGGCCCGCCCAACGCAACCGTCAGCTCGTCCGCGTACTTCGCGGGTGGGCCGAAGGCCTCGCGCGGGTCCTCGCCGGTCTCGCTGACATGGCTCTGCACCTCGGCGAGGGCCTCGGCGATGCGCGGACCCGGTACATCCCGCAGCCGCAGGGCCAACAGCAGCCCGTTGCAGTAGGTTTGCACTTCCGCATCCAGAGTATTCACACGTTCACGCTCCCTGACGTGAGCAGGCCGGCTGCCCGCTCGGTGAAGGTCAACCAATTGCGAGTGCGCTCCGTCAGAGCAACCCGACCAGCGGGGGTGACGGCGAAAAACTTGCGCCCCGGGCCACCGTCCCCTTCCCGCCAGGTGGACCCGACCAGCCCTTCCCGTTCCAAGCGCGCAAGCACCGGATACAGCGTGCCGCCCTTCACCACGCCCAGCCCCGCCTCCTGCAGCCGCTGGGCAATGACGTAGCCGTAGGTCTCTTCCTCAGCGATGACGGAAAGCACGCAGATCGAGAGAACACCGCGCATCCAGTCGCCGGGCCACTGTTGCTCCTCCATGACTAGACAGTACGCCCAACTAGTCAGCCTGACAACCTACAAAGCACGGATGCATGCCACCGAGCCTGCTCGATGAGGGTGTGCGGGCGGCGCTGGCGCTGCGTACGAGCCACCCCCCGGTCGGCATCGTTGTCGCTCAGGTCTTCTCGTTGGCTCTGATGAGGCGCAGTCGAACCGCAGCCATGACGGCCTGGGCGCGGTTGTTTGAGCCGAGTTTTCCGTAGATATGAGCAACATGAGTCTTGGCCGTGGTTTCGGCGACGTACAACCTGCGGGCGATCTGGGCGATGGTCAGACCATCGACCAGCAGGTCGAGCACATCGCGTTCGCGTGCGGACAGGTGCGGGCCCTCCGGTGCTCTCAGCCGCCGCTGCATGGCGGCGGGGAGGTCACGTGCGGTGAAGGCGCCGGGCGTGGTGGCGGCATGACGGGCGGCAGCGACCACGTCCTCGGCGGGTGCGTCCTTGCCGACGAAACCGGAAGCACCTGCATCGAGAGCGGCGAAGACCTGCTCATCACCGCCGTCCATCGTGAGGACGACAATGCCGATGGCGGGATTAGCCGCACGAATCTGGGTGGTAAGCCTGATTCCGTCACCGTCCGGAAGCCGCACGTCGGTGACGAGAACATCGGGCTTGAGCCGGTCAAGGGCCTTGAGCGCCTCACCTATCGACGCCGCTTCACCGACGACCTCACAATCGCCGTCCCAGGAAAAGGCATTTCGCAGGCCTACCCGAATCAGCTCATGGTCGTCCACAAGCAGGACCCGAATTCGGTTCGAGGCGGTATCTTTCACACGCTCCTTCTGCCCAATACTCATTTAGCCGCACCTTTCAGGCTCAATAGAATGCTCCCAGCACCGTCTCGACGTCCATTTCGATCGTCTGTGCGAAGGTCTGATCTGACGAGCCTAAGTGCTACGTACGAGTTCGACGTCCTCCGTTCTGACGACGCTGACACCCGGTGCCTCAGCTGTCCCATGAGGCCAACCGGACGCCGCGCCGCCAGCCGGGTCAGTCGGTGGTGGGCAGGCCGGCGGCCTCAGCGGCGATCTTGAGTTGGCCGAGGAACAGCGCATCCCGCGCTTCGGGCTCCATCCAGTTGAAGTGCCCGTAGGCCTCCAGCGAGGTGAAGCCGTGCAACGCGGCCCACGCGTGCAGCATGGCTTGAAAGCTCTCCACCGGTAGGTCGCTGCCGAGTTTGGCGTTCTTGACCTTGGCGCACTCCTCGACCTTCGGGTGGACGTCGCGGATGAGCGGGCGACGTAGCTTGCCCTGCTGGA
>JANNPJ010000144.1:0-2153 GCA_031400005.1 Kineosporiaceae bacterium | reverse complement strand
CCGTTGACCCTTGTCCCGTCGACAGAGCCGAGATCTTCGATCTCGTCCGACCTGAGCCCGAGACGACTGGTTGTCCGCCTGATCACCGCGTGCCGTCGGCTCACTTGAGCATCGGGCAGTTGCCAACCCGAATTCCCGGATCGGCCGATGATCAAGTCGTCGTCATCGAGCGTGTGCACGTCCCCCCGCAGCACTGCCAAAAACTTAAGGCTGTTTAGTCCTGATTCAGGGTGATATTTGGGGTTGTGATGTCGGGTCGGTAACGATCTGAGGTGGTTCGTCGGTGTGGGCTGGTGTTGTCGGGATATGGCGAAGCTCCTGGTATGACGTGGGTTGTCGAGACACACATCAAGAACCAGGAGCTTCGGTGGCTGATTCTGTCATGCCCGGGTCGTCGGTGGCGCGGTTGCCGGATCTGCGTCAGGTGGTGCTGTCGGGTCCGGGTGTCGAGGTGGATGCCGGGCTGGGGGCGCGGGCGCTGACGGCGGTGGCCGGGGTGGATTCGGTGGGTGCGGCGGTGGCCGTTGCCCGGCCCGCGGATGTGCGTTATAGATCGTTGACGGGTGAGGTCGTCACGGTGCTGATCTTGGGGTTGTGCTTGTTTTCCGGTGAGGGATACGCCGGGGTACTGGGTCGGTTGTGGCCGATGCTGGGAACGTTCAACCCGGGTCTGTTGCTGAGCGGCCCGGTCAGTGCGGTGGCGTTGTCACAGGCGCGGGCCCGGTTGCCGGTGGCGG
Source organism: Kineosporiaceae bacterium (assembly GCA_031400005.1). Classification (GTDB taxonomy): domain Bacteria; phylum Actinomycetota; class Actinomycetes; order Actinomycetales; family Kineosporiaceae; genus JANNPJ01. The sequence continues at coordinate 1,416 of JANNPJ010000144.1, read as the reverse complement.
TGATGCGGGCGCTGTTCGAGGCGGGCGCTGCCCGGGTTCGGATCGAAGCTGATTACGGTCAGCGGGTTTTCGGTCTTCTAGTGACCGCAGTCGATGGGACGGTCTTCGATGTGGCGGCCACGAAGGCGATGCGAGAGCGGTTCGCGACGCCGTCGGGTGGATGGTTTCCGCAGGTGCGGGTGGTGACGCTGGTGGCGTGTGGAACCCGGCGGGTGGTCGCGGCGGTGCTGGATTCCTGCCAGGTCAGCGAGCAGGCGCTGTGGGATCGTCTCGTCCCGGCGTTGCAGGTGGGGACCCTGAGTCTGGCGGATCGGAATTTTTTCTCCATGCATCGGTGGCGGACGGCGTCCGCGACGGGTGCGCACCTGGTGTGGCGGGTGAAGAACGGCCGCAAGTCGTTGCCGGCCCGGGTGATCAGAGAACTGCCTGACGGGTCGTATCTGGTTCGCCTGCGCGAGTCCGACGCGATGCTCACCGCTCGACGCAGGGCTACCGGTGATCCGAAAGCGGCTCGCTTGCAGGACATCACCGCCAGAATGGTCGAGTTCACCGTCACCCTGACCGATCGGGCGGGCCGGTGCAGTTTCAGTCGGTTCCGGATCCTGACCACGCTACTGGACCCCGAGGCCTACCCGGGCGCGCAGGTCGCGGCGTGCTACGCGCAGCGGTGGCAGGTGGAGGTCGCCTACAAGACGATCAAGTCGAGCCTTCGCGGGTCCAGTCGGCGTCTGCGCGGTCAGTCACCCGACTTGGCGGAGCAGGAAATCTGGGGCCTGCTAGCGGTTTACAACGCCGTCGTTGATCATGCAGTGGCCGCCGCGGTCGATCTGGGTATCGACCCCGATCAGATGTCCTTCACCACCGTCCTACGCGCCCTTCGTGACCACCTCGCCCCGGTCCCCGCATGCGGTAAGTGCGGTCACCGCACCGGCCGGGACCAAGACGACCTGAGGACCGCGATCATCACCGGTCCCCGAAATCAGTCTCGAGCCCCACGCACCAGCCCCAGAACCGTCCAGGACCGCCAAACCCAGCACACCCGGACCGTTACCTACACGACCACCATCGGCAAAGCGAATCTACCCAGAGCGACCTAATCGACCTTGTCTTTATGGCAGTGACCCAGCCCCGCTCAACCAGGGTGCGCAGGAGCGCGTAGATGCTGCTGCGCGGCGCGCCCAGAGCTTCGCTCAACTCGCGCAGCCGGGCCGGCTCGTTTCCGCGCGCGGCCATCAACTCCAGCAGGTCGACGGTACGCGCGGCCGACTTCACCTCTCGGATCCCGCCGCGCTCACCGGAGGGTTCGGCATCCGCGTCCGACGGTCGCTTGATCACCACGTCGTTCAGCCCTTCGGTATGGTGATCGGAGTTTAGCAATCAGCTTCATAGGTGACCGCCGGTCTACGTCGGGATACA
>JANNPJ010000124.1:0-8422 GCA_031400005.1 Kineosporiaceae bacterium | reverse complement strand
TTCACTCCAGTAAGTTTAAGGCAGCGCTCCGGCCATGTAATCAATGGTGAGTTGCGCTTCCCTATCAACCAACAACAGATTCCGTCCGACAAACCGGTAGCGCAATTGCTTGGGTAATTCAGGTAATTTCAGCAACAGTGTCGGAGGCATCTCCATCATCTCCTTCGTTTCCGGGTAAGCGGCATTAACCTTGACCGGCACTCCCTTTGTTTGAGCTTTCAATGCGGTTTCAACCAATTCTTTCATGCGCGCCCCGGTAAATTCTGTCCTTATTACTCGGCGGATATACGCAACGATTTCAGCATTGAAAAGATCGCCAGGTTTAGCTTCCGCCCTGGCTGCCTGAACTGCACTAATAAACACTCTCTGATGGGCTTCTATCTTTTCCGGCTTACTATCGGATGATAGCTTTGGAAGCCTGCCTTCCACATCTTCACGTAACTTGGCGTATTGCTTAACACGTTCGCGGAACGCAGTGACGGCAGCCTCTGAATTACCAGAGGTTGGTGTGGACGCAGGTGATTTCTGCTGGGCCGAAATGTGGCTGGTGCCTTTTAATAACAATATCAGCAACACCACCATCACATTTAGTAGCAGATTGATAAAAAGATTATTTTTTTTCGTGCTTCTTTTCATATTCCGTTTTTGTCCTTTTATCTCCGCGTCCGAAAATAACGAGTAACAAGGCTCATTTAGATTGCAGCCTGCATTCTGCCCTTACCGCTAAAAACATAAGCTAGAGCCAGGCCCGCCATAAATCCACCGATGTGCGCCATACAAGCGACGTCACTGACATGCCGAATTGCAAAGTCCAAGCCAGAGTTGTCAGCCATCCACCAAGATATTTATTTCAATCATTGTCCTAATCGTGTGTTGCTGATTTCCGGCCATCGGCTTCATTAACCAGGCTCTGTCGAGACAGACGGCACAAAGAAAAACCTTTTTGAAAATATATGTTTTACGTAGAAGCTGTCTGTTCAAAAAGAGACAAGACATTTTCTGCACAAATGATTTGGACACCACCCAATGTGAATGAGTATTGACCGAAATAAGAATTGTATCGAGAATGGTCATCATCAATGCAATTTAGCGTAGCCATGGAATACAGTTGGCCAGGCTTCGCAGTCTGAGTACATCCGAAATAAGCTGTTGCTATAACCACATATATTGGAGAATGAAATGTTTCAGGATATGCGTTACGGCGTGCGGATGCTGCTGCGGCAGCGAACTTTTACTTTGACGGCGATTGTCGCACTGACCCTTGGCATAGGTGCGAACACGGCTGTCTTCAGCGTAGTCAATGCAGTGTTGCTGCGCCCGCTTCCCTATCAAAATTCTGAACGTATGGTTTTGTTGTGTGGGAAGTTCTCGTCCAGTCCTCGATCATCCGAAAACCAATGAGATCAGCATGTTCAATCAGGTCATGGACCAGATCGCATCCCTGAAAGATGTTTTGGTTACTGCCGATGCACTGCCAAACCGGGCACGCGACCTACCTGCACGGGCGCGAGGCGGGTCTGCTGGTCGGGCTCAAACGCAACCAGCCCACCGTGTTCGACCAGGCCGTCGCCCTGCCCTGGAACCAGATCCCCGACGCCGACATCGACATCACGCCCCGCCTACACGGGCGGGTGGAGAAACGGGTGGCGAAGGTGACCGGGATCGGCCGTCACGGAGAGGCCATCGCCTTCGACCACGCCCGCCAGGACGCCCAAGCCACCCGCTACGAACAGCGCCGCACCCGGACCCCCGGACGCTGGTACTGGAAGTAGATCGAGGTCGCCTACTACCTATGCACCTGGGACCAGATCCGCCTGCCCGCCGCGCAGTTGGCCCGAACCCTACGCCTCGCCCGCAACCCCGAACACGCCATCACCCTGCTGACCAGCACAAACCCGACTTTGAACTAGCTGTGCTCGTGATCCGACCCAGCAGGCGACAACGAGACTGTCGATGGTCTGCCAGGTGACGGCGTCCACGTCGTACAGGTCATACAGGTCGTACAGGTCGTACAGGTCGAGCCTGAGCAAGCCGTTGAAGTTCTCCCTCGGGCGGCCGAGAGACGCGTTCCGGGTCCAGTTCACCGGAAAGGTGAAGGCTCCGTAAGTGTCGTCCCCGAGATCAAACTTGATCTCGTCCTGGCCGTCCCCGTCGCCCAATAATGGGGCACTGAAACCAGTCGCACGCGGACGGACCTGCGGTTTCAGCGCCGTTTCAGCGTCGCTTCAGCGGTCTCGAGCACTGTTCGAGGAGCATCGGCCTGACCGAATGGAGTAGGGCTGCCATCGAGAGGACCGCGACGTTCCTGAATCCGACGTTCCTGAGGTGATCTAACGGGTTTGCTTGGAAGACCCCATCTCTGGAGCAATTACACCTCTGCCTGCTATTTCTCAGCGGACGACAGAATGGGTGTCCCAGACAGCATTGACCTGCCCAAGAATATGCATTCTTCAGCTTTGTTGTGAACTTTTTGAGTAGGGTTATACAAATACTATTTCCTGCATTCAAGGGTTGACCGCCGGCGAAAAGTCGCTTAATTTCGAGAGGTGCCAACGGCACACCTTTCCGGCCGGGAGGGAAATCCACAGGATAAGGAGAGTGTCATGTCTGCTGTTACAGAACTGTTCGAGGCGTCGATGGACGAGGTCATCGCGGCGGCTCGCCTCGAGGCGAACGAGGCCATCGCGTGGAATGAGGTTCCGGCCGAGCGGATCGCAACGGCCCTCGCGAGCGTCAAGTGGTAAATGCCGCTACCCGTTGACCCATGACGGGGTTGTGGCCTCGAGTCGGTTTCGGCCGACTCGAGGCCGCGCCCGGGAAAGTGAGGTACCGCCGTGACCAGCACGATCCGCCCAGACCTGTCCTTCATCGACCGCCCTGCCCTCCGTGACGTGCGCTGGACCACTCTCACTGGAGCCGCGGACGGGATCGTTGTCCCCTCGGGCCTCAGTTCGTTCTCGACCGTGCGGGTCGTGCTCGAGGTGCTCTCCGCCCGCCTCGGCGGCCTCCCTCCGGATCTGCGCGCCGAGCACGAGCGCGCCCTGCGGCAGACCGTCCCGGAAGTCATCGGCATGCCCGGGGCCGAGACCGGCAGTTTCTACAATGCTGAGAACGTCAGTTCGTCCGTGGTCCGGCGGATCAGCCGCGAATCGATCCACCTCTCGGACGCCGTCGACGGTCTGGCTCGTCTGCTGCTGGAGCTGAGCTCACGGCTCGAGGCGTTGGAAGCGGGCACCTTTGCCGGCCCGGTGCTCCGGCTCGTGCATGCGGAGCGAATCGATCGGCCGTCCATCCGGGTGCTGTACCGCATGACTCAGCTGACCTCTGAATCACTCCGGTGGGTGTGGGAATTCGATTCCCCGGTGCTGCAGTCGGACGACGGGCCTCCGGTAGATGACTTCTTCGTCCGCCGGTTCCTGCGCTCGCGTCACCGGCTGTTCACGTTCCTGATCGATCGGTTGGACCCGCGCATCGAGCGTAGCCCGGTAGGTGAGCCGTACCTGCCCCGGCTGGACTCACCGCCAACCGGAGTGGATCGCGCGGTGGCGGCCCAACTGGTCGGTCAGAACTACGACCTGGCGTACCTCTGCGCCATGACTGCCGAATTGCCCGCGGGAGACACACTCGGCCACGTCTACCGGATGTTGTGCATCATCGACGCCAATGTCGGCGAGATCGACAGCGCCGCGGAAAGTATCGGGCTGGCCCTGGCCAGTGCGGCCAGCCCTCTGCTGCGGGCGCATTGCCACTACATGACCGGTCTGCTGCTCACCAAACGACGGTACGACCTGGATGCCGCCGACGAGCAGTACCGCCTCGGTTTGGAGCTTCTGCCGGAGCCGGGGAAAGCCGACGAGGCAGCCCTGGTCGAGCGGGCCTGGCTGATCAACGGCCGCTCCTTCGTGCGGGCACTGCGCAGCAAGTCGTTGCCGGCGGCGGAGCGCGATCTGGTCATCAAGCAGACCTTCGTCGACGAGGCGGGCGCTTACCGCATGGTCGCCCATCAGGGCAGTTTGCCGGCCCTCTATCTGCAGCTCAATCTGCTGGCCAACCTGACCCTGCTGCTCGAGATCAACGGCGACCACACCCGTGCCGCGCATTTCTGGGCGCAGGTCTTCGACAAGTTCCGGGGTACCGGGTCCGAGGACCAAATCGCCTTCGAGATCGCGTTTCACTACCGGCTCGGGATGCTTCTGTTCAAGGCGGGCGACGTGGCCGACGCCCGCAAGCACCTGGCTGCGGCGACCGACCTCTCCAACCCCGAGCAGCAGCGCTTCACGATCGAGCGGGTCACGTATGCCTGCGCTTACGTCGAGCTGAAGGCCGGCGACAGTGCCGCAGCACTCGCCATCTTCGCCGGCGGGGCGGCGCTCGCCGCGGAACTGCGCGACCCGGAACAGTTGGTGCAGCAGGCCCGCGGGGCTGCGGCAGCCGCCGATGCCGGCGGGGACCGCGAGGAAGCGGCGTACTGGAATGGCGTGGTGGAGCGGGCCCTGACGGTGTACAACGAGCCGAAACAGCATGCGGGGGAATCGACGTTGCGGGTGCCCGCACCGAAGTTCCCGTCCTACGTCCCGCTGATCGACCTCGAGGCGACCCCGATTATTGATCTGAACCGATACCTCGCCAATGACATTAGTGAGCAATCGCTTTCGGACGTGGTGCAGAAGCGACAGAACGCCGGGAGCCAGGCATGAGCGCCATCGAACTGGTATGCCTCAGCAAGAAGCCGGCCCAGAGCGAGCCGCGTAAGCGCTCGGCCGCCCGTCAGTTACTGCGCGTCTGCGCCGAGGCCCTGTCCGACGCCCACATCGAGGCCGGGTTCATCGACCTGCGCGACGTCGATTTCCCATGGTTCGACGGTCGCCCGGTCGAGGCGTACGGCGAAGCAGTGCAGTCGATTTCGCAGCGGCTGACCGCCGCCAGGGCGGTCCTGTTCAGCTTCCCGGCCTACTGGGGTGGCCTGAACGGGTACGGCAAGAACTTCCTCGACGTGATGGGTGGTGCCGCTTATGACGCCTCCGATCGCGGGACACCGCTGTCGAGCACGTTCGTCTCGGCGGTGGTGGTCGGGGGGTCGGCCGGCGACAGCGGCACCGGTCTGGCGCAGTTTCGGCACAGTCTGGCCGAGATGGGGGCCATCGCCCTGCCCTGGCAGGTGACGCTCGACAATCCCCGCACCCATCCGAACCTCGAGGCGGTGATCACCGAGTGTCGGACCTTGCCCCTCCGGCTGGCCCGGGTCGCCGGCATACAGCCCACCGCATCGGCGTCACCGGCTCCGGCTGAATCGGTTGCGACCGAACTGGTTACGGCCGATTCACTGACCACCGATCGAGAGGCTGTCACTCATGGCTGAGATCAACACCCGGACGCCGGCCGACGCGATGGGCCCATCGGCCGACGAGGCGGGGCTTCTGTTCGGGACCGAAAACCCGGTCGAAGCAAGGATTAACGACCTGATGGTCAACGGAGCCCTGGCGAAGTTGCAACAGTTCGGCGTCATCCCGGCCGCCGACGCGCCGGACTGGGCGAGGTACCGCGCCGGTGCCGCGATCATCGACGAAGTGTTCGACGTCAAGGTGAGCAGCATCACCACCCGCATGGCCCGGCTGCTGTTCGGTATCACTACAGCTGTGAAGCCCCGCACCATTGCCTGCATCGGCTCCGCCCGCGGCAACGCATTGGCCTGGATGGCATTGGCCGCGCCCGACGCCACCGTGATCGGGGTGGACGTCGACGCCCCTGCCATGGCCGTGGCGGCAGAGAACTTCGATCGGGCGCACCTGAGAGCCGACTGGATGGTCACCGACGGCCGACGGCTGGGGCAGTTGATCACTCCCGGCCTGGACCTGGTCCTGCTCGATGCCGATGATCCGGACACCGGCAAAGACATCCTGTGCGACCTGCTGGTGGCCATCGGCCCGAGTCTTTCCCGGCCGGGGGTGGTACTCGCGCACGACGCCTGCCACGCCCCGTTCGCCGGGGCGTTCGGGCGCTACCGTGACACCCTCACCGGAGCCCTGGCGGCCCGTCGCTCGGTCACCATGCCGATCGACCGCTACGGACTCGAGGTCACTGCGTTGTGAACACCACGATGGTGCAATCGGAGCTGATCCTGACGCTGGGCGAGGTCGGCGGCCCGCCCCCGGAGGTGGTGGCCCGCGCGGTGGCCGGTGCGGTGCTGCGTGACCTGGTGCGATACACACCGCCCGCCGGTCTGCCGCAGGTGCGCCAGGCCGTCGCCGACTGGTTGCCGACCCAGGCGGCCGTGGGGCCGGAGAACGTGGTGATGACCTGTGGTGCCTCCGGCGGCCTGCTGGCCTATCTGATGCATCGGGCCCGACCGGGCAGCACCATCCTGCTCCCGGACCCGTGCTACCCCGCCTACATCGGCCTGGCCCGGCGGTTGGGAATCGAGACCCAGTTCTACCCGCTGGCCGGCGGTCTCGACGACATCGACGCGGGTGTGCTCGCTGATCTGATCACCGGCCGTACGCTGGCAGTGGTTGTCATCTCGCCGGGAAATCCGACCGGCCGTCAGATCCGGGTGGAAACCGTGGACGAGGTGGCCCGCCTCGCGGGCGAGCGCGGTGTGCCGCTCGTGGTCGACGAGGTCTACGCCGATCTGACCGGCCAGCAGCAGGTCGATCCGCACCGCCTCTGGGCCGCGCACCGGGCCTCCATCGTCCTGAAGAGCTTCTCGAAATGCTTTGCCCTCAGCGGTTTCCGGATCGGAGCGACGATCGCCACCGCCGATCTGGTCGAGCCCATCGCCGCCGCGCACTTCTCGGCCGTGATGAACGCCCCGACCGTGGGCCAGCTCGCGGCGTTGGCGTGCTTGCAGACGGACACCCGGGATTACCTGGACGACGTGCGCCGCCGGCTTCGGGGCCGGGCCGCCGCCGCCGAGGCCGCGTTCGCCACTGTCACGGGATGCGAGGTGGGCCCGATCGACCTCGGAGTCTTTGCCTGGGTGAAAGTGAACGACGAGCCGGCGGCCGTGGTCGAGCGGCTCTGGTCGCGGCATCGCATCGCCGTCCTGGACGGCGCGTCGTTCGGCCCGTCCGGGCGGGAGCATCTGCGGATCTTCATCGACATCGAGCCCCGCTCACTGGATCGCACGGTGACGGCCCTGCGCCAGGAAGTGCGCGATGGGTGAGCGGGCTGTGCTGGTCTGCGGGGGCGGCGGCGTCGGAAGTGCCGTCGCCGCCCGCTTCGCTGCTGACCCGCAGGTGAGAACCGTGGTGGTGGACCATAATCCGGAACTGGCGCGCTGGCAGTCGGCACCGGTCGACTTCCGCATTACGGATCTGGCCGATCCATCGAGGCTGCGACGCGCCCTCGACGGGATCGTCCCCGCCGTGTGCGTGTACGCCGCCGGTCCGCTGACCCCGGCGTTCGACGAGGAGACCGGGGCCTCCGGCGACGGCCTCGACGCCTTCGCCGGGTTCCTGCGATTCGTCACCGGGCTGCCAGGCGGCCCCCGTCTCGTCCTCTGCAGCAGCCTCGCCGTGTACGGCGCGAACGCCCGCGGTGCCGCCGAGCAGACGCCGCTCGAGCCGGTTTCCGCCTACGGCGCCAACAAACTCGCGACCGAGCGAATGCTCGCTCCGGTGGCCCGGGCGGCCAGTCTGCCGTTCACGATCCTCCGGTTCTGCGGCATCGTCGGCCCGATCGACCGCCCCGGTGGCGGCTGGATGCACACGCTGCTGGCTCGGACCGTGGCCCAGGCCCGGTCCGGTTCGCCGATGAATGTGCCGCACAGGCTGGTGGGTGAGGAGTACCTGCACGTCGAGGACGCCGCGGCAGCCGCTGTGCTGGCCACCTCCCCCGGCCGGCGGTCGGGCGTGCTCAACGTCGGATCCGGAGTGGTACCGAGCAAGGAGCAGTTACTGTCCGGTCTGGCGGCGCTCAGCCCGGATCGGACCGGTTCCCCACCCGGCCCGATCCACCCGACCGCGGCGGCCGGTCCGGGCTTGGACACCACCGCCATCCGGGCCCAGACCGGATACCGACCCCGTTTCGACACGCTGGACGCGATCCTGGCGAGCATTGTGAGGCCGACATGAACTCGACGACCCCGAACACCCTAATTCTCTCGGGCAGTAATCGCGACGCGTCCCACAGCCTCGCCCTGGCCACCCATGTGCAGCAGCAGCTGAGCGCGCGCGCTCAGCGGTCGGTGCTGGTCGACCTCCGCCACCTCGACCTTCCCTTCCACGACCCGATCAACCATCACGCGCCCCAGGACTCCGGCGATCAGCGCGTGCGGGACTTCGCCCGGCTGGCGATCGGGGCGGCCGCCTATGTCTGGATCACGCCGATCTATCACGGAAGCCTTTCCGGGATGCTGAAGAACGCACTCGACAACCTCAACATCCCGATCATGTCGAACAAGCCGGTGCTGCTGATGGCCAAC
>JANNPJ010000116.1:0-4953 GCA_031400005.1 Kineosporiaceae bacterium | reverse complement strand
GATACTGCGAGTGGTCGTACGGCACGCCACACCGGCCGTACGCCCCGACGATGTCCTCTCCGCTTTCCGCGCGGTAGCCGACTTCGCGCCTCCGTCACCACCCCTGGTGACGCGGCTGGCGCAGGGGCTTCTCGACGAGGCAGACGGTTCGGTGACTGATCCACTGGTCCCCGATCGAGACGTCGCCGGCGCCTGAGAGGTGCCGCGCCCGCCTTCACCGGTGGGCGCACGCCGCCACGGCGTAAGAACTGACTTCCGCCGCGCCGAACCGGTGCTGCGACTCAGCCGACCGCCCCGAGCGGCGCCGACTTCGGTGTGACCGGCGCCCGGGGTTGACGGGAGAACGCCCGTGACACTTGACAATGAGTCTCGCGACACGAACGACACCACCCCGGCCGATCCGGATTCCGGCGCCGCCGTGGCTGGCGAGACGGCCGCAATCAGGGCCGACGCACCTGCCGTGAGCAGGGACGACGCACCTGCTGCCGTGAGGGGTGGCGACGCACCTGCCGTGGGTGGGGGCGACGCGCCTGCTGGGAGTGGGGACGGCGAGAGTGCCGGGACGGTAGCTGGAGAGCACGTCACCCCGACTGAGCAGCCGACCGCTGCCCCCCGGCGACGGGCCAGCCGAGCACGCACCACGAAGAAGGTGGTCGCCGCGCTGCCAGCGATTGACGCCCCGTCCGACTCAGCACTGTCCGACCCCGTGCTGTCCGACTCTGCGCAGTCCGGCCCAGCGCAGTCAGGCCTCGCGTCGTCCGATCTTGTGCAGTCTGACCTTGTGACGGCCGCTGAAATGCCGGCCGCTGAAGTGCCGAGCGCCGATGCCCGGACCGATGAGGTTGGAATTGAGCTACCCGCACCGGTCAAGCGGACCAGAGCACCGCGCAAGCGCACCGCTCCTCGGGCCGCCCCGCGCGCCGTCCAGGAATCAACGATCGAGGTCGCGCCGAGCGCAGCCGATCTGGAGACTGCCGACGCGGTGGCGAGTGTGGCCGACACCGAGGGCACCGTCCCGTCGTCCGCTGACGTGTCCGGAGACCAGGTCGCGGTGGCCTCGGACCAGCCGGATGCCCTGTTCGGCGATCCCATCGAGCCGGTGAAGAAGCCGACCCGACGCCGCAGCCGTAAGGCGCCAAGCGCCGAGCCCTTCGCTGCGCCCACCAGCACGGCGCCAACCGACGCTGCGCCCACCAGCACCGCGTCCACCAGCACAGCGCCGAAGAACACCGTCTCTGCCAGCATCGCTTCGACCAGCGCTGGCACGGCCCCCGCCGGTGCCACGCCTGCTGCAGAGGTCCTCCGCGAGTCGACCGAGGCCAATAACTTCACCCCGGTGTCGCCGCAGTCGGTGCCGCAGGTCCAGGTCACGATCGACGTCATCGCGCCGTTCGATGCTCCGGCTCCGGTCCGCGCGATCATGCCGCTGTTCCAGGCTCCCGAGCCGGTCGCTCCGCGTGCCCGGCGGGCCGCCTCCCGTCCGGCGGGTCCGCCGAAGGCCCCAGTCGTCCAGGAGCCCGAGCCGACCGCTGCCGCGCCCGACGCCGCCCCAGTCGAGATCGAGATCCAGGTCCAGATTCCCGTCGTGGCTGACGACGTCGTCGTCGTGGAGCCGGACCTCGTCGACGAGGTCGATGAGCTGGTCGAAGATCTGGTTGAAGACCTGGCCGACGACGAGGACGACGAGGACGAAGAGAGCACCGACAGCGAGGACTCGACTCCGCGCCGGCGTCGGCGCCGAGGAGGTCGCGGCCGCCGTGGTCGCGGTCGCACGGATGCCGACACGGGTGATGACGAGGCAGTCGAGGAGCCGCCGTCAGGCGCCATCGACGATGAGGACGAAGACGACGAGGCGGTCGCCGAAGCCACCGCCGACGTCGAGGACGACGAGATCGAGGAGAGCGCGGGCGAGTCGTCCGGAAGCCGTCGCCGTCGCCGTCGTCGGCGCCGGGGCACCAGTGGTGGGGACGGCGAGGCCACGGTCGAGGACACCACGACGCGGGTGGTCACCCGGGTCCGAGAGAGCACCCGGGACGACGTCACCGCGATCCGTGGCTCCACCCGGTTGGAGGCCAAGAAGCAGCGCCGTCGTGAGGGCCGCGAGGCCGGTCGGCGCAAGAGCATCCTGACCGAGGCCGAGTTCCTCACCCGGCGCGAGAGCGTTGACCGAGTGATGGTGGTCCGGGAGCGCGAGGGTCGCACCCAGATCGGCGTCCTCGAGGACAACGTGCTGGTCGAGCACTACGTGGCGCGCAAGACCCAGACCTCAACGGTCGGCAATGTGTACCTCGGCCGGGTGCAGAACGTGCTGCCCAGCATGGAGGCCGCGTTCATCGATATCGGTAAGGGCCGCAACGCCGTCCTCTACGCCGGTGAGGTCAACTGGGACGCGGCCGGCCTGGACGGTCAGCCGCGCCGGATCGAGCACGCCTTGAAGGCCGGGGAGGCAGTCCTGGTGCAGGTCACCAAGGACCCGATCGGCCACAAGGGCGCCCGGCTGACCAGCCAGATCTCTATGCCCGGCCGCTACCTGGTGTATGTCCCGGACGGCTCAATGACCGGCATCTCCCGCAAATTGCCGGACACCGAGCGCTCCCGATTGAAGAAGATCCTGCGCGAGATCGTTCCGGACGATGCCGGCGTGATCGTGCGTACCGCGGCCGAGGGCGCCAGCGACGATGAGCTGGAGCGCGATGTCGCCCGGTTGCGTGCGCAGTGGGAAGACATTTCGGTCAAGGTCAAGACCGTGCAGGCGCCGGCCATGCTGTACGGCGAGCCGGACCTAGCGATCAAGGTCGTCCGGGACATCTTCAACGAGGACTTCAACAAGCTGATCGTCTCCGGTGACGAGGCCTGGGACACGCTGCAGGGCTATATCTCGCATGTTGCCCCGGACTTGGCGCCGCGGCTGGAGCAATGGACGTCCGACCAGGACGTCTTCGCCGCGCACCGGATCGATGAGCAGCTGGCGAAGGGCATGGACCGCAAGGTCTGGCTGCCCTCCGGCGGTTCACTGGTGATCGACCGGACCGAGGCGATGACCGTTGTCGACGTCAATACCGGCAAGTTCGTCGGTGCTGGTGGCAATCTCGAGGAGACCGTCACCAAGAACAACCTGGAGGCGGCCGAGGAGGTCGTTCACCAGCTCCGGCTCCGCGACATCGGCGGCATCATCGTTGTCGACTTCATCGACATGGTGCTGGAGTCCAACCGGGATCTCGTGCTCCGGCGGCTGCTGGAATGCCTCGGTCGGGACCGGACTCGGCACCAGGTCGCCGAGGTGACCTCGCTCGGCCTGGTCCAGATGACCCGCAAGCGGGTCGGTCAGGGCCTGCTTGAGGTGTTCAGCGAGACCTGCGAGCCCTGCGGTGGCCGCGGTTTGATCATTCACGAGGAGCCGGTGGAGAAGCGTCAGCCCGAGCTCCTCGGCAACCCCGGCAACGGCGGTGGCGGTGGCGGAGGCGGCAACCCCCGCGGCAGAGGTCGGCACTAGCAAACTCGCCGACGATCATGCACGGTTGCCCGCCAGGAGCGAGCAACCGCGCATGATCGCGGCGAAGTGTGATCGGGTGGGCTGGTTACTTGGGGGCGAAGAAGCGGTACTTCGCGGTGTACGGGACGCTGACGAGCTTGCCCTCGGTGCAGGGACCGGCCGGGGCGGCCCCGCCGGTGGTCTTCAGCCGCTGGATGTAGCTGACTTTGCCGAAGATGCCGTCGCCGCGGTTGGTGACGGTCTGCAGCAGCAGTTCGGGGATGGATCCGGGCACCTCTGATCTGGCCACGGCCTTCGAGGTGACCACTGAGCCGTCAATGGTCGACTGCCAAGTCGGGCCGACGTAGTGAATGGCGGTCTGGTACGAGCGCGGGCGGATTGTTGTCCGGCCGGACAGGCTTGCCGCCGGCTCAACGAAGGTCCAGGGAGTGGCTGCATCGGCCGGGTTGCATTTGTAGACCTGCACGCCCTCGGCGGCGAGGTCGGCGATCAGGACGTGCCCGTCAGGCACCGCGATGGCGATGGGGACGCCGGTCGATGAGGTCGCAGCGGCTTCGGAGGAGCCGGTGGCGGCCTGCGAGCTGCCAGTACCGGCTATGGCGACCGCGGTGCCGAGCACCCCGGCGCAAAGGGCGGCCAGGGTAGAACGGCTGATCATCTTCGAGCGGGTCATCGGTGAGTCTCCATTTCACTGGGGATTGTGTCCGAAAACGATGATGGCGTGCATACGCACGGTTACGGGCAGGTATGCGCGATGCTTCATCGTGGCCGGAACGTACTCTGATGTGACCTCATCGCGCAGGAGTTCGGGGTTGAACGGAACCCTAATGGCGGCCCAGTTTGCTCTCCCAGCGTGTGCTCCGTACTCTTGAGGGCGGTGCGCCGCGTGGCACGCTTCTGCGCGCGTGAGCCGTTGCCCCGAGTGTCGGGGCCGGATCGCACCCCTCGAAACGACCGGAGAGTGATTTCACGTGTACGCGATCGTTCGTGCTGGTGGCCGCCAGGAGAAGGTGTCCGTGGGTGACGTCCTCACCGTCGATCGACTGGACGGAGCCGCGGGTGACAAGCTCAAGCTCATCCCGTTGATGCTCGTCGACGGTGCCGATGTGACAACCGGCGCTGACGCGCTCGGCAAGGTCTCCGTGACCGCCGAGATCGTCGAGGCTGTCAAGGGCCCCAAGATCATCATTCAGAAGTTCAAGAACAAGACCGGGTACAAGAAGCGTCAGGGTCACCGTCAGCAGTTGACCCGGATCAAGGTCACCGGCATCACCAACTAAGCACTTCCCGCCCGTCAGGGCATCCAGACGTCAGCACTCGGTGGCCTGACCCACCGGCCCGGTAAAGAAGGCAGGGCAAGAGATGGCACACAAGAAGGGCGCCAGTTCCACCCGGAACGGGCGCGACTCACAGAGCCAGCGCCTCGGCGTCAAGCGTTTCGGCGGCCAGCTCGTCAACGC
>JANNPJ010000053.1:0-6192 GCA_031400005.1 Kineosporiaceae bacterium | reverse complement strand
CGTCGACACTGCTGCAATTGAAGACGGTGACGGCGCTGCCCGGTATCGAGCGTTCCAGGTGCCGGCCCAGGATGAGATGGGCCTCCTTCTCGCTCTCGGCAATCTGCAAGGAGTCCAGAAACTCGGCCTGGGACCGTTCATATTCCACGAGCCGCTCACGCTGCTCGACCATCTCGTTCAGCGCCCGGCCGAGTTCGGCCAGTTCGTCGCGTCCTTGGGGGCGCAGCAGGGTGACGGCGCGACCGTCGGCCACCTCGGTGGCGAAGGCGGAGTAATGCCGGATCCGCGGCAGCAGGGTGCGAATCAACCAGATGATGCCGCTGAAAGCGAGGATCATGGACACAACCACGGTCACGGCGATGAGCTTGCGGGTGAACGCAAAGACCGTGGCATTGTCGGCCACGTAACGTTGCGCATGATCCATCTCCAGCGTCAGCCGGTTCTCGCTGCCCCGGTGCATCCGGTCGAAGAGTTCCGACGTCCGGTGCAGGGTCTGTTCCCTCAACCGGATGCTCTCCGGGTCGTGGCCCGATCTCAGATAGGCGCCGCTGCGGCGCATCTCCTTGTACTCGGCGAATGCCGTCTGTATCTCGACGACGAAGCGGCGACCTTCGTCCTCGCGCCTGCTGACGTCGTCCAGTTGATGTATCGCCTCCTCCGCGCGGGGGATCCAGATCTGGCGTAGCTCCCGCTCTATCGCCGCGATGCGCACAGGATCCTCCGTGGATACCTCCTCGACCGAACGCTCCGCGACCTTGGCCAGGGCGTTGTCCAGCCGTGCCGACGCGGCCGTGACCTGCAGCGTGTCGTCATAGAGGTGCTGGGAGGCGTAGTGGACCGCGCCCAAACCATAGAACGCCGCCGCCGCGATCGTGATGATGGCGGGCAAGAGCAAGCCGATCGCGATCACGACCTTGTGCCCGAGTCGGAGCCCGAACTCGCGGCGTCGCCCGGCTACGAGAGGGCCCACCCCGACCCCTTCCATACTTCGGGCACGGCTAGGCCCCGTACCGTTCGGCGCTGTCCTCGACGCCGAACCATACGTCATCGTCACATCGACACCCACACTTAACTGATCCGTTCCGACGCGAGCCATCCAGATCATCCGCGTTCTGAGGGCTGGCCGCGAGTAGAGGACCGCAACTGCTTCACCGACTTCGCCGTCACGCTCTTTACCGACGCCACCGGTAACGTCGAAACAATTCAGTTCACGATCTCCGGTCCCTAACCTCACGCACCGGCTTTCCGGTCGCCGTGCGGCGCAGCGCCGTAACAACGGTGATCTCACGCGGTCGCTCGGCCCGGGACAGTCTCGTGTCCAGCCACTCGCGCAACTGGTCGGCGGTCAGCGAACGACCGGGCCGGACTTCCACAATGGCCCGCAGTCGTTGGCCGAACTCGGCGTCTGCAACCGGCTCCAGCAACGCGTCTGCCACGTCGGGGTGGCTGGTGAGAATCGCGGCCACCGGGCCGGTGTACACGTTTTCCCCGCCCGAGACGATCATGTCGTCCAAGCGCCCGTCGACGAATAACCGACCGGCCAGATCGACGTGGCCGAGGTCTCCGGTCGCGAGCCACTGCCCGTCCGGGTGCCAGCCCCGAACCTGGATTTCCCCGATCCTGCCCGGGTGCAGCGGCGTACCGTACGGTTCGACGACCCGAACCCGCACCCCGCGCGGGGCGCGGCCGACCGTGCCGGGGGCAGCCCGCAGATCCGCTGGTGTGGCCATCGCGGCCCAGCCGGCCTCAGTGGTGGCGTACATGTTGAACGTTCGGTCCCCGAAGCGCTCGCGCAGCCGCTCGCACAGGTCGGGGGTCAACGGGGCGGCACCGCTGACCACGCCGTGCAGCGAATCGAGGTCCGGCCATCGCGAGGCAGGCAGGTCACAGATCCGGCGCAGCTGGATCGGCAGCGCGAACAGCAGACCGGCGCGGTGCTCGGCGACCGCGCTCAGGATCCGGTCAGCGTCGCCGCCGGGCACGAGGACCACGGGGGCGCCCAGGACGAGACCGGCGGCAAGGTAGGTCAGGCCGTACCCATGGTGCGGTGGGGCCGCCACCACGATGGGCTCGCCGCGGCGCACCGGTGTCAACGCCAGATGGGTGGTCACCGGGCCGAGCAGCATGCCCAGCGGCAGTGGGCGGGACACGCTGCGCGGCACCCCGGTGGTGCCGGAGGTCAGCACGAACATCCGCCCAGAGAGCGACTTTTCGACCACGGTCTGCGCTCTGAGAGGCCCGCTGACCGCGCCGAGAAGCAACTCCGGCCAGGACATTGAGGGCAGGTCGGCGGCGGCCTCGCCCGGTTCGTGCACCAGCCCACTAGCCCGTTCCCGGCGCAGCACCTCGGCGGTGCGGTCACGGGGCAGGTCGGGGTCCATCAGGACCACGTCGACGCCGAGCCGGGCCAACCCGATCGCCGCCGCCACGAAGCCCCGGTGGCCGGCGCAGGCCAGCCCGACCCGGTCGCCGACCCGGTCGCCGGCCCGGACGCCGAGCCCGGCAGCCGCGTTCATCGCGCAGGCGTCGGCCATCGCGTCCAGTTCCGGATAGGTGACTGGTCCGTCCGCGTCCACCAGCACGAGCCCACCGGGCGGCCCGGCGGCAAGTGCCGTGGCAAGGCTACGGCCGTGCCGACGGCCGGCGCGCAGCAGCCGCACCAGCCGGCCGGGGTGCCACAGCCCCGCCGCGGCCAGTACCCGCAGCGGCTCGACGACGTCGATCGCCCACACCCCCGCGGCCAGCGCCCGCTCGACGGTACCGGGCAGCGCCGCCGACGTGACCGCACCGATCCGGGCCCACCACGGCCACCACGACCGGCGATGGGCCACCGCACGGCACACGATCTCCGCCGCCTCGGCCGCCGACATCGCCGGGACCCGCTGATACTGCGGCGTGGGCGCGCTCATCCGGGTGCGGACCAGGTTGCAGTACACCGTGCTGACCGTGACGTGGTCGCGCCGCAATTCCACAGCGGCGCTGCGCAACCACGTGTCGAAAGCGGCCTTGGAGGCGTGGTAAGCCGACCAGTTCGGCGTGTTCAGGGACAGTCCGGCGGTGGAGACGTTCACGATGTGCCCGCCACCGTTCGCCCGCATCGCCGGCAGCAGCACGAGCAGCAACTGGACCGGCCCCAGGTGGTTCAGGCTCATCGTGCGCTCGATGTCGTGGAACCGGTCGGCGGTGTCGGCGACCGAGCGCCGGATGGACCTACCGGCGTTGCTCACCACAACGTCAATCCGGGGGTACCGCGTGACCAGGTCCGCGGCCAACGCGGCGGCCTCGTCTGGCGAAGACAGATCGGCCGGATGGACGAAAGCGCGCCCGCCCGCCGCCGCGATCTCCTCGCGCACCTGCTCCAGTCGTTCGACGGTACGCGCCACCAGGAGCACAGTGGCTCCGGCCGCGGCGAGCCGGCGAGCTGTGGCTTCGCCGATTCCCTCGGAGGCGCCGGTGACCAGCACGACCCGGCCGCCCACGGCCGCCCGGAGCCGCCGTTCCCGCGGACCGCGCCCGGTGATCCCCGCTCCGATCCGCACCCACCGCCTGATCTGCTCCACCCTGCCATTGTGGTGGCACGGGTGTGTTGAGCTCCCTTGCGACTCAGGGCTTT
The DNA here is from genome assembly GCA_031400005.1 of Kineosporiaceae bacterium. Lineage (GTDB taxonomy): Bacteria > Actinomycetota > Actinomycetes > Actinomycetales > Kineosporiaceae > JANNPJ01. The sequence goes on along the minus strand of JANNPJ010000053.1, from coordinate 2,579 downwards.
CCGCCGGACATCTACCCGACATCCGAAAGGTGTTATGGGCCAGGGTCAATCGATGCCGGCGGCCCGGTCGAGCTCCTGCAGCAGGTCGTGGGCAGCGAGCTCCACCGCCTTGTGCCGCCACTGCGAGGCGCGGTAAACGCTGGCAATCAAGCCGGCCCGGTGGACTCGGCGGAAATCCCCGACGATGAAGGCGTACCGGGCTTTGGTCTGGTCCTTCGCGCCCTCGGTGAGCCCAAGGTGCCACTGCGCGTAGTCGTCCCAGGAGTGTTTGGATAGATAGTCGCTCTGCACGCACCCAGCCATCAATCCAGGCCCCCCAGGTCGACCCTGACCAGCCCAGCAGCGTGGTGCGTACACTCACCGCCCAACTCACCGCATCGCCGACCCGCACGGCAACGCCGTGGCAGCCGCTTCCCTTGCGGACGCGTACGCAAGCGGTCCACCTGCGCAAATGGCAGAACTCAAGATCATTACCCCGGATACCACCTGGACCACCGAGTACTACGGCCGCCCGATCGATGAGGAGGTCCTGGTGCACATCTGGCCCAGCCACCACGCCAACGTCAACTTCTACGGCACCCACTCCGTCGACATCGACAGCGAACTCGCCAAGCTCGACACCGACGGGTACCGGCCACTGCGCCCGCCGCTGGCCCCGTAGTGCCCGTTAGTCCTGGGATGCCTGGTTGGAGTCGCTGCCCAACTCATCGACCATGTCGGCCGCGTCGTCTGCATCCTCATCTTCGGACTTCTCAATGCTGTCGGCGTCCTCACCGCTGTCCTCACCGTCGTCCGTGTCGTCCGCGTCCTCCGCGTCCTCGGGGGCGTCGGGTTGCTCGGTGATGGTGGGTTCATCCGATTCGTCGTCGTCGTTGTTCGGGTGGTTGTTGTCCGGGATGTTGTTGGGGTGCTCGCCGAGGTCCGTGCTGCGAGGGGTGTCTGGGTTGTTCGGAGTGCGGCGGGCGGGCTGGCCCGTCGGGCGCGCGGTGCTGGTCTCGGAGTCGCGTGTCCCGGCCGGTGCGTCGTCGTGGGGTGTGGTGTCGCCGGGCCCGGCGCCCGTGGTGGCGGTTGTGGTCTGGTTGGGGCCGGTGAGGGGCCCGGTGTCCTTGCCGGTGTCCGGGGACGGGCTGGCTGGGGTCGGCGAGGTGCTGCCCGGCGGTGGGGCAGGAGCTGGCTCGCCGGCGGGCAGGACACCGGAGGTGGTGGCCACAGCTGCCGCCGCGGTGAGCCCAGCGGCGGCCAGAGCGCATTTCGCACCCAGGCTCAGCTGGGTCAGTGTGGCCAGGAGCCCGGCCGCTGCGACCCGCCACCTGGTCCTGAACCCGGCGGGGTCGGCCTTGGTGCTGCCCGGGGCGGCGGAGTGGTTCGGGGCCGGGGGTGGCTGGAGCGGGGCAGGGCTGGTCTGGGCGGCGCCGGTGCTCAGGAACGTCATCAGTGCGGTGCTGGGTCGTGGTGGCGGGCCGGTGGGCAGTTGGGCGAGGGTCTGCAAGGTGGCGATCAGGCGGGCATCGTCGTGCCCGGCTCGGGGACTGTCACCGAGGAGTTCCTGGACGGTGCGGGCGCTCATCACATACCCGCAATCGTCGGCAGACCGGTGGGTGTAACGCGGTCACGCTCCTGGGTTGCGGTCAGTTCTCGTCGCAGCCGGGTGATCGCGCGGTGCTGGAGCTGGCGGACGGCCTCGGGTGAGCGTTCCAGGACGGCAGCGACATCGGCGATGGGCAGGTCAGCCACCACCCGCAGCAGCAGCACGCTCTGCTGATCGGTGGGAAGGCACGTGAGTAGCGCCAGCGCATCCTGCAAGCCGGTGCTACGGATCGCGTCGATCTCGGCGCTGTCGACCGCCCGAGGATCGCTCACCGGTTCGTAGGATTCTTCGACGTCACGGCGGATCCGGGCGCGCAGGTCGTCCACACCGCGGTGGTGGGCGATGGTGAACAGCCACCGCCGGAACTGCCGTCCCTGACCGGTGAAGGCGCTGATCTGCCCGAACGCGGCCAGGAATACCTCGCTGGTAACGTCCTCGACGTCGCGGACCCCGCGACCGCGTAGGTAGCCGGCTACCACCGGGGACAGTTCCTGCCACAACCGGGCGAACGCCGCCTGAGATCCGCACCGCGCCTGATCGACGAGGTCGTCCAGGAGCAACTCGTCGATCTGACCGCCAGACACCCGCGCTCCTTCTGAGGACTTTCCGCTCTATCGGCGATGCCCTGCCCTTCTCGCACGAAGACACCCGGTGTTCACCCGGTCGCCGACACGACATCCCGACCACCCCTTTCCGTTGCCTTGCAGGTTGGATGACTCGGCCGGGACAACGTACATTCCCCCGCCGCTGCCGGAACCGCCGCTGTCGCTGTCGTCAATGTCGCTGGGTTTCGACCTGGATGTCGTCGTGGCCGTCACCGTCACCGCGCGGAGGGCACCGTCACCCCCGTCGCCCGTGCTCAGTGTCATCACCGGCGCCGGATGCGGTGGCGCGGCAGCCCTTTTCGGGACTCCTGCCCCCGCACCCGGCCGTGTGGTTAGGCGCAGGTGGTGCGCAGCAACTCAATCTCCTCAGCGGTGCCGTCCTCGAC
>JANNPJ010000052.1:0-10591 GCA_031400005.1 Kineosporiaceae bacterium | reverse complement strand
GAACGAACGTGAACTTCGCCCGACCGGCGATGGCGTTGGTCCAGCCGAGCAGTGAGGCGCCGTGCGGGCGTGAGCGTGCACTGATGCGCACGTAGTAATCGCGGCTCGAGTCCAGCTGCGACGTCCGGCACAGCCGAACCCGGGCAAATGTCGTCAGCCACCGCCCGACCACGGATGCATCTTCGGTTACCGACGACTCCTCGACACGGCACCGCCAAGTGCTGCGCCACCTCTGTGAAAGCGAAGCGGTCGAACGCGCCCAGAAGCGCACCGCCCGGCTGCTGGCCGAGTCGGGGTTGCCCGAGCCCAGCCGCCCCGTTCCGGCCGCCGAGCTACGCCGCGCGCTCCAGGTAACTGAGCGGGTGCGGGTGGCCGACCGTGTCTTCTAACCTCCCCTGACGAGGTGGTAACCCACCGCCATAACGGTCGTTATAGAACTGATTCTCCACCAAATAATTGGCACACCACGAGGACGGCGAGCAAACCGGACCCGACGATCCGCACCTGCCGGTCGTGTGCCTGGCACCACTGCACCCGGCGCCGGCGCCGCACCGGCAGGATCCCCAGATCCACCGTCCGGGAGACCAGAGCCGCCGCCCACACCAAAACCGTCACGGAGGCAACGATCACGATCATCGCCAACACCTGTTCCGACATCACACCCGCTCCGATCGGCCACCCGACAACCAGCAGGACGCCGTGAGCACGAGCACGACCACGGCCGCCAGCAATCCCGCCCCGATCGTTGGAGTGCGGTCGACCAGGACACCCATCACTCTGCGCCAACTGGTGAAAGCACCAGCGGAATCAGCACGAACGGCAAGCGGAACGAGAGCGCTACCGGTAGGACCAACGGGCCACATCCAGGGTCGGGCATAGATATCGCGAACCAGCCGCCTGCCGCCTGATCCAGCGGCAGGCGGCGTCACGGCGTTGCTGGGTCGGCCGTCACCGGATCGTGGCGGTAAAGCCAGTCGATCTCGGGCGAGAGGCCGAACGTCGACGCCATCGCCGCGTCGCGGAACCGTTGCTCCGGCCCATCGGGCAGGTGGAAACGCCGACCGTTGGCGCGGGACAGCTCCTGCACCCGGGCGGTCCGACCGCGGCGGATCGTCTCGTAGCGGACCAGCGCCGCCGGCACGTCTCGGCCCTCGGCGCCGGACAGGCACGCGGTCAGGACGGCTGCGTCCTCGATGGCCTGGGCAGCGCCCTGCGCGCCGTAGGGCAGCATCGGGTGGCAGGCGTCGCCCAGCAGCGTCACCGGGCCGCTGCTCCATCGCGGTAGCGGAGGCCGGTCGAACAGCGCCCATTTCAGTGGCCGGTCGAGAACGTCGATGATCGCACCCACCACCGGGTGCCAGCCAGCGAAGGCGGCCCGCAGCTGGTCCGGGTCGCCCGGATCAGTCCAGGACTCACGCGTCCACGACTCCTCCTCGATGACACACACGACGTTGTGCAACCGCCCGCCGGCGACGAAGTAATGGACGAAATGCGCGCCCGGGCCCAGCCGCACGGTGCAGGCCGGTTCCAGGGACAGCTCGGCGATCCGCTCCGACGGCACCAACCCCCGGTACGCGACGTGGCCAGTGAAGCGCGCATCCTGCGGGCCGAAAAGCGCTGCACGGACGACGGAGTGGATCCCGTCGGCACCGACCACCACATCGGCGCGCACGCTGCCGCCGTCGGCAAAACGCAGCTGCGCACCGGCACCGTCATGGGCCACCTCGACGCAGCGCCTGCCGACCTCGAACCGGTCGGCGCCGACAGCATCGGCGAGCACCGCCATCAGGTCGCCGCGGTGGGCGTGCAAATACGGCGCACCGTAGGCGGCCTCGATCCCGGCGCCAAGCGATGTCTGCGACAGTAACCGCCCGTCGTCCCACCGCCGGAATTCGAACGTGGCCGGCGCGAACGCGACCCGCTGGACCGCCGGCAGGACACCGAAGCGGCGCAGGATCCGGGTGCAGTTGGGCGCGAGCTGGATACCGGCACCCACCTCGGACAGCGCCCGCGACTGCTCGTAGACGCGCACGTCAAACCCAGCCCGCAGCAACGCCAGCGCCGCCGCAAGGCCGCCGATACCGCCGCCTACGACGGCGACGGCGCGAGAGCGTGACATGGGCGTCTCCGATCCTGCGGCCGGCATCACCCGGCAGGGATTGACCGTCCAGACCGAGGATAGGTGGCGATAGTGAGGGCGGTGCCGTGACGGCCCTCACCGCCCACACGCTGTGCTGATGCCCTGATCGGGAATCGCCACGTGTCCCCGACTCCGTCACACTCGAGGGATGGAGATGCATGAAGAACTCGCGGTGCGGGTTCCAGCCGACAAGGCGTGGACCCTCGTGGGCGGGGCTTTCGGTGACATCAGCACGTGGGCGGCACTGATCGTCAACTCGACCATGAATAGCCCACCAGCACCTAGCAGCGTGCGTACCTGCCACATTCGGGGCTTCGGACCGGTGGCACCCGGTGTGATCAAGGAGCGGCTCATCCGGTTCGACCCGGCGGACCGATCCTTGTCCTACGAATGGATCGAGGGCCGCCCATCGTTCATCGTCCACGCGATCAGCCGGTGGTCCGTGTCCAGCATCGAGCCGGGCACCTGCACCATCCGCGTGCATGCCACGCTCACACTGCACCCGATCATGCGCCCGTTCGGGCCGCTGCTGCGGCGGTGGGTGAGCCGCGACGCGGGCAAAGTCCTCGAGGAACTGGCCTACCGGCTAGAGACCGGCACACCGCATCCACGCAAACTCGCCGCCGCCCTCCCGTGACAATGTCAATGCCGTCGAAGAGCACGACGAAAGCGGTGCCGAGTCCCTTCGGGAGACGGCTTCGCTACTGGCGTGGCCTGCGAGGTCTTTCCCAGCTCGACCTCGCCGCCGCCGCAGGAACCACATCTCGGCACGTGTCCTTCGTCGAAACCGGTCGCTCGCGCCCCGGCGCTGAGCTCGTGGCCCGCTTGGCCGACGCGCTGGCCATCCCGGTACGCGAGCGCAACGAACTGCTTGCGGCGGCCGGCCTTTCTCCCACGTACCCGGCGTACAGCTTCGACAGCCCCGCCCTGCAATCGGTACGGGACGTCCTGGAACGAGTACTGCACCAGCATGAGCCGTACCCGGCCTGGGTGATCGGACGGGGACTGCGTTTCCTGGCCGCCAACCAGGGTGCCGAGATCCTGTTCCCGGGAGTGACGGCGATGAGCCCGGAGCAGGTCATCGATCTGTGGTTCGGGCCGGGTCCTTACCGGGACCAGGTGGTGAACTGGGCGGACGTCGTCCGTTCGACACTGATCACGTTGCGGAGGGAAGTGCTCGTGACCGGTGACCCCGAGGTCGCCGTGCTGCTGCGACGGGCCGAGGAACTCACCCGTGATCTGCCGGTCCAGGTGCCTGCCGCCGATGAGGACGGTGACGGGCTCCCGGTCGCCTGCCCGATCCTGCGGCTGAATGGTCAACTCGTGCGGACGATCTCCACGGTGATGCGCTTCGACCACGCCACCGAGGTCACGACGTCCGAACTGCGGGTGGAGTTGATGTTCCCCGCCGATGAGACCTCCGAGGCCACCTTTCGCCGACTGGTGGTGGTCAGCGGCACCACAGAAGCCTGAGTCGGGCACCGGCGCTGAAACGTTAGGCCAGCTACAGGGATCACGCAGCCAGTGAAGCATCCGCCCAAGATTCGGCTCGTCGTCCACGGCTGGTGGGTGCTCGTGCAGCAAAGGTGAAGGCCCTGACGTCCGGGGGCCGATGAACGGCAGCGAGCCGGAGGGTCCGTCAGGGCCCACCTGGTCGCCGGGCCGCGGCCGCAGGGGGGCACTGCCGTTGCCGTGGCTGACAACCGTTGACTGGGAACGTCAATGGGAGGGGTCACTGACGTTCGAAGCCACTGTCAATAGTACGCCCACGATCACCCAGATGGTTACTGGTTCGCGAAAACCGCTCACTCGATGACAAATCCAGGGATGGACGTCCGGTTTCGGAATCCCGCTTCACACCAGAGGCCGATTCTCGTACTGATTACTCGGTGCTAAGCGGGGTGACACTCCCCGTGACAGCTGTTGTGGGCCACCATGATCCGCCGGTGACCCGCAGCGAACGGCGCCAGCAGGGGCCACTGGCAGCCGGGGTCAGGGGCCCGGTGAGGCTAGCGGAGGGGCAGTCTCGCCGGGCTCCGCATGGCTTCCCCTGACAAGTCATTGATATCAGCCGCTGCCATCCTCAGAAGCCCGCCTGACTATCCAGAGACCGCCGATCCATGGATGAGCAGTCCTCTCCCACCGTGCGAATCCGGTGACTACCTGAGGCCATGCCGCTCGAAGGTGAATATGAACCCAGCCCCAGCCAGTGGGTACGCGACCAGTGATCGGCTGGGTCGTTCCCGAGCCCGGCGAGGTCACATCCGACTGACCACGAGCCAGGGATCTGCACGAAGTAGGGCTCGTGGTTGGGGAAGTAGATCACTCAGATCACAGGTCTGCCGACCACCCGCGAGCTGGGCATTGGCATCACCGCCTACCGCGTGCTTGGCCACGGCCTGGCGAATGCCGAATGTTCAGCGAGGATGGCAACGTCCTGGTGTTCAAGGGCTGCCGCCTGCTCGCCCCCTAGCTACCGCAGTGGACCGTCGACGTGCGGTTTCGCCGGTCTTCGACGCCCTCAGCCGCGGGAACCGGCCCAGCTCCGTCCGACGGTGGAGGCCGCTTCTACAGTCGAGGTCGTCGCAGCGGTCAGGGCCGCGGTCGCCAGGAGAGCGGTGAGGACGCTGGCGGCGGCGAGAGCGCGAATGGCAGGCTTCTTCATGGTGACCCCTTCAACAGCTTTCACTTTCGCGGTCTCGGATGCGACCGACCACTCGATTCCATCACAGTGAGTAACGTTTAGTCATCGGCAAGTCGTCCGGGTCACTCATTTGATGCAACTGATCCCCGTTCGGCGCACGCGGAGCGACGACCGAATTACCCGGCAGGTGATGGGACTATCGGTGGCTCCTATCCGGCCGAGAATCCGGCAACGCGTCCGCTGTCATCGAAGCCGAAGAAGGACGTGCCTGCGTCGTTGACCGGCAGTCGGTCCGTGCCATCGGTGCCCAGGGCAACGTGGATCTTCTGCGTACTCCACTTGGTGATGTCCAGGCACAGCTCGGCGAGTTGCTCGGGGTCGAAGAACTCGTGGGCCTGAATGACGGTGGACTCGGAAAGCAGATCGGGACGGATGATGAAGGCATCGGTGATCCGGAGCGCGACTTTGGACCGTTCCGGCAGGTCGCTGCGCTCGTAGAAGTCGATCTTGGTCGTCATTGCCTCGTCGACACCGCCGGCGCGGGCATCCGTCAATCCGCGGAGCTCATCCAAGCGACCGGCAATAGGGCGTCGGATCGCTGACCCGGCAGCGGTCTGCCGGGGGAAGGTTTCTTACCCCTTACGGCGCACTCTTTCGATGCAACGCTTGGCAACGAACCCAGTAGATCCAAGGAGCGAGAATGACTGCACCGTCCAACCTTGCCCTCGTCCGGCGACTTTACGAATCCCGGATGGCACCAGAAGTCACCAAAGAGGTGATTGCCCCGGATCTCATCTGGGACATCACTCCTGGCTTTCCGAACAGCGGCGTGTACCACGGCTGGGACGACGTGGCGACTAACTTCTTCGGCCCGATAATGCCGAACTACGAGTCCTTCGGCGCGGTCCCCGAGGAGTACTTCGCGGATGACGACAACCACGTCTTCGTGTTCGGGCACTACCACGCCGAGACGAAGCAGGGGAACAAGGCGGATGTCCGCTTCATCCACCTGTGGACCGTCCGGGACGGACAGCTTGCCCGGATGCGGCAGGCAGCCGACAGTTACGTCCTTCGCCAAGTACTGGACGCCTGAAAACCATTGCTGGGAGCACATTAATGACGAAGATCCTTTACCTGATAACCGCCGCCAACCACTGGACGCTGGCCGACGGAACCAAGCAGCCCGCCGGCTTCTGGGCCGAGGAAGCGCTCGGCCCGTACGAGGTCTTCACCCAGGCCGGGTACGAGATCGCGGCGGCGACACCCGGCGGCGTCCCGCCCACAGCGGACGCGATGAGCCTCACCCCCGAGTTCAACGGCGGTCCCGAAGGCGCAGAGCGCATGCGGACCGCGCTGCGCGAGGCGACCGAGTTGGCGCACCCCATGCGCATCGAGGACGTGCGGATCGAGGACTACGACGCCGTCTTCATCCCGGGCGGCTGGGGTCCGATGGAGGACCTGCCCGACAATGCCGAGTCCGGCAAGCTGCTGATCAAGTGGCTCGCCTCGGGCAAGCCGGTAGCCCTGGTGTGCCACGGCCCGGCGGCGTTGCTGGCCACCATCGGCGCCGATGGGAAGTCCCCGTTCGCCGGCTACCGCCTGACCGGCCTGTCCAACGCCGAGGAGAAGCTGAACGGCCTCGCGGAGCGGGCAAAGTGGCTGCTGCAGGACCGCCTCGTGAATGATCTTGGGGTGGACTACCGCGAGGCGGAGCCGTTCACGCCGCACGTCGAGGTCGACCGCACGCTCTACACCGGACAGAATCCGGTTTCTGCGGTACCGCTGGCGCAAGAGCTGGTCGAGGCGCTCAGCTGACTCTGCGGCAGGACCCACTCGGCGACCCAGTAGGCAATCCCTCTGGGCCGCCGAGGCCGGATCGGAGCGCGGATAAACCATTATCCGAGCGTGGCTTTCGCCATGCGGCAAGCCGGGAAGGTAGGAAGGAACTCTCCCCCTTACAACGCTGGGCTTCCGTGCAACGCTTCGGATCATGAGCCGCAGCCCGCAGTTGAACGAGCTGGGTGAGTTCCTCAAGGCCCGCCGCGGCGAGCTGAACCCTTCCGATGTCGGGCTCTCCCCCGGGCAACGACGACGTGTGAGCGGTCTGCGCCGCGAGGAGGTGGCCCTGCTCGCCTCCATCAGCACCGAGTACTACGCGCGGATCGAGCAGGGCCGCCTCCAGGCATCGGTCCCACTCCTGCGCGAGATTGCGCAGGTGCTACGGCTGAACGAGGACCAGCGGACCTATCTCCTCGAACTCGCGGTCAAACAGGCTGTGCCCCCGCCGGCACCACTCCAGCGGCAGCGCGTGGATCCGCCATTGCAGCGGATGCTCGATGACCTCAGAGCCACGCCCGCTTTTGTCATCGGCCGGCGCACCGACGTCCTGGCCTGGAACCATCTGGCCACGGTGTTGTGGACGGATTTCGGACAAATTCCCGAGCAGGAGCGCGTATTCGTCCGGCTGCTGTTCACCGAGCCGTGGATGCGCGAGCTGTACGTGGACTGGGCGGAGGTCGCCCGCCTGGCCATCGCGCAGCTGCGGATGGAGAGCGCACGGTATCCCGGCGACCACCGCCTCAACACCCTGGTCGACGAGTTGTCCAATCTCGACAAGCAGTTCCACCAGTGGTGGACCGAACACGACGTCGCGACCCGAAAGCAGGGCACCAAGCGGCTGCACCATCCGGTGGTGGGCGAGTTGACGCTCGACTGGGACACGCTCACGTGTGCCACGGATTCCGAGCAGCACATCCTCGTCTGGAGCGCAGCTCCCGGTTCCCTTTCCCATGACGGGTTACGTCTCCTGGCGTCCTGGGGGCCCATGCAGCACAGTCGTTCTGGCGCACTGCGCGGCCACGGCCGCGCAGATCACTGAGGTTCCGCCAGAACGTATTCAACCACCACCGGTCTGGCATTCACACACTTCTCGCTTCTCACGTCCGGAGAACCCTAATGATCGTTGTGACCACACCCACAGGCGCCATCGGCAGCCAGGTCCTGCAAGGTCTGCTCAACCATCACGCCCAGGTCCGGGTGATCGTGCGCGATCCCTCTCGCCTGCCCTCCCACATCCAGGGACGCGTTGACGTCGTGCAGGGCTCGCACGGCGACCCCGACGTCGTCACCCGGGCCTTCACTGGCGCCGACACCGTGTTCTGGCTTGTCCCACCGGATTACGGCACCCACAGCGTCGAGGCCTCTTACCTGGATTTCACCAGGCCGGCCTGCGAAGCGTTCACCAGCCAGGGCGTGCAGCGGGTCGTCGCGGTCTCCGTCCTCGGCCGCGGGTCAGCACTGGCCAACAACGCCGGAGTGGTGACCGCCTCACTGGCGATGCACGACCTGATCACGAAAACGGGTGTGAGTTTCCGGGCACTGACGCTGCCCTCCTTCATGGACAACCTCCTCACCCAGGTCGAGGCGGTCAAGAGCCAGGGCGCATTCTTCGACGTGCCCTCCGGGGACCGCAAGCTCCCCACCGTCGCCACCCGTGACATCGCCGCCGCCGCCGTCCGCCTGCTCCTCGACGATTCCTGGAGCGGGCAGGACGACGTCGCGGTACTCGGCCCCGAAGAGCTTTCCTGCAACGACATGGCGCAGATCATGTCGGCGGTGCTGGAGCGACCGATCCGCTACCAGCAGATCCCGGGCGAGGCGTTCAAGGCCGAACTCCTCAGGAACGGCATGTCCGAGGCGATGGCGCAAGGACTGCTCGACATGAGGCTGGCCAAAGATAAAGGCCTGGACAACATCCAACCCCGGACCCCGCAGGCCACCACCCCCACCAGTTTCCGCCAGTGGTGCACGGAAGTGCTCAAGCCGGCTGTTCTAGCCTGAGCCGCACGCGGCGCTCAGACGCCGTCAGTCAGGTCGAACCAGCCCAGTGTGGAAGGCAAGGACCACCAGTTGAGCACGGTCTCGGGTATTCAACTTGGTCATGGCTCGATTGAGATGGGTCTTCACTGTCACCGGGGACACGAAGAAGTGGCGGGCGATCTCATCGTTGGTCCGACCCTGCGCGACCATGGTGACGACTTCACGCTCCCGGCTGGTAAGGACGGCGAACACCGCCAACCGCTCCTCGGCCGAGGTTTCGTCGTGGTCAGGGTGGGCCAGGTACTGACGGATGAGCGTCTGCGTGGCCTTCGGCGAGAGCAACGCATCGCCTGCCGCGACGGTTCGAATGGCGGCGAGAAGTTCGCCAGGGGCAGAGCCTTTCCCGAGGAATCCACTGGCTCCTGCCTTTAGCGCAAGCAGTACGTTCTCGTCTAGTTCGAAGGTGGTGAGGATCAGAATCCGAACCCCCTCCAGGCCCTGATCCGCAGTGATCCGTCGGGTGGCTTCAATGCCGTCGAGGCCAGGCATCCGGATGTCCATCAAGATCACGTCGGCGCGGCAGTTGCGGGTCATAACCACAGCTTCCAGGCCATCAGCGGCTTCACCCACGACTTCGAGATCCTCCTCCGAATCGATCAGCGCACGCAGTCCGGCGCGGATGAGGGCCTGGTCATCAACGACGAGGACTCGGATCGTCACGGAGCTCCTGTCAGCAAGGGAGGGTGAGGGCAACCCGGAACTGCCCTGGCGAGACGGGACCGACCTGCAGAACACCGCCGACGGCGGCGGCTCGTTCACGCATCCCCATCAATCCATAGCCGGGACGATGGACGGCCAAGTCGGCGTCGGACACAGCGTTGGTTATCTCCAGAAACACCTTTGAAGGGGCGAACCGCACCTCGACCCGGGCCTCTCCCATGCCGTGCTTGTGGGCGTTCGTCAAGGCTTCCTGCACGACGCGGTACGCCACCAGATCCAGGGTGTCGCCTATCGCCCGGGGCTGCCCACTCATTGACCAGGTCACGTTCAGGCCTGCCTCGGCATAGAAGGCGACCAGCGTGCCTAGTTGGTTCAAGCCCGGTGCCGATAGGTTCGCAGACTGTGACTCGTCCGACTCGCGTAACACGCGCAGAATGCCGCCGAGCTCGTTCAGAATGGCGGCGCTGGCCTCTTGCACGTGCCGAAGCGCCGCCTGCGCCGCATCAGGTTTCTTATGGATCAGGTGTTCGGCGAGACCAGCCTGCACGCTGACCACAGCGACGTGATGAGCAACGATGTCATGCAGTTCCCGGGCAATGCGCAGCCGCTCTTCGGCTACCCGCCGACCGGCTTCCTCTTCACGGGTCTGCTCAGCCCGAACGGCGCGGTCCTGAATCGCGGCAACGTAGGCGCGCCGGTTACGGACCGCATCACCCACGGCGGCGGGGACACCAATCCAGGCGATCAGGTCCGCCACCACAGCCAGTCCCCGATCCGGGGAATTTGCCGCAGCGATCACCGCGAGAGGTACGGCGCACAGTCCAAAGATGCTGACCGTGGTGCGGCGATCAGTTCGCAGCGCTACCGCAAAAACGGCGAACGTTAAAGGAAACAGGTATATTTGGCGGCCCTCGGCCAGCAGGGTCGCAACGGCTACACCGGTTGCTATCAGGGCAACCGTGGCGCGGGGGTAGCGCCGCCGGGCAGGCAGCACCAAGGCCATCGACGCGAGCACGACAGTCGCTGCGGTGGGCGCCTGCTGTCCGGGTGCAGCGTCTGGATGGCGCACCACCAGCAACAGGGCAAACAGGACGAACACGCCTATTGCATCGGCGGCCGTGGGGTGGTGACGTACCGTCTCCCGAACGCGCTCGACCGCAGCCATCACGTCGTGATCTTAGGTGCCACGCCCGAACGGGCACATCCCACGCTCACAGCAGGGCTGGGTACGCGATGGGTGTAGGCCGGCGCCCTGTACCTGGGTGATA
>JANNPJ010000030.1:0-11368 GCA_031400005.1 Kineosporiaceae bacterium | reverse complement strand
ATCGATGCCGTGCAGCAGAGCCTTTGCCCGCCAGACAGCACTTCGGTTGCCTCGTCGCGCGATGCCCACGATCCCAAGGAGCACGACCACAGGCGTCCCTGCTCGTCCCAGAGGCGATCGCCCACAATTCGGTTCCTCGACTGACGCTTCATCAGATCATCCTGGTGCATAGTTTCATTTTCTGGGTCGCGCGTGGGCCGCCCCCGTAGTCCCGAACTCCGTACTCTGTCTTCGTGGCAGAGCAATAATGCGCAGAACTAGCGAGGTTCCTGCATAGGCGTTCGGCGGGTGAAGGCTGGGATCAGTACGGACGCCACGGCGATATGCATCAGCGCCAGGATCGTCTTGGCCCCGGCGGTCGCTTCGACGCTGAACAAGGGAAGGAATGATACGAACAGGACAAGAAATGCCCTGGCCGATACCGCCGCGCCGAACCACACAGTCACCAGCGATGACACGAAAGGCGGTGGACTCAAGCTGGACCTCGACCCGACCAGCGGCCAGGGCTAGCATCGGTGACCCCGATAGGGAAGTGGTGCACCGCAGAGGCATTGGCCAGGCAGCTGAGCACAGCAACGGTGGGGCGAGTTAGAAAGCGGTGCCCGGTTTATGGATAAAATGCTGTGGTGGATCGACACAGCTCAGCACGGCTCAGCATCGGACTCGGCATCGCCGCCGTCGTCTTGGCCTGTGCGTTCGTCATCGCTCGTCTGCTTGGGGGCACCTCGTTCGGGGATGCCCTGCTGGCCGGACCTATCGGCCCGCTTCTGATCGGAATCGGTGTCACGATGAGCGGATATCGCCAGTGGAAGCGGACGGACTCCAGGCAAGAGTGACTTAGCTCGGATCATGGGTGTCCTGTCCGGGGCGCGCACGGTCAGGTCGAGATCTCGACCTCGAAGGTAATCGCCGGGTTTACATCACGTTCGCAGCGCGGTTCCTACCGTATGGGCATGAGGAAATCCTTCACCGGTGTGCTACTGGTCCTGGCGATCGTGGTAGCCGCCTGCACCATGGATGCCAGTCCCGAGCCGGAGCCGACCGGTGAGAAGCCTTCGATGCAGTGTGATCCGCAGCTTCTCTCCGCGTTCCGGTCCTGGGCGAAGGCCGGTTTCAGCGGTTCGATCGCCATCTCGACCCGAGGCACGGAAGACTGCCTGGCTGGGTTCGGCTTGGCCGATGAGGCGAGGAAGAAGCCGAACACCGCCGACACGGTCTTCGACATCGGATCGGTAACCAAGGCTTTCACCGCTGCCGCCATTCTCGACCTCGCTGACAAGGGTCATGTCGCCCTCGATGATCCGGTGGGTAGGTTCATGCCGGAACTATCGGGTCCGATAGCCAAGGCGACCATCAGGCACCTCCTGCTGCACGCGAGCGGGCTGCGCGGATCAATCGGCAATGACGACGAGCCCCTCGACCGAGGCGACGCGATTCAAGCCATCAATCGGCTCGACATAGTCTTCCGCCCAGGAACCGATTACCAGTACTCGAACGCTGGGTATTCCTTGCTGGGGCTCTTGATTGAGAGGGTCTCCGGCACGAGCTACCGTGACTACGTCGTGACCGAGATCCTGACCCTGCCGGATGGCAAAGTTGTGGGCGGATTTTGGAACGGCGAGCCGACCGCACCCAGAGATCGCGCCGTCGGGTATCTCGACGATGGAAAGCCAACGGACGATGGAAAGCCAGCGGACGATGGAAAGCCAGCGGACGGCGGACTCTCCGCTGGGCAGCATTGGACCATGGACGCCAACGGTGGGCTGGCCATGTCGACTCGGCATCTGGCTACCTGGACGCACGCACTGTTCAGCGGAAAGCTGGTGTCCGCTGAATCGGTCAGCATCATCAGCGCTTTGCCATCCGGTCTCGGATCCAGCCTCGGAAAAGGCAAGTCACAGACGCCGGGATGGGTCGCGCACGACAAATCGCTATTCGGTGAACCTTTTCTCGCCACCGCGGGTGGCGGAGGTGATGTTGGGCATAACGTCGTCGTCGCTTGGTTGCCGCGGCGTCAACAGGTGGTGACGTTGGCCTCCAACAAGCCTGGCCTGACGGCAGAGCAATTGCTTCAGGCGGTGGGTCGATCGCTCTTCACCGGGCAGCCGTTGCCAGAGCCTGAACTCATTGTTGGAAAAGATATTTCGGACGACGTGGACGGCTCGTACAAGCTGGAGACGGGTGGCTCACTCGAGCTGGATGCCGACGAGGGCAAGCTTTCGATGTCCGCCAACGGCGCCGATGCCGTCGCCGTTCTGTTCCCGCCCCGCGACGAGGCAGAGGCACGAAGGAGGGCCGCGCATGAAAGCCGAGTTTCAGCGCTACTCGCTGGCAAAACCACGGAAGGCAAGCAGGAGCGCTCAGCGCTGGAGTCCGACTTCGGCTCGATCACCGCGGTTGCCCGGTCCGGCACGATCGAACGCGACGGTGAACTACGCACGTACGTCACCATCACCACCACGAAACGCGTGATCACCGGATGGTACGCGGTCGACGACAAGACCGGGATTGGAGGGGCCGAAGTGCCAACTGGGCTACCGACGCTGCGCTTCCTATCCTCCGGAGGGGCGAGCTATCGTCCCGAGGATCCGATCGGCCGCGCGCCAGCGGTCACCGTGACGATCCAACGTGACCGGCTGACCGTGGTCGGCCCCGCGGGGACGACGGTTGCCGAACGTGTCGACTGAAGGAGCCGGACCAGAGGAAGGAAGCACCGCATGCGTGTCCTGCTCCTGGAGGACGACCCGCCCCTCGCGGAGATCGTCGCGCTCGGCCTGCGCAACGAGTCGTACGCCGTCGATGTCGCCGGTACCTACGCGGAGGCCGAGGAACTGCTCCTGACGACCTCGTACGACGTCGCCTGCATCGATCTTGGCCTGCCCGACGCGGATGGGCTTGACCTCGTACGCAGGCTCGCGAACGATCAGGACCTTCGTCGTCCCCGCCGCATCATCGTGGTCACCGCCCGGGATGCGGTCGAGGATCGGATCACTGGCCTCGATGCAGGCGCCGACGACTACCTGGTCAAGCCGTTCCATTTCGCCGAACTTGTGGCCAGGTTACGGGCATTGGGACGTCGCGGCGATGAGCACGCCTCCACGCTCAGAGCCGGGGAACTGACCTTAGATCTTGCAGCGCACCGGGTCTGGCGGGGGAGCACCGAGCTGGCGCTCACTGCTCGGGAGTTCTCGCTACTGCGCTACTTCATGAGTCACCCGAGTCAGGTGCTGTCGGCGGAGGAACTGCTCGAGCACGTCTGGGACGCCCAGGCCAATCCCTTCACCGCCTCGGTGCGGGTGATCCTCAGTCGGCTTCGGAAGAAGCTGGGTGAACCAGCGCTGATCGTGACGATCACCAACGTTGGCTATCAGCTCCGCGTGGAGCCGTGATGCGCGCGCCGCGATCGCTGCGGGTCCACCTGACTGTGCTCGGATTCCTGGCTATTTACCTGCCAGCACTGCTGCTCTTCGGGGTGACCGTGATCAGCGATACGGAGACCGAGACCCGGGGCGGTGGTGCGACGGTCACCACCAGGGCCGGCCATCGATCTGCCTGGGTGTCCTGGACCGTCCTTGCCCTGGGCCCGGCCGCCGCCGGTCTGGCCTGGTGGTGGGCCGGGGGAGCCGTGCGCCCGATCGACCGGGTGCGCGCCGTCACCGAAGTCATTGAGGGAACGGACCTGAGCCGACGCATCGGACTCACCCATGGCCCCAGCGAAGTGGTGGCTCTGGCAGCAAGCGTCGATACCATGCTCGACCGGTTGGAACAGTCTGCGCAGATCCAGCGCCGGCTGATCGAGGAGACCAGCCATGAACTCCGCACACCGCTAGCGGTACTGATGGCCAACGCGGAGGTGATCCTCGCGCATCCGGAACCAACCATCGACGTCTACCGGCAAGGCCTTGAACGTTCCCAGGCCACAGCTGTCCGGCTGCAGACAACCATCAACGAACTCCTCGTCGATGCTCGCGGTCGAGCCCGGACCATCAACCGCAGGCCCGCTGATGTGATGGCCATTGCACGCGAGGCCATCGGGGCCGCCACGGTCCTGGCCGAGGCGAAAAGGGCCACCGTGACATGCACCGGACCGCCAACCGCCACGTGCCCGGTTGACGCGCCCAGTGTGCGTCGGGCCATCATCAATCTCATCGATAACGCGATCCGTTACGGACCCAACGATTCCACGGTGGAGATCGTCGTCGACGTCAACGACCAGGAGGTGGCCGTCAGCGTGTCCGACCATGGAGCCGGAATTCCCGCTGAGGAGCAAGAACTGATACTTAGTCGGTTCTGGCGAGGAAGATCCGATGTGCCAGGAACGGGTCTCGGGCTGTCCATCGCCAACCACGTGGCACTTGCCCACGGTGGCAGCCTCCGAGTGACCTCGCCAGGGCCCGCGGGGGATGGCTGCGTCTTCCGCCTCACGCTGCATTCCTGAGCAGGCACCCGCGGAAACCCACCTGAGCGGTTGCTACGGCAGGGTTTTGAGCATCTCTGCGGCGACGGGGGCAGAGGATGCCGGGTTCTGTCCGGTAATCAGGTTGCGGTCGACCACGACGTTCGGGCCCCAGGGGTCGCCCTCCTGGAAATTGGTGCCGATCTGAACGAGGCGATCCTGCAGCAACCACGGGGCCTTTGCCGCGAGCCCGGCCTGGGTCTCCTCGGCGTTGGTGAACCCGGTCACCTGGTAACCGGTGAACGGCGATGCCTCCTGCGCTCCGCCGGCTGCGAGCAGCGCGGCCAGGCCATGACACACCACTCCGAGCGGCTTCCCGGACTGCAGCGCCAGCGTGAGCAACCGGCCGGACTCGGCGTCGGTGGCCAGGTCTTCCATCGGCCCGTGCCCGCCGGGGACGTAGACGGCGGCGTAGTCATCGACCGCGACCTCGTCGATCTTCAAAGGCTGCTGCAACTCGGTCATGGCGGCGAGGGCCTGGGTAATCTGGTCGGCGCCGTCCTGGCCGCCGTTGGACGCCGGGGCGAGGCTCGTGGCGTCCACCGTGGGCACGACACCGCCCGGAGTTGCCACCACGACCTGGTGACCCTCCGCAGTGAACGCCTGGTAGGGGACGACGACCTCTTCGGCCCAGAAGCCGGTCGGGTGCTTCGTGTCATCCGCCAGCGTCCAGTGGTCGGCGGCCGTCATTACGAAAAGGATCTTGGCCATGCTTTCGTCTCCTTGGGCTTGTCGCGACTCTTGCAGCGATCGGCGAACCTCCGTCCGAC
Source organism: Kineosporiaceae bacterium (assembly GCA_031400005.1). Classification (GTDB taxonomy): domain Bacteria; phylum Actinomycetota; class Actinomycetes; order Actinomycetales; family Kineosporiaceae; genus JANNPJ01. Next base: position 6,142 of record JANNPJ010000030.1, on the reverse strand, counting down.
CGCCGTGAGAGTGCTCGAAACACTCACCCTAGCTGGGGACGTTGTCGCAGGCAGATCGAGTTGCGGCAGTGATCAGGGAATAAGCACTGCTGCACCCTCGTAGGCGTTGGTGGCGAGGTCTGCCATGGTGAGTGCGGCCGCCGACATCGGTCTGCGGACGACGGTTGCGACGACGCCGAGCGCCGCGGCGAGTCGGAGGAATTCCTCGCCGTCGGCTCGGGTGTTCGCCGTCACACTGCGTATCTCCCTCTCCAGGAAAAGTTCGCGCTGGTAGTTCAGCGACGGCAGGTCGCTCAGGTGGATCCCGGCCAGCACGAGTACGCCGCCGCGGTCGATGGCCCGCAGAGCCGGCGGCACCAGTTCGCCGGCCGGAGCGAAGATGATCGCCGCGTCCAGGGGCTCGGGTGGCGGGTCAGTTGCCGCCCCGACGGAGGCTGCGCCGAGCCTTGCTGCTAAATGCCGCGCCCGAGCCGAGCGGGTCAGGACGTGGACCCGCGCGCCTTGGGCCATCGCAACCTGGGCGACGAGGTGAGCGGACGACCCAAACCCGTAGATGCCCAATCGGCCGCCTGGGGGCAACCCGGTACGCCGCAGCGCGCGATAACCCACGATCCCGGCGCACAGCAGGGGTGCCGCGTGAACGTCGTCCAGATCGGGCGGGAGCCGGTATGCGTACGCTTCCGGGGCGAGCGTGAACTCGGCGTAACCGCCGTCGGCGTCCCAGCCAGTGAATGTGGCATTAGGGCAGAGATTTTCGGCGCCGCGTCGGCACCAGCGACAGCATCCGCAGGTGCTGCGCAGCCAGGCGATGCCGATCCGGTCACCGAGGGTGAAGCGCTCGCTGCCCGGTCCCAGCCGATCGACGACGCCGACGACCTCGTGCCCCGGTACGGTTCCGGGACGCTTCGCGGGCAGGTCGCCTTCGGCCAGGTGCAGGTCGGTCCGACAGACCCCGCAGGCGGTCACCCGGACCCGGACCTCACCCGGACCCGGCTCCGGATCGGGTAGTTCCACCTGGCGGAGCGAGCCGGTGATCCGCCCCGACGAAGGATCGACAGATCCCGCCGAACCGTCGACGATCCAGGCCAACATCACTCCTCCTCCAGCCGAGCCATCCCAGCGTAAGTGACGTGACCACTTAACGGTAAAGGACTTTCGGCCCTGTCACCGGCCGGCGCCGAGTACCAGACTCAAGGTGTAAGAACCGTGCTTGAGGAGGCGGAAACCATGCGTGCGCTGGTCGTGTTCGAGTCCATGTTCGGGAACACCGAGACGATCGCTTCGGCGATCGGGGAGGGCCTGTCCACCCGGGTGCCGGTCGACGTCGTCGAAGTGGGCTCCGCTCCGACCGACATCGGTGCGGACGTCGTCCTTCTGGTGGTTGGTGGGCCAACTCACGCCTTCGGAATGAGCCGGCCGCAGACCCGTGAGGACGCCGCCAGGCAAGCCGGCGGACACGTCGTGTCCACATCCGGGGGGATTCGGGAGTGGCTGGATGCGGTGTCCGGATCGGCTTCGGTGCCGACCGTCGCCTTCGATACCCGAGTCGACAAACGGTGGGTCCCAGGATCAGCGGCCAGAGCGGCGCAACGCAGATTGCGGGGCAAAGGATTCAGGGCCGCCGCCGAACCCATGACGTTCTATGTCCAGGGCACGCCTGGACCATTGGTCGAGGGTGAACGATCTCGGGCCCGGCTCTGGGGTGTCGAACTCGCCACCCCGATCGTCACCAAACGTGTTGACCAGAAGAATATCTGAGGTTCGCTGAGAAGACCTCGGGTCACCGTGGCGTGGACCTTGGCTCGGGCGGCTGCCATCCTGGTCCGGTGAATCTCGGGTGGCAAGAGCTGTTGGCATTCGTCGGGCTGTGTCTGGTCCTGGCTGCGACCCCGGGGGCGAATCTGGCCGTGGTGCTGCGCTGCGCGAGTCTGGGCGGCCAGCGCGCAGCGGTCGGTGCCTCCCTCGGGCTCACCCTGGGCAAGGTGTTCTGGGCGATTGTCTCGCTCGCTGGGCTCGCCGCCTTACTGGCGGCCTCGGCCACGGCCTATCAAACGCTGCGGTTGGCCGGTGCGGTGTACCTGGTGTGGCTCGGCATCCAGGCCCTGCTCTCGGCACGCCGTCACTCGAGCCCTGCCGTTCTTGACGCCGAACCACGCGAGACGATGTCGCTCAGCGGCGGGTTACAGCGGGGCTTGCTCGGGGATCTGCTCAACCCGAAGGTCGGCCTCTTCTACACCACGATCTTCCCCCAGTTCATCGGACCGGGGGATTCGGTGGTTCCGGTGGCGACCGTCTTGCTCGTTGCGCACGCGGCGGTGTTGATGACCTGGTACCCCGGCGTGACTTATCTGCTGTCCCAGGCTGGCCGCGCCCTGAAACGCCCGCAACTCGCCAAGCTCCTGCACCGGGTGATGGGTTCGATTCTGATTGCGATGGGTGTCCGGTTAGCGGTGGCCAGTCGTGGCTAATGCCCATCGCCGGTTCCTCGGTGTGCAGGACCTCCAGGACCTCCTCGTGCGCTCGGGCATCGACTCACCGATGACCGAGAGGTCGCTCCTGGCGGGAGGCACCTTCAACAGCGTCTACCGGTTGACCTTCGCTGATAGGCCGGGCGTGGTCCTGAAATTGTCGCCGGACCCGAGGGGAGCGGCGATGACGTACGAACAGGGGATCGTCACCACCGAAGCGCTGTTCTACGCCACGGCGAAGGAGCAGGCCGCGCTTCCCGTCCCCGAGGTGATCGCTCTGCTGGACCTGGCCCCGAATCTGGGTGGCGGCCAAGCTCTTCTGGTCACCGAACTGCCGGGCGTCCCCTGGTTCGGTTCGGGGGTGTCAGATGCGGCGCGCGGTCCGTTACGGGCCGAACTGGGCCGGATCGTGGCGGCGATGCACGCGGTCACGGGTCCGGCCTTCGGTTACCCATCTCAGTCGACCGGTGGGTTGACCGCGCGGTGGGGTGAAGCGTTTGCCGCCATGATGGACGCCGTCCTCAATGATGCGGATCGATACCGAGCCGAGCTTCCGGTCGATCCACGTCGGGTTCGACGCGCCCTGGACGCATGTGTCAACGATCTGGGCGCGGTTCGCGTCCCTTGCCTTGTGCATTTTGATTTGTGGGACGGCAATGTCCTGGTCGATCTGGACGGCCGGCCCAGGATCAGCGGAGTGATCGATGGTGAGCGAGCGATGTGGGGCGACCCGGTGATGGACTTCGCTTCGGCAGCGCTCTTCGGCGAGATCCGGGACGACGAGGACTTCATCCGCGGCTACCAGGAATCCGGGACGGTGCTGCCGCTGGACCCGAGCGCACGGCGGCGACTGTTGCTCTACCGGATCTACCTCGGCCTGATCATGGTCGTTGAGCCGATCCCGCGCGGATACGGCCAAGCCGAAAGCAAGCACGCGGGCCTCGTGGCAGAGCGCCTGAGTACTGACCTCGCTGAGCTGGACCAGTTGGCCGGCCTCGATCCGGTGGCTTCGAACCGATGAACCAGCTGGTCATCGGTTCGGCGAGAGTCAGCGGTCGGGTGCCGGTCAGGCGGCCCGCCGGTCGGCCTGCTTCGGTGCGGCGGTCACCGGCATGGCCAGGGCCGAGCCGGTCGTGCGCGAGGTGAGGGCCTTGAGATCGGTGCGAGCCTGCTCGCGGATGGCTTCGGCGCGCATCAATCGAGCAGACTCACCGAATCCGGCATTGCGCGGTGCGACCAGGCCGTCGTCAGTTCTGTGCCCGTAGGTGGTGACGAGACCTGCGAAAGCAGCGATCAGAAGTAAGGCAACACCTGGGACGACAATGATCAGGCTGATAGTCATGGTTCTTTCCCCTCCGCGAGCTACCCGGTGCATTCGGCTGTCCTGCCCGTCGCTGTCCGAGGCTGTCAGCGACTACGTACAGCCTGCGGGTCGAGCACCAGCAGCCACATCAACCCGGGGGATGAACCGGGTCGGCTCGGGGTCAGCTCCTGGGGGGAGACGAGCGTCGCACCAAGGGGGCGGTTGGTGCGGGTTTCCTGGGATCTGGGCATCGCTGTGGGCTGCTCAGAGCGGCAATGAGTCGGAGGAGGTCACGAGGCGGTGTAGCTTGCGGAACTCATGCTCAGTGACGGAATGGGGAGTTGACACACCGTGGGGACCTGGGACCTCGGACCGTTCGACAACGATGTGGCGGCCGACTGGTGTGACGATCTCGATCATGCACCTAAGGCCGAACGCGCGGCGATACTTCGAAAGACATTTTTCGCTGCGCTCGATGAAGTGGATTACCTGGAGCTGAACGACGGATCGGAGGTCGTGGCCGGGGCGGCGGTGGTCGCGGCGCATCAGCCGAACGCCCGGCGGATCGATACCCCGTATGCCCCGGACTTCCTCGTCGCTGGTGAATTCCTCGATCTGCCGAGCGATCTCGCGTCGATGGCGGTCCAGGCGCTCGATCTGGTCACCGGCGAGGGCACCGAACTGCGGGGTGAATGGGCCGAAGGCGACCAGTTCTCCGGATGGTTGACGTCGATTGCCCTGGTCCGGGCCGAGCTGAACGGCGATACCTGAGCGACGTCGCACTCCCGGCGTTCCGACGCCCGGAACGCCGCTGTCGACGTCCACTATGGGATCGTCGAGCCATGGCGGAGCGACGGAAGGTTTTGCGATGAAGGTCGGCGTGGTCGGGCTGGGCACGATGGGGGCGCCGATGGCTCGGCACCTGATCAAAGCGGGGCATCACGTCACGGTCTGGAACCGGACCCGGCACCGTGAGGAGCCGCTGGCCGACCTGGGTGCAGTCCGGGCGGAGACCGCTGCCGCTGCCGCCGAGGGCGCCGATGCCGTCCTGACGTGCGTATCGGACGACCCGGACCTGGAGGCTGTCGTCTTCGGCGCGGCCGGCGTCGCGTCCACCTTGCCCGCGGGATCGGTGCTGGTCGACTGCTCCACGGCGTCACCGTCACTGGCCCGGGACCTGGCTGAACGGCTCGCCGTCGACGGGCGGCTGTTCGTTGACGCCCCGGTCTCCGGCGGGTCCGAAGGCGCGCAGAAGGGCACGCTCACCGTGTTCGTCGGCGGTACCGAGGCCGCGGTCGCGCTCGCGATGCCGGTACTGACGGCCTTCGGTGCGCGGATCACCCATCTCGGCCCGGCCGGATCGGGCCAGGCGGCTAAGGCCGTCAACCAGGTCGTGCTGGCCGGGGTATACGCCGGGGTGGCCGAGGGTGTGGTGCTCGCCGAGCGGTTCGGACTGCCGGCGGAGGCGCTGCTTGAGGCGCTCGGCGCCGGGGCGGCCGACTCGTGGGTGCTGCGCAACCGGGCCGCGAACATGGTCGGCGGTTCGTACCCGCTGGGATTTCGGACGTCGCTGCACCTGAAGGATGTCCGGATCGCGTTGCGCGAAGCGGAGGCGATGGACCTTCCACTGGACGTCGCCCGTTTGGTGGCCCGGGTGGAGGAGCAACTGGTCGAGGCGGGCTTCGGCGATGAGGATGTGTCCAACCTGGCCCGGCACGTGCGTGGTGACGACGCCAAGCCGGCCTGATCTTGGCCTCGATCGCCCCCGCTCCGAGCGCCGTACCTCCTGAGGTCGGTAGGGTGCTTTCCGGCGGCTCTCGGGTCGTCTGGGGCGGTAGCTCAATCGGTTAGAGCAGCGGACTCATAATCCGTCGGTCGCGGGTTCGAACCCCGCTCGCCCCACCAGCAAAATCGGCTCTCACCTGCAGGTACTCCGTTGATCGCGGATCTTGGTGTGTCCGGCCGAGGCCGGTGTTAGGCGGGTATCTACGGGTGGTCGCCCCTAATACGCCCCTAAAAATGGATGCCTCAGCCGAGGAGCACTAGCGCCCGACGTGTGGGGTAGGTGGATTGTTCCTCGGCGGTGGGGGTCGCTTCGGGCTCGGGATGACCTTCTTGGCGGTCGTTGCTGCCTTGGTCGGGCGCCCGAGTGCGGCGCCGATGCGTTTGAGCGCGAGGTCCTCCTGGCCGTCGAGGCACTTGGCGTAGATCTTCAGCAGGACGTCCACGCTGTGGCCGGCCCACTCGGCGACCTGGGTCGGGGCGACCCCACCGTTCAGCCAGGTCGACACGGCCGCGTGACGGAGGTCGTAGGGGCGGCTGGCCAGCGGTGAGGCGTACTGCTCCGTGGTCAAGGCCTTGGCGCGGGCGC